>NZ_CP012600.1:1240912-1551092 GCF_001278705.1 Bacillus gobiensis
TTTAGTGTTTTAAGAATAATAGGAATGCCGACCAATGTTAAGACACCGAAAATGCTTGCAACAATATCTAATCCAACAATGGGAACGAAGATGCCTCCTAAAATCATTCCAAATAAACTTCCTAAACGGGACAAGCCATTATAGGTTCCCATAGCTTTTCCCCGATGTCCCTTTTCAGCATAGTACGCGACACTAGTGAGGCCACCCATTCGAAAAAATGACCAAGCAATCCCCCATATTCCTCTTAAAATAACCCAAGCGATAAATCCATTGAAAAAACCATAACCTAGTGTAGTAATCGCACCGATTGTTAAGGCGATTGTAAGACCGGTTCTTAATGAAATCTTTTTATAGATCCAACCTACCAAAGGATTTATTGGTAATCTTATAAATCGGTTAATGGAGAGCAGTATTCCAACTTGCCATATGGAGTCGAGTCCTGCGTGCTCCCAGTATAATGGCAAGATAATATATAACATCGAATCCCCAAGCAGGCTTAATGCGGTAACGATGGCAACAATTGAAATAACCTTGTTATTATTCCTTTCTGACACGATCCTTCCACCTTCTCTCAGGTAAATACTTATGCCGGTTCTAAATGGTTTCTTTTAATTCCTCATATGCTAGTAGGAACTGCCTGTAACTAAACATCCCTAGACTTAGAGAATTATTTTGAAATAAACGCTTCATAGTAACGTTCTTAGCTTCATCTACAGAGCATTGTCTTGCATTCATGATTAATTTCAAATAGGAAATAAAATATTCTTTCCTTAAAGCTCCAGCACTGTTAATAATCAATGTACACCCTTCTTTCCATCCTAATTTTTTAACATTATCTGCTGAAGATAGAGAGGACAACTTCCTCTCTATTTTGAATATTTAGCAACTGCTGTTGCTTCCACAGCAACTACTTCCATCGTTTATTCCAATAATTTGTAATTGTTTTGGTGTGGGATTAGCACGGCATACTCCTGTTTCTGGTAACTGCAGGTTCACTTTTGTAGCTTCTTCGATATCACCTGAAATATAGGCAGCAATGGATCGGACTTGTTCGTATCCTGTGGCCATTAAGAATGTTGGAGCTCGCCCATAACTTTTTACACCTGTAATGTAAAAATTTTGTTCCGGTTGACGCAATTCTTTTTCTCCGTGAGGACGGACTGTTCCACAGCTATGAAGGTTTGGATCAATAAGTGGAGCAAGTTTTGTCGTACTCTCTACTATCGGATCTACATCAATTCTTAGTTCTTTTAAGAAGGTGAAATTTGGTCTTGCCCCTGTGTTGACAATGATTTCATCAATTTCACTTACAGAAACACCTTTACTGCTCTCAATTGTAAAAACACCATCTAGTTCGATTATTTCTTCCACGTTAAATCCTGTGAATACTGTTACAAGGCCATTATCTACAATTTGGTGGGTTTTGGAACCTAGTGCTCCTCTTGCTGCTAATTCATCATTTTCTTCTCCACCGAATGCCTCTTGTACTTGTTGTTTCCGTATAATCCAAGATATTTTTGTATCTGGATACTCCTCTATTAATTCTGTAAGATCGATTAACGTGTTTAAAGCAGAGTGCCCACTGCCGATAACAGCAACATGTTTGTTTTTGAATAGCTCTGTTTTACGTTTAACATTTGGAATGTTCGTATGAACCTTTTTCTTAAGTTCTTCGTTTCTCCAAATACCATCTGCAAATGGTGGATTCGGATGATTCCAAGTGCCACTAGCATCGATAACTGCTTTTGCCTCGAATTTTTTTGTTATTCCATTTACATTAGCATAGATAACAAATGGAGCTTCATCACGAAGAGCTGATTTGATTTTATCCATGTTCTTTTTCGTGATAGCTGTTACTTCTGCATGATAGATGATATTTTCTTTTAATTGCGGCAGGTTTGCTAAGGGTTTTAAATATTCATTTACTAACTCGATTCCTTTAGGTAATTTGCTGGCTTCTGGCTCTTTCCACTCTGTTTGAAGTAACAATTCTTTTGCAGCTTGATCGATATTAAATTCCCAAGGGGAAAACAATTGAACGTGCCCCCATTCAAGGATGTTACTACCTGCTTTAGAACCTTTCTCAAGAATTAAATAACTTTGACCATACTTATTTAAATGAGCTGCTGCTGCCAGGCCTACTGGTCCAGCACCAATTATGACAGTAGGTAAATTTGCAGACATGAAAATCTCTCCCTTTGTAATATGTTTTTATAAGAAAATTCGAATTATTTCACTTAATAAATTTTCTTTAGATAAATCAGAAGCTTTCTCACAACAAATTGAGCGTCTGGCCCCACCCCCCTTAATGTAGCAGAAGCAAATGAACGCTGACCTTCCAAACCGACATAGTAAATGCCGGGAACAGATGTACTGATGCCTGCTATCTGTAAAGGTTTCCCTTCAGCGTCTAGCGCCCCGATAGGATTTAAGAAGGGAAAATTGGGTCGATACCCAGTTGCAAAGATAACTGTATCTACTGGTTCTTTCGTTCCGTCCGGCCAGATAATACCATCAGAGTAAAAAGCAGTGAACATTTCTCGTTGATCAGGTTTTCCAGCTTCTAATCTTGCTTTATAATCACCTAAATCGGCAACGGAGCTCGGAATGGGAACCTCTTTACCAAATCGCCAGAATGGAAAGGTGTCTAAACCGATTGCCCTGAACCAAAAATGCAAATCAATCCCCAATACTTTTTGATTTACAAGTTGAACGGGCTGAAGAACTGCTAAAGAAGTAAAGCTGCTTTCGGAAAGCTCTATCGCAATTTGAACAGCAGAATTACCACGTCCAACAACCACCACTCTTTGAAGTTTGTACTGATCTGGATTTCGATACGCTGAAGAATGGAGGATTTCTCCCTGAAATACTTCACTTCCCTTCATTTCCGGCATAAATGGATTGTGGAAAGAGCCTGTCGCATTTATGATCGTTCGTGTTTGATATATGTCATCTGTTAACGTACGAACCGTAAAACTATTATCGTTTTTCTCCACGCTTACGACCCGTTGGTTTGTTCGGATAGGTAATTGAAACGTTTTGGCATAGTCCTTTAAATAACGAATCACTTCATTTCTCAATGGATAATGAGATCTTTCACCAGGTATCCTCATACCTGGCAACGATGATAAACGTGCTGGCGAAAAAAGTTTTAGACTGTCGTAATAATGAGGCCAGGAACCGATAGCCTGCTCATTTGCTTCCAGTATCAAAAATTTCATTCCTTGCTTTTGTAAATAGTACCCGGAAGCAAGGCCTGCTTGCCCTCC
This sequence comes from Bacillus gobiensis, assembly GCF_001278705.1. Classification (GTDB taxonomy): domain Bacteria; phylum Bacillota; class Bacilli; order Bacillales; family Bacillaceae; genus Bacillus; species Bacillus gobiensis. The sequence continues at coordinate 1,244,182 of NZ_CP012600.1, forward strand.
CCCGATTACAATGGTATCCCAAGGTTCGTTCACGAGAATCACACCTTTTAATAATATTATTTGCAAAATACAAGTATTACTCAAAAAAGAATTACCCCACTGGAGAGGTGCAGCAACGACTTGATTTTGCCATTGCTTCATTTAACAGCTTGATAGAGCGAATGACGGTCTCTTTTTCAAAATCATTCATATGAGAGAAAATTTCATTTAAATAAGCATTAATTTGTTGGTCAATTGATGCAGCAATATAGGTTCCTTCTGTCGTTAATGAGAGAATATGAACTCTTCGGTCATCCGGATCGGGTGTCTTTTTCACTAAATTCATTTTGATTAAGGATTGGATTTGTCGGCTAAAGGTCGTGATATCTGTACCTAATGCTTCTGCAACCTGTTGAATTGAAGGTTTATGTTGATGTTCAATTTCATAGAGAATATGGCTTTGTATTAATGAAAGATCCAGCCCTCCGACTGAACAACAATTTTTATTGAGAAATCCAAATCGTCGAGTCATGGTTTGAAAAATTTCACGTGTGTTTTCCATGGACTTTTCACCTCATCAGTAAGTTTATATTAATTATTTGCATTTTGCAAATTAAAATTTTCAATAATGAAATTATCTAATCTACGCTCTAGAACTTCGATACCACGGTACTGCTTTTTGTTCGATCTCCAATACTAGCTGTTCTTTTCCTTTAATGTATAATTCAATGGTGTAGGGAAAACGTTGGGATAGATCCTCTTTTAAGTCTCCATACTTTTTTGTGGCATCTGGATGTGCCCGTAAGTAATCGCGAAATGCAAGATGACGATCAATTTCGGAATTGCCTAATTGATAAATGTGGACATGGTGTGTTCGATTATCTCCTCCTTTTTGGAAATATCGACGTTGGAAAATCCCGTTTTCTCCTTTTGGCTCATAACCAATAGCGACCATTGTTTTGTTAAAACTATCGATCTGGTTAATATCTCTAACCACTGGCATTATGTCGATGATAGGCTTTGCCTTTAGTCCATTTACAGATGTACTGCCAATATGGTGAATATCAATGATTTCGGGTCCGAATATCTTATGCAATGTATTGGCTTCTTCTTCAAACATTGAAAGCCATTTCTCGTTATATGGCTTCACTTCAACTTTTCTCATTTAGAGCCTCCTTTTAAACTAATTTTATTATGTTTATTTATGCCTGCCTCTTAGTCATCCTCTTCTGGCTTATCTCAACTAAAGAAGCTGCACTCCCTTTTTTAATTCTTAATCTGTCTGCAACATCCTGTAGAGACATGCTGCATGTTTCATAAAGATAATAGGCGTAATAATTCCTGATGTCATATATATTCAATTTTTTTCTCAAATGATAGTGATTGCTTATAACGCTAAGATGTTTATTAAGTGAGTCTATAGAAATCGGTATCGTAACATTATCATGTGTAGTCGATGTAAAAACGTATTCATTATCTGTGAAAGATGTTTCCCAAAAATACCTCATAAAAAGTTCAGCTTCTGCCCCCGTTAAGATAAGTGTGAATTCTCCTAAATGGAGATGGGCCTCGTCTTTTGTAAAGTCAATATCCTGTTTTTTAATATGGAAATCAGAAAGCCTAAATCCGTATAAGAAAAGAGTGTAAATAATGATTCGTTTTGTAGAATAATCATTTCGTTTGAGAATATCTTGTTTAATTTCTAACAAACGTTCGTAAGACAATTCAATCGTCTTATTATCTTGAATCTTCGTTCTTTTCAACTTCACTGTGGGATCAACCGGTACTTTATCAATACTCCATAAATAATCAAAGTATTTCTTTAGAATACTTAATTCCTTGTTGATAGTTCTATCTGTATGTCCATTTTTTCGGTTGAATTCTAAAAAGTGTTTGATATCTGAAGGATTTATTTCATGAGGAAGAAGTTCTCTTGCGTTTTGTTGATTCACTATTTTATGGAACGTTTCTATGACAGGTATATATGATTTTATCGTTTCATTTGAATAAAGTTTTGATTCCAAGTATTTCGTAAAACCGTAAGGCATAAGAGTTCCTCCCAACCCTATGTTTTAGAAAATTATACCTTAAAAACGCTACAGTTCACAAGAAATAGGAACGTTTGTTCATTTAGATGCATGTTAATATTTTTCGACAAATATACAAAGTACAGTAGTACCTAGTATATTTGTCGAATTAAAATCTGGGCATTTAAGTGAATCTGAGCACTACGAGTTTTCAATGCTGCATGAATCAGCGAGATCATCATCTTCTTGTAGGGGTAATACCAGCGTAGCTGTCACCAAGGGCAAAGCAAATGTAATTAAATGGGGAATTTATTGATAACCTCGTTATATTCCTGCATGGCATCGGTGATTGCAAGTTTTGAATAGATTTCCAATGACCTCAGGCTTTCATGTCCGGAATACGGTTGTATAAGCGTCTCATCGATGCCCTGCTTTTTGAGCCTGGTTAACAGGAAATGTCGTAGCATGTGTGGCGACAGATTTTGCACCAGTCCTCAGAATATTTTGCCAAAGTCTTTCGTATTCCCTGGTCCGTGTAATTCTTCTTCCATGATGATTAAAAAAAATAGACCGCATGCTTTTTCTTCATCGCGTCAGCGTGAGTATTTGATTCAGAGTACTTGACAATGATGTTAGGTCATAGTGAATAATTATCACTATAAACTATTTGGAGTGAGAGAAATGAATATAAAATCACTGCGCTCAGATCATATTTATCAAAAAGTTGCCCAAGCTTCGCCCGAGGAAAAGCTTGAATTATTCAGAAACGAAATGATGGCTCCCTTTATGAAACAATGGCAAATTCAACAGATCCCTTTTAGAGCTGAAGAGGCGAATGGTTTTGACGTTATTACGTTTAATAGTATGATGAACCGATCCCCTGATCAGATTACCCAGCAGATTTCACCTGAGGTAGAGTTGATTTCGTCAGATTCTTTTTGGTTAGAGTGTGAGCACGCTGTAAGGAAAAGCCTCCGTCTATTTATAGAACATGAAATAAGCCTCCCCGTATCCGAATATTTGTTTACCATTCAACTAGGGAATCCGGAAAGCCGTTCCTTAACATTAAACGGAGGATATAGCGGCTTTGGGGGCATTCCTGGTTTTATCATGTGTACACTTGTGCCAAATGAGTACACGATTCCTCGAATAAAGGCTGCGCTAGCGCACGAATGCAACCATAATGTGCGATATCAATTTATTCAGTGGGATCACACCGTTAATTTGGGCGAACTAATTGTAAGTGAAGGATTAGCTGAAAACTATGCTACGTTCATGTTTGGAGAAGAATTGCTTGGCCCTTGGGTAACGAAAACAAACGCAGAAACACTTAACAGGCGCATAAAGCCTGTGCTTAGAGAGCAATTGCAATTAACTGGGTTTGATAAATTTGCTCCGTATCTTTACGGTGACGAGATCGCAAAACTTCAAAACTTTAAACCGGTCAATATGCCTTATAGCGCTGGCTACGCTTGCGGATATTATTTAATCCAATATTATTTAAGAAAAACAGGAAGAACGATCTTTGAGGCCACAATAACACCTGCTGCTCAAATACTAGACGAAGTAAAAGGATTTTGGGATGAAGAAACCATTATTAGCTGTTAAAGATAGTGTCCAAATAACAGGAATTACCGCCCGGACCCTACATTATTACGATAGAATCAATCGATTTAACCTGAATTACGAAAGCCCATAAAATCAACCGTTTAAGCGCAAAGGACTTGGGGATCACATCCAATTATGAAGACGAGATTTGCGAATAGGGTCTTAAAAGACGGAATAAGCAGTCAGGTTCCCCCTCCCCACACGAAGGGACAACGGGATTTCCAAGTCATAAGTTGGGATTATGCACTCATTCCAATAAAATACTTTTTTGCTCCATGCGTCGCCAGATCCCTTGGTTTCGGATGGACACACAGCTTTAAGGTCATCAGAACCCCCTGTTATAAAAGGAGGCACTCGCTAGGGCAGGTCATAAAGTGTTTGAATTTATATGTGGAAATTCATTTGTATTTCTAAGTTTTATTTACTTTTTGCATTCTTTGCAATGGTATTCACAACGAACATCCAGAACCTATCATATAATCTATCTGATAAGATTTTCCTTATTAATAAGAATGGTTTTGCTCCAAAGCCTGCGGCATATCTTGTTTTAGGTCTCTTAACTGAAATTGATTTTTCGATGATTTTTGCAATTAGGTCTGGTTCTGAACCACCGGTTCCATCTTTAAAGAAATTTCTGTATTTTTTAGCTAGTTCTCCATAGGCGGTATTTCCAGATATTTTTAAAAGATTGTCACCTGCAATCCCCCCCCATTCTGTTTTGATACCACCTGGTTCAATAACAATGACATCGATACCAAAATCTTTTACTTCTAGTCGTAAGCAATCACTTAATCCTTCTACGGCGTATTTGGAAGAATGGTACCAAGAACCCAGTGGCTCATATATTTTTCCCCCTATGGAAGATATGTTTACTATTTTTCCGAAATGATTTTTTCTCATATAAGGTAAAACTAATTGAGTAAGTCTTGCCATTCCAAAAAGATTTACTTCAAATTGGTATTTTGCTTCTGACATTGGGACATCTTCCAAAGCTCCATAAGAACCATATCCTGCATTGTTCACAATTATATCAATATTCCCTTGTTCATTTGTAATTGTTTCTATTGCTTGTACCATGGATACATCATCTGTTACATCCATTTTCAAAATATGAATTCCTTGTTCCTCTAGATGTTTCATTCTCTCAATTCTTCTTGCGCTTGCATATACAATATAGCCCGCTTTGTTAAGACGAATGGCAGTAGCTTCACCCATTCCTGATGAAGCTCCTGTTATTAAGACAACTTTCTTTCTCATTTCTACTCCTCCTAGTTTAAGATATTTTGGAATAAATGTTCCGAATTTATTATAAACCCTATGAAACTGGTGTCAATAATAATTTGAATTTTTATTCCAAGAGATATCCTTTTTTATCGGTTTGACAATATGTGAATCGCTATTATTAGTTGTTAAATAGGTTATTATCCCCTAGTAATTTATAGTACTTTGGAATTTTAATATTTAGCGGTTGATTTGTAAACTAAAAAGAAATATTATTAAGTTGAATAAAAATTCCATTGGTGTGGAGGTAATTCTAATGGGGAAACGTGAAGATATTTTAATGGCTACTCTTGATTTAATTACAGTCGAAGGTTTACAATCAGTTACCTTTGCTAAGATTTTTAAACATGCAAAGGTAGGTTCTGGAACAGTCTATAATTATTTCAATAATAAAGAAGAGCTGGTCAATGAATTATACAAAGAAATTGGCACACACATGTCTAATTTTGTCATTGAAAATTATGACGTTAATGAAACCTTATATGAAAAGTTCAAATTTTTCTTAAAGAAAATGGCTGAATTTGCAATCAATTATCCAAAAGAAATACAATTTCTTGAAAACTATTCCCATTCGCCCTATATTTCTGAAGAAATTCGTAATAAGCCTGTTCCGACAATGAACGAATTTTTTACTATTATCCTTGAAGGGCAAAAACAAGGGATCATTAGAGAAATGAATTTAATGATGTGTTGTCAGATTGTAACAGGCTTGATTTTATCCGTTATTAGAGGATTTCTAAATAATAAATACCCTTTGGGTGAAGTAGAAATACAACAAACCATTGAATCATGCTGGAAAGCAATAAAGATCTAACACCACTTTTGTAAACAATAACGAGGTTGAGCGATATCTGAGTTAGATTGTGAGGGGCGCAACTATGAGAATTATTCTATTTGGAGTAACTGGTATGGTCGGGCAGGGTGTTCGTTAACTCGATCGTAAAAAGATGTGTGTAAATTAATTTTCGACATCCAGCTGATTACTCATGGCGTTCTAATGTTAAATCTGCAAGTATATTATCGAATAATTCTTATAGTGAGGTTAGTTCTCAAACGGGATATGCTACTGAATATAAAATCATTCATGAGCAAGTAAATGTACGAAGAGAGTTGACACTTAGTCATATTGATGGTCATGGAAAACGAATGTTTATTTTGACTCCACAAACTGATGGGACACCTACACTGGAAATCCGTGAAGAATTCCATTCACACGCTGGCAAGGTCGTACAACTTTTGATTAATCGATTTTCAGAAGTCAACAAAGCCAATATTTGGAGGATTTAAAGAAGGGACTTTCGTAACTTATTTTAAATCGAAAGTAGGATTAAATAATGCAAATCACAATTTTTGGCGCTAGTGGCAGTGTAGGACAATATCTAATTGATGAAGCGATTAAACGAGGGCACCAGGTCATTGCGGTTAGCCGAGACCATAATCGAATTAAAAATCCAAATCCAAATATCAGAGCAATGAGTGTGGAATATGATGATCCGTATAGCCTCGATTTAACACTAAAAGGAAGCGAAGCCGCTATCATTTCTCTTGGTGATTATCATGTCGTACAACCAACTGAAGCCATAATAATGGCAATGAAACGACAAAACGTCAAAAGAGTAGAGATTTTGACTGGGTTTGGTACAAGCTCCATTAGTCGTCGTAAATTAAATCCGCTCATGAAGGTCACAATGCAAGGCGTTCGCTTGTTGGCTTATGCAGGATTTAAGTCAAAGGAAGCACAAGACCAATTAACTCGAAATTCAGGTTTAGTTTATACAATTATCCAACCACCAACGCTAACTTTTGGATCGCCAACAGGTACCTACCGACACGGTACGGTGATTATAAAGGGAAATCGATTTTTGGGAAACTTAGTAGAGCTGATTTAGCTGAGTTTATGATAAGTAATTTAGAAAAAAATCGTTATATCAATGAATCAGTTTATGTACAACAATAAATAACTTAATACAAGCCTTTATCATTTAATCAAGATTTAAACGCTATTCTTTAAATAAGAGTCGGCTTTGCAAAGAAAGGATGTCAGTTATGAAAGTCATTTTATATGGTGTAACGGGTATGGTAGGTCAGTTAGCACTAAGAGAAAATTTTACTCGCTCCAGAGGTGGAACAAGTTTTAGCGAATGTATTAACGTATAATATCCGCGTTTTGTCGGCAGGACCCCCTGTAGAGGTTCTAGTATCCATATTTTCGTTTAAAGAAATGAATTGCACTCCGGTCTCTTCCAACTGTTGAATAATGTTGAGGATATCCAATGTTTTACGTCCTAAACGGGAAATACTCTCCATTACAACTGTATCCCCATTCCTGAGCATATCAAAAAGTTGATAAAGACCTCTTCGATCTTTAAAGGAATTGTTTTAGCAATCGAGAATAAGTCCATAACAATTGTGTGTGATAAGCTTAAGAAAACAAAGAATGGAGAGATGATATGAAAAAAACGCAAAATCATCTGCAACTACCAAATGTCGTGTCACGTGACGAATGGCTTGTGGCTCGTAAGGAACTGCTGGCTAAAGAGAAGGAATTTACTAAGGCGCGGGATTCGCTGAATGCCGAACGTCGCCGACTCCCAATGGTAGAGATTGATAAGGACTATGTCTTAGGTGGTCCGAATGGTAAGACCCGTCTGCTTGATCTGTTTGAAGGGCGTCCTCAACTAATCGTGCATCACTTCATGTTCGCTCCTGATTGGGAAGCAGGTTGTCCAGCTTGCTCACTGGCTGCGGACAACATCGGCCACCTCGCCCACTTGCATGCACGTAATACGTCGCTGGCATTGGTATCCCGTGCTCCACTTTCCAAGCTCCAGCGCTACAAGGAACGCATGGGTTGGAATATTCCTTGGTACTCGTCCTACGGTAGCGACTTTAACTATGACTTTCACGTTACACTGGACGAATCCGTCGCCCCAATTGAATACAACTATTTGACCAAGGATGAGCTTGTTCAGAAGGGCGTACCCATTGATTCCGGACAGTCGATGGAAGTGCCTGGCGTGAGCACCTTTCTTCGCGATGGCGAAAGAATTTTTCACACGTATACGACTTACGCCCGTGGAACTGACCCGCTACTTGGTATCTTCAACTACCTCGATTTAACAGCTCTTGGCAGGCAGGAGGACTGGGAACAGCCACCTGGACGCAGTGACGGCAACGGCAAGACATGGCTCCGCCGTCATGACGAATATGATCACTCTGAGGAGTCGGACTCCTGTTGCCATTCAAGAAATGACGACTTGTAATCAATGCTGTTTAACAATATCTATTAATATAAAGAAAAATCCGATTTCTCAGCATTAAATTGAGAAATTGGGATTTTTAATATTGTAATTTCCTAACGTTGTAAATTCGCATTTTGCTGGTGGTATTGACACTACCCCTTCTAGAAGTTTCAAGAAGTTCTCTGGATCGCCAGACGCTCCTGCATATTTAACTTGAATGTCCCATACGGATTCACATGTGCATAAATCAGTGGCGTTAAGGCTCTAAAATCCTCTGAGACTAGTTTTTGCAGTAAAGGTTTTGTTCCAGTAGCACTTCTTGAATCATCAATGTATTAATTAATACCAAACAGTTTTGGAGAAGGTGCAGAGCTAGTACAGCAATCTCTTTGTCCTCCATGCGATTTGTTTGGATTTCTCCTACTTTTCCATAAAAAATGAAGCTATTAGCAGAGTTCCAGTTTTCAACTACATTTAATCCCTCATGAATCTCTCTTCGTATTTCTTCTGATGATAAATATTCACACAGAAAAATGGTTTTGATTGCTCTCCCCAGCTCAGCAAGTGCTCGATATGTTGGGTGTCCACTTTTACGAGTAAAACGTTTGTGAACCGCCTCTGTTTCAGCCATACCTAACCGTAAGGCTGTCGCATACTTAATCATTTGATCATATTGCTGTTCAATTAAGCTCCAATTGATTGGTCGAGTTAGCACAGGCTGTAAATTTGGATATAACTCTTGCATTCCCACATCTTCTTTAGTGGTTACCTTCACAGGAAAAACGCCATCCTACCTTTTTTAATCCTAAAGAAAGAATATCCTTTTTTTTAAGAAACTATTTTGTTTTTAGTTTTGATAGGCATGTGCCTTACTCCCATACGGGGATAGTTCTTCGACTCATGATATCCGCTTGCGTGGGTTGTTGTTTCGTCGTACTTTCATCATAACCACGGAGGCTGATTTTTCGATTTAATTGTGAAGATTAATACAACAGGCTCTAGAATTGTAAAGCTACTGACCACACAAAGTCAAAAACCCTTTTAAAAGAGCCCTCTGGTCATTTTTCCAACTAAAACTGGTTTAACGGAGTCAAAATGAATATCCTGAACATACTTAATGTTAAGACCGCCGGGTCCAACTTTTAAAGTACGCCCTAACAATCCTAAATTCTTCTTTAAAGATTGAATCTCATCCTCAGTTGCGATCCGTTTTTCTCCAACAGTTCCTGACAATCGTACTCCTGGAGGCGTTTTGAATTTTCCAGAAAGAACCGATCGTATCAAAAACCATTTACTACTGTGAACAGCTAGAATACAGACTCGATTATTATGTTCAAGGTTTTGCGTCATTTGTGAAGTAAAAATTTGAAAATATACGCCTTTTGGCTCGTCTTCGCTAAGTATTAGTGACCCAATTGGAGTAACATGTGGAGTTCCATCTGGGTTTACAGTGGCAAATGAGAAGCCAAATGACTTAGAAGCAAGATCTCTCCAAGTATTCCAGTGATCGAATGGCTGCATTTTTTATTCCCTCTTTTCTTCATATAAAGTTAATAGGATATATAGCAAAACATTTACCCATTTAAGCGGTAAAAGTCACCTGTGACAATATTCCATACTTTATCACTAATTTTGATACACACTTTCATGCTGCTTTCCCTTTTATTTACGGAGCTTTTAGTGAAAACAGCAAAATATCCTTGTTTTTGCTAATCAATGACACGTCACCTTGAAAGCCGGATGTTTTTAGAATCCGGTGTGCAAGATAGGTGGTTTCACCCCCTTCACCCCATACTTCAGCCAGACTCCCCTTCAAAATGGCATTTACGACTATGGCATTTGCCGTCTTTTAGGTTTTAATGATATTATCTTTTTCTTAGGAAGTGCTTTTAGACAGTAAGAGGATTCATAACATTACGCTTACTTAAACTGCACAAATCATACGATAACAGCTACAACAAAAGAGATCGCCAAATATAGGAAAAGTGGAATATACATCCATGTATCATATTTGGAAAAATGGGTTCCTTTGAATCTTTTAAAGATACCTACATAGTTAAAGTCACCGATTGCCCGTAAAGTAAATATCGAAGCAATGAGTACACTTCCCCATTTTGTCAATGTATCTGCATGATAAAAAGGTAAATACCCACTTTGAGCCAATAGAATAATAGAAAAAAACAGGATAAAAAAGGCGACTATTAATGTAAGTAACGTAGGAGGAACAATTTCAGTACTTGCTCCATCTTCTTTCACCGGAAAAGTAGCACTGGTTCCCCATCTTCCTCCAAATGCCCAATAAACATGAAGAAGACTAATGAAAATCAATATAACAGCAGATGAAAAAATAAGAAACAAGGTCATCAATGATCCCTCCTGATGATATCCAATTACAATTCGTCTTGACTCGCACAAAAACACTTGAAGAAATTTACTTATTATATAATAAGTATAAAAAATCGAGTTCATTAATACTCAATATCGATTTTTTTCCCTTGTGGCACTTGTTGATCTTTGGGTTGTTTCTTTTCATCTTTCTCTATTTCTAGAATCGAATGGGCTATCAAAACTTGTAGTCCCAGTAATCTTTCTTTCTTTGCCTTTTGAAAATGCTGTTGCGCTTCCTGGGGGATCATCTTTCCTGGGAATGTTTCACGAATCTCAAACAATTGATCAATCAAGCGATGAACTGTCTCTTTTTGAATCATGAAATACCCTCCTCATCTTTCGAAGTAGATACACGCTCACCAAAACATATACGTAATCGTTCCTCAACAAAACGTGCACTTAAAATCGGTCTTCCTGTCAACGAACGTGGCAACGTAACTTTTCTTCGATAGGCTCCTACTTTAATCGTTAGTTCATCTCCACGTTGTGTTACATCTAGATCTTTTCCACTGACAAAGGGGAGAGTGAGATAGAGGATAAACCCATCTTGTTCTTGCTTGACTTCCTCTACTTTTCCGACATAGAATATTTCTTCTAATTTTCTTTCTCCAAATGCAACTTCTGCTAAATCTATTAATGCTCGTAATCCTGACACTTCAGAACTCATAAGCGGTACTCGTAAAATCGGAATCGGTTGAAAGTTATTGGTTATCTCTTCTTCATATTGAATATTTCTCGTTTTCCACTCTGCCAGATAACCAACATCAGCATCTACCGGTAAGACACGGTTCACAATAATGGCATCTGTATTAAATCCATATAAATTTAAATAGGTAAATGATCGTCTTGCCTCTGAAATAACCATTTTCTCGGGATTGAGAACAATTCGGACTGAGGTGATCGAGTGATCTAATAACAAACTCTGAACCTCAATGACTCGTCGGAATAATTCCTCGATATTGTCCATCACTTTGTTATCAGGCAGTTCTAATCCACCAGTTACAATTCTTGCTACTGGTCGAGCTAGTTTTACTAAGCGACGTTGGTGAGGAAATATTTTTTCCAACCACCAGGTTAGAACATTTGGATAGCTTAATAGTCGAAGGGTTTCTCCAGTAGGAGCACAATCAACAATCAAGACATCATATTTACCGCTTTCCACGTGTTCGAGGATTTTCAAAAGACTGAATAACTCTTCCATGCCAGGAAAATTGATCATTTCCTCTTTATTGATATCTTTGAGGTCTGACCATTCGATGACTCGACCAAACCACGCCTGAACGACGCCCCAGTTTCGCTCCGTCTCCAATAAGTTATCTACTTCTTGTCCCCAAAGGTATTCGGAAATAGGGGTAGGATCTGGTCCGAGTGGAACTTGAAATGCATCCGTTAAATTATGCGCGGCATCTGTACTCATCACTAATGTTCGCAACCCTTCTGACGCCAAACGTGCCCCTGTTGCCGCTGCAATACTCGTTTTTCCTACTCCGCCTTTTCCTGTATAAATGATAATTCTCATGAAATAACCTCCTGCATGAATGGAAATCGAAAACCTATTGATTACTCGGGGAAATTGGTTCGATATCGTACTATTTCTACAAAAGAGAAACTTGGGGTTTTCCAAGTTACTCATCTTCGATTTTAATGCGTTTAAATGTAGTATGCTCATCTTTCTGTTCCTGTTCTGTTGTTTGAACCACTTTTGCTACTTTGAGTAGCAAATTAATTAGTTGCTCCAGTTCATCCGAAGTAAGAGCATCTTTTATTTTTTGAAGCACACGACTCATCGTTTCAAGCACACGGTCCGCGAACTCTTCACCATCTTCTGTTAGACTGATCCGAATGATACGTTGATCATTTGCATCACGATAGTGTTGAATCAGTCCATGCTTTGTTAAGCGTTGTCTGATATTTGTGAGCGTACTTTTTTGAAGTCCCATTTCGGACGCTAACTGGGACATCGTTGCTTCTCCTCTTTGTTTTAATATAATGAGTGCAATCAATTCGGAACGTGTCACTTTCTTCAAAGTCTCATCGATCTCTTGATCAATGAGTAGTGGTTTCATCCAATTTTTCAGAAAGAGAGATAATAACTGATTCATATGCGTCTCCAATGTACTATAATAATTTCCCTGCTATTATTTTAATACGATATCGTACTTATGTCAAGTGTAATTAACGGATGAATAATTATGTCTAGAATAAGTTTTCTGCGTCATTTTTGGGTTATATTCAGTGAAAAAAGTTCTGTTAGGGTTTTTCCTTCAGCGAAAGACGCCCAGGACTCTATATGAACAATATTCTCTTTCTTGGGACGCCACTCCGTTTGATTGCTCTGCAAACCGTTTCTTCATTTTGATAAGCGGCAGTGGTATCAATCAGACGATAGCCTGCCAGAAGGGCTTTATAAACGCATAGCTGCCTATAAGTCAAATAAAAAGAGGCTGAGAGAAAACTTTTCATTTATTAAAAAGTCTCTCTCGCCTCAAATGCTAGTATTATACTTCTTCATTTGGATAAAGGACGAATTCATATTTATTCCCTTTTAACTGATCTTCATAGAATTCAACCTTTCGATTCAAAATATCCAGGTTTTGTTGCAAAGCTAGCATCTCTTGTTCCACGAGACGCTTACGCTTTTCAAGTAAATCCAACCTTTCAGGAATCGTTGCTTCACCCATTGCACGCCATTTGGTATATTGTTTTAGCTCTGTCATCGACATTCCTGAACCTTTCAGATGGAGCAAAAATTGAACCCAGCGGATATCATGATCAGTAAATTCTCGTAAATTATTTTCATTTCGATGAGGAGTAAGTAACCCTTCCTTTTCATAATATCTCAGCGTACTCGTTGTTACCCCGACGATTTTGGCAAATTCTCCAATTGAATAAGTCATGGTACCCACCTCGTTTTATGTACTAATTAGATACACTTAAAGCGGACTTTAAGCGAATAATGTTATTATACATTATACTAATAAAAACCAAATAGAGTTCTCCATCATGTGACATTATTGATGAGAGAATTCTATTTGGCCCTTTTCTAGATAACTATAAGTAGAACTAAGAATGATTAGATACTTTGTTTTGTTGGACGAATCAGTATATCACTTACCGCAACAGTTTCAGGTGTGCTAATTACATACGCTACCGCATCTGCAATGTCACTGGACTTTAACCCGAAACCTTCTGAACGTTGATTGTTCTTCAACCATTCTTGCACTTCAAGATCTTGTGAAGTGAGATATAATTCAGTATCCACTGCCCCTGGAGAGATGATAGTGCTGCGAAGATTGTTTTCACGCTCTTCTTGGCGTAACCCTTCCATGATTGCACGGACAGCAAATTTTGTTCCAAAGTATACAGCAGAACCAGGATAGACGACATGACCTGCAATTGAGTCAGTCGAAATAATATGACCGGATTGTTGTTTTTTCATGATAGGTAAAACCGCAGCAATCCCATTCAAAACACCCATGATGTTGATGTCTAACATTTGGCGCCATTCATCAAAGTGTGTTTCTGAAAGCGGCGCAGTTGGCATGACTCCAGCATTGTTGTAGAGTACATCTACACGACCATATTTTTCGACTGCCAAATCTACAACTGCTTGAACTTCCTCTTTTTTCGATACATCTGCAACAGCATATGAAATTTCATTATTTGGTAATGATTCAACAAGAGCCTGCAAGCGATCTTCGCGACGAGCAGCAATCATTAATTTCGCTCCTTCTTGTGCAAGTTTCTTGGTAGTTGCTTCACCAATCCCACTTGCACCCATAATAATGACAACTTTTCCTTCAATATTTGCCATGATATTTAAGTCAAGGGAAACATTCTTAAGCTGTAGAACTTTTTTCAGATTAAAAACGTTGATGTTAATACAAAGTAAAAGAACTCGTTTTGAACAAAGATGATCAAAATGAGTTCTTTTAGTCATTATAAAGATGTGATTTTTCTAAAAAAGTTTGATCATTTTAAGATACTTTTTGTTGAACATTAGCCCGCGTTAGGTGAAGTAATTTGTTGTCTATTATTGAGAGTCTTCGTCAATTTTGTATTCTAAGATGTCTCCAGGTTGGCATTCTAATGCTTTGCAAATTGCCTCTAAAGTTGAGAGCCTAATTGCTTTTGCCTTTCCATTTTTCAATATAGAAAGGTTAGCCATTGTTATTCCAACCCTCTCCGAGAGTTCTGTTACGCTCATTTTCCTTTTAGCCAGCATCACATCAATATTGATTATAATTGCCATTGTTTTCACCTCAGACTATTAAGTCATTTTCCGATTTTATATCAATCGCTTCTTGTAAAAGTCTTTGAAGAACAGCAGCGAATACTGCGATTATCATTGAAGCAAAGATAGGGACCATTCCCATTATTATGAGACCTGGGGCATCGTCTTTCTCTGCTACGAGATAAACGAATGGCATCATTACCACATACAAGGTACTGATTGTGATTGCACAGTATTTTATATTATTTAAAGCTTTAACAGAAATTTGTGAGAAAGCTTTGTTCTTGTCAATATAACTTAAAAGTCTAAAAGCCTTATACAATGCAATGTAATACGGTATCGCTGATACATACATACCTATTAAAATGGGATATAGTATATGGGCATAATCTGGATTTACTGGATTATTAGCTAACCAAGGCAATCCATATATACACAAAGCAAGAACTGGAGTTCCAATAAGAAAAACAGCTATCTTTAAAAAGAGTGTTGAACCATGTTTCATAAAAAGCACCTCACTTATTTATTGTCAATTTGAATTTAACACGTTATTTATCGTTTTACAATAAATTTTTATTAATTATAATGATATTTTTATCTCTACTCACAAACATTGCTTTTAGACAAAGATAAAAATCATTCCTCATTACAAAGAAATGCTCTATAAAACTTAAAACTATTCAATTTATAAATTGTTCAACTAACCAGCCCCGTTAACTTAACAAGAAAAGCATTATCCTGCATTTTCACTACTTAATTTTGATCAACCATTTTTATAATCGATCAGACTTTGTTATAAATTATCAATCTTTATTTCAAAGCAACACTGTTATTTCTCGACTTAAAGTTTGCTTTAAGGACTATACTTCATCATGTAACGGATAAAAAATGGAATAAGGGAGTGACTAAAAATGGCAGAAAAACAAACAGCGGGACGAGACTTGTTAGGAGAATTCGCGCCAAAATTCGCTGAACTTAACGATGATGTCTTATTCGGTGAAGTTTGGGCAAGAGAGAAAGAGTTATCTCCTCGCGATCGCAGCATGATTACAGTTTCTGCGTTAATTGCTGGTGGAAACTTTGAACAATTGATTCCACATCTTCAAAAAGCGAAGGCAAACGGATTAACGAAAGATGAAATTGCTGAAATCATTACTCATCTCTCGTTCTATGCAGGGTGGCCCAAAGCTTGGTCAGCATTTAACATCGCAAAAAAAATATATAAAGATTAAAAGAAAGTAGGGATTAAATATGGCAAACGAAGAATTAAGCAAAAGCACAATTTTTCCATTGGGAGAAAAAGTTGAAGCAAACTTTATCGGTGATGCATACTTACAAATGGTGTTTACCGATGCGACGCCACTCCATGCACCAATTGGGAATGTAACCTTTGCTCCAGGAGCTCGGAATAACTGGCACTCTCATAAAATTGGACAAGTTTTGTTAGTTACAGGTGGTGAGGGTTGGTATCAAGAAGAAGGTAAACCAGCTCAATTACTCAAAACAGGAGATGTTGTGAATATTCCGCCACATGTAAAACATTGGCATGGTGCGACAAAAGATAGTTGGTTTGTGCACCTAGCAATTACGCCGGGAGAAACGGATTGGTTAGAACCTGTTGATGATGAATGGTTTAATAAATTATAAAGCTAACGCATCGAGTCAATTGATTCGATGCGTTATTCCTTTTATATGATATTAGAAGTACAAAATTTAATACTCAGTGTTTTATTCTAGGTTTTTCTATGAAAAACTTTCCTGAAAGATTCTATGCGGTCATTTCGTAAAAAGCACCTTTAGAATTGTGAAACTCTGAAACTCTTAAACTTTTGGTTTTTCTATAAGTAACTAAACTCCAAACTGTTTTAAATGATGGTCAAGGTGTTTGTAAATTCCTTTCCCCCATTGCTCGGAAGTAAGTTTGCCGAAGAATGAATGTGGATAAGTTGTGCACTTTTCAGGCCCATTATTTTGGAATGTTATAATTTTTTGTTTCAGGTTTTCTCTTTCTGTTTCAAATTTTTTTTCTTCTACAATCAAAATGGCCGGAATTGTGGACATATTGCGGGCTAATGGCTTGTCATTATAAAAAATTGGTTTTACAAATTTCCCTATTAATATTCCTAACCAACCTCTCGGATGAACAGCATTTCCCATTGCTATGTCTTGGAACGATGAGCAATGAGCTAGCATTTGGGCAACGTCCATTTTTCCCCATTGTGGTTGAGAATTTGGGGTTAATTTATCGATACGATTTAAAATTTCCTCTGTATGCAAATGATTAAATATATTTTTCATTAGTGCAAATCCCCTTTATAAAATATGACTTGCTCTTTATTTGCTCATATATTCCATATTGGGACTTCGATCACCTGCAAATAAGACCTCAAAATTATGGATTCATCTTTAATTTTAATCCATAGTTGGTAGTTTACAAAAATCCTTATTCAAGAATATGGCCCTTTAATTAAATAACTTTATTATCACTTAATAAGTTCTTAATCCACAAGAAAAACCGAAATCCCTTCTTTATAGAGATAGGAAATTCCGGTTCATCTTTTTTATAAACGGTTAAACTTTTTTCAAAACGGTGCGACTTTTTTATAAACAGTTCAACTTTATTTCAAAGCTACACTATGCGAAGCAAGGATAAATATGCATCAACATCAAGATTTGCAGACACTGTGTTTAAAATGAGGTCAAAACGACCAGACAAATCATTGAATGTAGCAGGATCACTGGTTGCCTAGTGATTTCAAGTCTATCTGCTTAATTTAAGCTGCGAAAGTTGAGATTGTAATAAATAGTTCGTGGTTTTGATTAGGGAGGATTCCTGCTCTTCCCTCTTCTGATGCTGTGTGTTCCTGTTCCTCTTTGTTCTGAGATAATAAAGCAATCGTTAATTATGCCATTTCAGCATAGAGCTTTATGTTTCCCTCGTGCTTAAAACCTTGTCTAATACTTCATCGGCATTTTTGGATTCTTTCTTGCCAACTTCTTCTCCCAGAACTGATATCAGGCCGCGCATCTGATCCTCGGTCAACCCGGTATTAAACCCGATGTTAAAATGCCATCCATATTGGCCAGGGCCGCAATAGTTGCGATCTCCCTGCTCTGGAAATCCAGGTTGTCGCGTCCGAAGATGTCTCCGAACAGGTGCCCTTTCAAAAACTGATCAATGACTGGAGCGAATTCATAAACCTCTCCCGTAACCGGTCTCCCTGCCAGTCTTGTCTGAATTTCCGTTCCAAGTTCGATGCTGCTTTTATTGGTAGGCAATGGGCTTGCTTCTCTGTGCAAAACGCTATTAATCCATCTTGGCATATCTGTAGAAAAAGGCTAATAAATTTAACAAATAAAAAACTGCTGCAATGACTGCAGCAGCTTCATTCTCTCTATTACAATCTCGGATCCACAGGATCAGACTCCATTGCTAACGTTCCAAGAACGCACTCATGAACCCTTTCGATCGATTCTCCATTTACAAAACGATTAATTCCTTCCAGCCCCAACGTAAACTCTTTTAAGGCAAGTTTTTGTTTTTTGCCGGTGTTTCTTTGTTTTAATCTTTCCAGATTTGCAGGCAGCAAATAATCCATTCCGTAAATAATATTCAGGTATTTGCGGCCCCTCACCTTAATTGCCGGCTGGAGAAGCTTTCCTTTATTTCTTGCGATGAATGATTCAGGCTTAATCACTATGCCTTCATGGCCCTCGCTTGTTATTTCCTCCCACCATTTAATGGCTTTTGCTTCACTCGCTTCGTCATTGATCGCCATGTATTCCGTTTCCACAAACAGGTTTGAATAGCTGGCAAATTCTCGATTCTTCTCCATATGCCACGTATGAGAGTGATCGAAGAATGTTTGATTACTATGGGCGAGCACGTGGAATGGCGCAATTTGAATTTGGCCTACATCTTCTACATCCCAGCAATACTTTTGAAAAGCTTCTTTAAAAGTATTTGCGTTCGTTAATTTTTGCTCATATTCTGCAAGCCATTCATTTAAGTCTGGATTACCCTCGGCAGCTGCAGCCAACATTTTTTGCAGTATAGCACGATCCAAAATCGCATTCTCCGAGACGTGTGCGTATTGATTGCTGATCAGTTCTTTTGCCTTCAAATTCCACGGCATTATTTCTGCGTCCAACAGGACATATTCGGTATCGTGTTTTTCAAAATAACCATTTGCACTTAAAGCTTTATTGATCTTCAAGACTACTTTTTCTTCCATGTCCCTTTCAAAAAAACGACGACCTGTCCTAGTATAGATGACTCCTAGAGTTTCGGTCCCGACGTGCTTCTTTGCCGCTTCCTTGTCTTTAAACAAAAACAATATCCCTCTGCTGCCCATATGCTTCTTCTCAACGATCATCGTGTTCACGCCATTGCTGCGATAATAATCGACTGCCTCTTTCGGATGTTCAAGATAGCTATCGACTGAAGACGGTTTAGGAGTCGGACTCATTGTTGGCGGAATATAGATCAATTGCTCAATCGGCACTGTAACATGAGAGATGGTATCGATTGCTGGTTTAACGTTATTCTGATGGACCTGCACATCCCCAAACTCCTCGGTTAAAATTGAATACCCATTGATAAACCTACCGATATTTGGCGGGTTTAAGCGATTTTTCTCCCATTCTTTCAATGGATTGTCTGATGCTCCTGAATAGTCTTTCTTTGCTTTTACAGATACGATTTCAGCTTCAGGATAACGAAAAGCAGTTAACATTCCACCAAACACAACACCCTGATCAATGTTCATTGTACGATTTATCATTGTAGGTCTTGGCTTAGGGTCATGGCCCCAAATGATAAGCGGACTTGTTTTATGATGAATAAACCAGTCTTTTCTGATTGGCTTCCCTTTGCTGTCAAATCCGTCTGTATCTCCATAGCGGCAAAAATCACTAATATCGCGGGATTGTTTTCCAATAAATTCATCTTTTATTCCTGCGTGAGCACAGACTAAAGTTTGAATTCCATTATTGGCGAACACATAGTGAGAAGGTGCATTCTTCAAGAATTCCTTTAAAGCTTCTTTCGTTTTTTCAGTTTGTTCCGCTCCCTGCTCCTCTTCAAATAGCTGAAGCTCTTGCTCCACTTTTTCATCACCATGGTTTAACGTAACCTTTCTACCATCCAACCATCTGGCTATTTTCCACCCGTGATTGCTGTCAATCATGTAAGCAAGTCCTTCGTTCACATGGCGCAGAAAGAATAACATTGTTTTAAGCGACTCCGGTCCCCTGCTCATAACGTCACCAATCGAAATGAACTTTCTGCCTTCCGGATGGACATATAGCTCTTCTTGATTCTTTTTATAACCAAGCTTTTCTAGAAGCAAGATCATTTCTTCATAACAGCCGTGTATGTCGCCAATAATGTCAATTCCATTCTGGACTTCCAATTCTATTGGATTCGTACGACGGATGAGTTCAATGTCCTTCGATTCATCTAAAAAATAAACGGCTGTGTAACCCTCTTTTTTCAAGAAACGTTTTTCTCTCTTGAAAATTTGGTGCTGTTGTTTTATACGTCTCTTCCCTCTTGGATTGTCTCTTTGCTCGTCCCTTTCAAGCAAAATATTTTGCGGGATGTCCAATACAATTGAAATAATGGGGACATGGTTTTTTCTCGCTAAATCTATGTATCTCTTTCGGTCATCTGAGTGCAGATGGGTTGCATCAACAAAGGTTAATTTATTCAATCTGCATCTGCTTTCAATCATAGAATCCATCATCGCAAAAGCTTCTGTAGAAATTCTTCCATATTCATCAGACAGGCTGTTTGCTTCATCTTTAGGGTGGTTCCGCCAATCGATAAACTCTATGTCACTTACCAAAACACGAAATTGATCAGAACTCACAACTTCTGAAGGAACGATCTTTTCTTCGTCAATTAACTTTTTTAAAAGCGTCGATTTTCCGCTGTTGGAAGGTCCAACCAGCAGCACAATCCCCGCATAAGGCAGTACGACTTTCACTATTCCCCCTCCTTTCTCACAAACACACACATTTGGGTAGGAGAACCATATAGAATGTGCTCTTCACCAATTCCATCAAACGAAAGTTCATATTTTTCATCTTGATTCCTGTTTGTGCACCATTTACGGAATTCACCTCTTGTCCATTCAAACCGATGGTCATTATGGCGAAAGTGGGTTTCCATTTTGTACACAGCGTTGTATTCTTTATTCGGAGTCGTAATGATTAATGCCTTCGGCTGGTATTCTTGAAGAATAGTATCCATCACTTTTGGCAGCCGCTCCTCATCAATATGCTCAATGACCTCACATAAAATCATGATATCCTTGCTCTTTAGTCTTTCGTCGTAATAAAAAAGGGAACCCCAAACTGGTTCAGGAGAGACAAATCCGTCTGTATTTTCTGCTTTTTTAAACCGTTCCACTGCTCTTAATGATGTGGTTTCAGACGGCTCAACTGCTAAAACTTCTTGAACCCCATTAACGAACCCTAAACGATATGAGAGTTTACCTTCTCCTGAACCAAAGTCAACTATTCTTTGTTTATGAGACATGCTATTAATCTTTTCAATGATTTTTTCATACCGTAAGTCGTTAAGCCTGGTTCTCGCTTCATCATTTTTCTTTCTCATTTCAGTTTTGTTATCTATGACGCTGTATATTTCTTTAAACCGAAGAAACTGCCGTAAAATAAACCCTTTTTCCGGGTGATCCTCAAGCCACACTTGCCCGTACCTCTCTAGCTTTTCAATTTCTTTTTCATCAATAAAGTAATGCTTATAGTTATCCAATACAGGAATCAGCACGAAAAGCTGTCTTAGTCCCGTTTGTAAAGTGGTATATCCTTTTAAGGAGATAAATCTTGCCGTGCTTTTAGATTTGAAATCGAAATAATAATCTGTATCTGCTCTGGTAATTTCAACTTCAAACCCTAATGGCTGAAAGAGATCCATTATGTGTTGATCAGAAAGGCTCGATGAAACGGGCCCAAAACTGAATTGGAAGGCAAAAGGATGATCGACCCACTTAATGTATTCCTCCTTCGGCTGCCCATTTAAAGCAGTACCGAGCGCTTTTCTAATAAAAGAGATGAAGATGCTGCTTACAGCAAATTCCCGGTCATTTATGTAGTGAGTAATGTCGTATGCATTTGCGTTGTTTCTCATCAGTTCAATAGGATCCGGAGTAACAAAGATGGTCACTTCAACCGCTGTTTCAGTAAACTTGCTATAAAAAAGCCTAACCAAATGGCCTTTATGATTTCTTTCATATATATTGTTTGGATTTTTAGCTAAAAGATGAGAAATAAATTTCACGTTCTCACCTGAAGCCTTAATAGTCAATTGCATAAATACACCTCTTCGATACAAAAAATCCTTTAAATGTTAGGTTATTATATCAATAATTTAGACTCATAAATAGCCATAATTAAGTATTCAATCTGCTCAACTATATTACAGAATCAAAAGATTCCAATAAGATCTAAGAGTTGACCGAACTTTTGCCCATCAAGAATCAAGTCATTCACTAAAAATTAATTATCTTATAAACAATAAAATCACAGGACTTATGTATACAAGATTTATAGTATTTTTAACCTTAAAGCCTTCCTCAAATTAAAGTTCTTTTGTTTCATCTCCGACAAAAGCATATAAAAAAATCAGATCTTTAGTAAGTTATAAAAGACGAAACAAACGACCTACAAATTCTCCATTAAATCTTCATAACTTTCTTTTAAGCTTGTATAGCAATATAACAATTCTTTTAAAAGGAGGAGCAATCTATGTCTTCAATTTCAAAAATTCTCGATCATAACAAGGCTTTTGTTGAGCAAAGCAGGTATCAAGAGTTTCAAACAACAAAGTATCCAGATAAAAAAATAGTCATCCTCACCTGCATGGATACTCGTTTACTGGAATTGCTGCCAAAAGCAATGGGACTACGAAATGGGGATGCGAAAATTATTAAAAACGCCGGTGCTGTTATTTCTCACCCATTTGGCAGTATAATGCGGAGCATTCTCGTCGCTATTTATGAATTGAAGGCGGAGGAAGTATGTGTGATCGGTCATCACGGCTGCGGAATGATAGGCCTGCAGTCATCCTCTATTCTTGAAAAAGCAAAACAAAATGGAACAGACGAGAATCTAATCGATACTCTTACAAATGCCGGGATTGATTTGGACAAGTGGCTGACAGGTTTTCCATGTGTAGAGGAAAGTGTTTCTAATAGTGTCCGTTTAATTAAAAATCATCCTTTAAGTCCGAATCATATACCAGTTCATGGGATGATTATTCATCCTGAAACAGGAAAATTGGATCTGGTGATTGATGGATATAACAGCACTAACCTACCCGAGTCTGGAAAGCGGGGTTGTTCATAAATGATTACCTCCAACAGGTTTAATGGATATAATTTAGGTCGATTTCAAAATGATGCGGTTGCCGGTTTGATCGTTGGAATTGTGGCGATTCCTTTAGCGATGGCCTTTGCCATCGCATCAGGGGTAAGGCCGGAATATGGACTTTATACCACGATTATTGCCGGTATTTTGGTATCACTTTTTGGCGGATCTAAATATCAAATTGCAGGTCCAACCGGAGCATTTGTCCCGGTCTTAGTTGGAGTGGTGATGCAATTTGGATATGAAAAATTGTTGATCGCCGGCTTCATGGCAGGAATCATGATTTTTCTTTTAGGTCTGTTCAAATTGGGGAGATTTATAAAATTTATCCCTCGTCCTGTAGTAATAGGATTTACTGCTGGAATTGCTGTGATTATCTTTTCCGGCCAGATAGCTAATTTCTTAGGACTGAGTAACTTAGAGAGAGAAGAATTATTTCATTTAAATATGAGGGAAATTCTCGTGAATCTAAATACAATTAACACCTCCAGTGTTCTCGTAGCTGTGATCAGTTTGTTTATTGTGATTTTGGCACCAAAATTCATGCCGAAAATTCCTGGAGCACTGTTGGGATTGATTGTATCAACATTAGTTGCAGCTTTCTTTTTTCCGAATCAAGTCGCAACTATAGGCTCGACTTATGGAGCAATTCCGAATGAATTACCGAACTTTGAATTCCCGCAAATAACTATAAGTTTAGTGATCGAACTACTTCCCGCAGCTTTCGTTATTGCCATGCTTGGAGGAATTGAATCCTTATTATCGGCTTTAGTGGCAGACGGTATGACCAACAGCAAGCATAACAGCAATAAAGAACTGATGGCACAAGGAATGGCCAATATCGTCGCACCTTTATTTGGAGGAATCCCTGCTACTGGCGCCATCGCACGAACAGCAACGAATATTAAAAATGGTGCTTTTTCACCTCTATCCGGTGTAATCCATGGGATTGTTGTATTACTTGTGTTAGTTGTGCTAGCTCCGTACGCCTCGGCGATTCCGTTAGCCAGTATGGCGCCCATTCTTATGTTTGTCGCATGGAACATGAGCGAGCGAAAAGAGTTCGCCCATATCTTAAAAACAAAAACGATGGATTCGTTCGTATTAATCGCTGCTTTCCTGTTAACTGTGTTTGTCGACTTAACAACAGGTGTTGTGGGAGGCATCGCTTTAGCACTTCTTGCTTTTGTTAAGAAAATGAGCGGTACGTTGAAAGTGTCAAAGGTTTTGCCGGATCCAGCAGACAAACTAGTGAAACCGGAAATCGTGCAGCAAGGTTCTAACTGTCCGCAAATTAATATTTATACATTAGAAGGCCCGCTGTTCTTTGGTTCCACAGAAAAGTTTGAAGAAGAACTAGAAGAAATTCTTCGTGCAAAACCGAGAGTACTGCTACTACGAATGAGTCAAGTTACATTTATTGATACTTCGGGAGAAGCTCTCCTGACCAAAGTAGTCAAACAATTTAAGGATCAAAAACAACAAGTGATGATTTCAGGTCTCCAACAGCAGCCTAAAGAATTATTTTGGAAAGCAGGGTTGCATAAAGTAATAGGACAAAAATATTTTTTTGAGCATACCGGTGAAGCACTCTATTCCGCTCTGGGACAGTTAGAGACCAATAAGTGTATAGGCTGTAAGCAGTTTGCTTTTAGTGAATGTTCAAAATTGTCTCGCGAGCCAGTAAAGTCAAGAGGAACCGCAAATTCACGACCTGCTTCTGCAACCTAACCGCTTTTATCTCCTTGAGAGCTTAATTCAAAGTGAAGACCTCTTTTCAATTATGAGGTCTTCACTTTTTTGTTAATTTATTAACACAAAATAATAGAGATGGTCCGGGTTGGCAGTATAAGATAACCAATACAAACGACGGACTTTTTTCATTCCTTTTCACTTACTTCTTTGCTGGTTGGAAAGTATATTTTAAATGTGGTACCAGAACCCACGGAACTAGTTATTTCAATTCGTCCTCCTAATAATTCAACCAAGTTTTTTACGATAGACAGTCCTAATCCTGTGCCTCCTGTAGTTCTGGATCTTGATTTTTCGACCCGATAAAAGCGTTCAAAAATATATGGTAAATCTTCCTTCGGTATACCGATTCCTGAGTCTTTTATTAAGACCTGAATGTCACGTTTTTGTACCTTTGTACTGACATCAATATTCGAATGCGGCTCACTGTATTGGATAGCATTTTCAAGTAAATTGATGAAGATTTGTTCCAATCTCCTTCCATCTGTATACAACAACGTATGATCAGATGGGGTGTTTAAAGTAATTCGGATCCCTTTTTCCTTTGCTTTTAAATTAATTTTCCTAACAGAGCTATTAATGATATCTGATATGTCTGTCCTTGCATAGTTTAAATCCAGTTTTCCTTCTTCCATTTTTGCAAGTTCAAATAAATCGTTAATAAGATCTGTTAGACGCGTTGATTCATCATGGATGATCGTTAAATATTGGCTTTTTTCTTTCTCGTTTTTGTACAGCTCGTCCCTTAACACCATAGAATAACCTTTAATGTATGATATTGGTGTTCGTAATTCATGAGATATGTTTGCAAAGAATTCTCTTCGATTGGTTCTATAATCCTCAAGTTCTCTTTCTAAATCCATGATCGCTGTTGACAAGCTTCCTACTTCATCTTTTGTTTGGAAACTTAGCTTTGTTCTTAGTTTTCCCTTCGCTAACTCACGAGTGGCACGCTCCATCTGCAATAGCGGGTAAGAAAGTTTTCTGGATATAAAGAATGTAAAGCCAATTGCTACAATTAAAGCTCCAATAACGGATACAAATAGCCAAATTCGAACTTGCTTTATGGAAGCATTTACTTCATCCATACTTGAGACAACGACAAGTCCCCCATTTACATTATTCCCAATAATAATTGGCTTACCTGACAGTAAATAACTTTGTTCGCCTTTTTCCTCCGAATATTTCATCCCAACTCCGTGTTTATTTGAAATCGGATGAAAGATATCATTCATGACCTGAGTGCCTTCTTTAAATCCTAATACCTCTGTACCCTTTAGTATTTTTCCATCCCTATTAAAAACAAAAAGGTCTGCGTTTATGATTTCTAAAGACATTTCAAACGTACGATATGTTTTTTCATCTTCTATATCAAATATTTTGTTCGCATATTTAGTCGCAAAGTGATCGATCTCTTCTTGCTTTTGATTCACATAAAACGCGATAAAAAGATGATCAAGTGTATAAATTAAAGGGAGAAGAACAGCCAAAAATAAAATCATGATTGTTGCGCCGTACTTAAATGTAATGCCTTTGATATTCATACCACTTCATCCGCGTCTTGAAATTTATAACCTATCCCCCAAACCGTTTGGATTGGATTATAGTCAAATCCTTTATCTCTAATTTTTACACGGATGTTTTTTATATGAGTGTCAATCGTTCTGGTATCACTGGAATTATTAAATCCCCATAATATATCCAGGAGTACTTCTCGAGAAAATACTCTTTTTGGATTAGCTGCAAGTGTATACAGTAATTCATATTCTTTGGGAGTTAAATCCAACCTCTCTCCTCCTAGTACAACTGTATAAGTTTCTTGATCAATTTGAAGGTAACCATTACTATAGATCAAAATTTCCCTGTCATCTTTTTCTTTATTTAATCCCGATCTTCTTATTAGGGCATTAACTCGGGCGATAAGCTCCTCTGGTTCAAAAGGCTTGATTAAATAATCATCTGCGCCAATTTCCAAACCATATACTTTTTCCTTCAATTCGGACCTGGCCGTTAACATCAGAATTGGCGTAGATTGAACATTTCTGATTTGTTTACAAACTTCCCAGCCATCAATGACGGGCATCATTATATCGAGGACGATTAAATCTAAAGTGGATGTTTTCATTATATGAATTGCTTCCTGTCCGCCACTCGCTTCCACTATATCATAATCTTTAACTAAATAAATTTTGAGTAAGTTCCTCATATTCCATTCGTCATCAACAATTAAAACTTTCTTCTTCATTTACTCTCTCCTTTAACGGCTAAAAATTCCTTGATTACTGAAGATTATATGAAAAAGCTATGGATAAAGCTTATCTTTTTCACGGGCAATTGCTGTTGAAATAGTACTGTTTCATCTTATCCTTTTATCAATTTTTACGAAAATATAATATCAAATCAAGTGACAGAATTACCATTATTCCAAACATTCAGACACAAAAGTTTTTGAATCGACAATAAATGGTTAAATTCCATGACCCAAATATCTTTATAATTTGTAGAAGATAAGACTCTCTTTCTAGCATATGTTCATGTCTTAAGCGAAAAACAGTTGTCTCATTCAAAAGCGCAGTATTTGAAAGTAAATTGCGGCAGATGAAAAATGGTCTTCGATTGATATAGTCGAAGACCGAAATGGGCAAATAATTTCAATTTATATTTGCTCACTGTGCTCAAAATTATCTGCCCAATGAAAATATTCATTCCAACTGCTTCAAACCTTTATTGGCGGCAAAGTCTTTCCTGTTTCGAGAAAGCTCTTTAATCTTTAAGTTGCTTAGAACAGCCGGCCATCCGTTATTATATCCCTCAAATGTATCGTTATCGTCCACAAAATCCGTCTCCAATAGATTTTCGTGCTTGAGTGTTAACTTTACGCTCGACTCCAAAGGCTGAAGCTCAAAAGTAACTCTTGTGGGACTTTCACGAGGTGTGTCATCTCCCACATATGTCCAAGTAAAGGAAAGCAGGCGTGGATGTTCACACGTTAACACCTTGCCATAGTCACTAATTTTTCCATTTCGATAGTAATTAACGTCCGCCCCTTCCTTCCATTCAGATTCGACGCGAGTGCCGAAAAAGTATTTTTGGGTAAAACCACCATCAGTCAGGGCTTCCCAAAGTTTCTCTGGTGTGGTTGCGATATACGTCACATAAACAAATTTTGGTTTCGTCATTTATCCCTCCCTATCCTCCTCAAGACTTTTTTTCAATTCACTCAGACGTTCTATACGATGTTGTTCATATTTGCTGATCCATCGTTGATAAATCTCGCTTATGGGTGCGGCATTAAGGTAATGAAGCTTTTCTCGCCCGTGCCGGATGACGACAACAAGATTTGCCTCTTCCAACATAGCGAGATGCTTTGTTACTGCTTGCCGGGACATATCAAGGCCCTGACATAACTCTTTTAATGATTGCCCGTTATTCTTGTACAGCTGGTCAAGCAATTGTCTGCGACTCGGGTCGGCAAGCGCCTTAAAAATATTATCTATCCGTCCCTCCTCCCTTCTTTTGTGAATATTATATGCAACCAAATAGTTGCCTTTCAAACGATGTTATTATGACTTTTTCATTTTCTCTTATTTTGGGGAATTATATTAGGTACACAAAGGCGCGGAACAGGAAAAAGTACAAGGAAAGGTACAAAGGGCAAAAGAATGCGGAAAGGAATATATTACTCCTTCCCGCGTTCTGAAAATTCAAAGAGCCTGGAATGATGCCACACGGTTTGATGAGGGGGTAGCCTTAAGAATGGTTATCCTACTCTATTTATACACAGTTCTACTCTGCATACTTATAAACATCCGGTCTCAGGTTTTCGAATATTGGGATGTTTTGTTGTTGCTCTGCAACTTTCTGTATATCAATTTCTGCTGTTATGATTGCTTCTTGGTTGCCCGCCTCTTCTACAATGTTTCCGTTTGGATCGATGACAATTGAATGTCCCGCGTATGTGTTGCCGACATGATTTTCATTATTCACGTCGCCCACGCTGTTACATGCAATGACATAGACGCAATTTTCTATGGCTCTTGCTTTCAATAGTGTTCTCCAATGGTTCACGTTTTTCGTAGTCCACTGTGCAACATAGAATATGATTTTTGCGCCTTGAGACGTTGGGTATCGTGTAATTTCTGGAAAACGTAAGTCGTAACATATAATTTGACTCGCTTTGATATCGTTAATTTCAAAGACTTCTGGAACTTCATCTCCACCTGTTAAATATTGATGTTCATTTAACATCGGTACGAGATGTATTTTATCTTTTTGATAGAGTAGCTCCCCCGTTTTTGATACCGCAAAGGCTGTATTATAAATGTTGTCATCCCGTTTATTTGAAACTGAACCTGCAATAATACCCACGTGATGTTTGGTTGCTAAACTTTGGATAAAAGGAAGAGATCTTGTTAAATCGATATCTGCTTTTTCTGCTAAATGTTGTAACTCATAACCGTTATTCCACATTTCAGGTATCACAACAATCTCAGTATCTGCTTCGAGCTTTTCTTCAAATAAGGCTTTAATACGTCTTTCGTTTTGCTCAACTTCTCCTTCTATAATCTCAATTTGAAATAATTGTATTTTCATTTTACTACCTCCTATTCATATTTAAATTTATAAATAGCATATAACTCATCGTTGTATTTAACATCTTCGCCATGTGATGAAGATATAATAGAAGGTTTAATTTCATCTATAACTCTCCCGCTATTAATATTTTCATCCATATCAACTGTGAACTTTTGAATCGGTGGGTGTAAGGCTTCAGCATGAGAAATGAATAAGTCTCCAGTTAGCAACACATTGTCACCTTTATGATGGTATATTACATGTCCCGGAGCATGACCGGGTGTTAAATATATGTCTAGGGGTAACGTTTTAATGATATTGTCACTTAAACCTTCAACTTGATTTTCGACACCTGTTGTTTCCTTTTCTAATTTGTTTGGATAAGGCTTTTCACCATTGATAAACGGAATTTCGATTTCGTGCGAGTAAATAGGAATGTTTAATTCATCTCGTAAATACTTGGCTCCATTAATGTGATCCAGATGACCATGTGTCAGTAAGATACTTTTGGGAACACCTAAAGATTTTGCTGCCTTCAACTGCATACGTGCATAGTCTTCCATTCCGGTATCTATGATATAAACATCCTCACCATCCACCACGTACCAAGTATTGATTTTGACAGGAATGCCAACAACGGTTTCAAAAGTGAGTCTATAAACATGTTCAGAGATTTGAACAAATTCCAATTCATACACCTTCTTTTCATTTATTTGATATCATAAGTTTAATAAGAAAAAAAAGGTATAAAAAGAAGGCACAATTTTGTTACTACCTATTGAGGTGAGAATATGTCAGACTTTAAAAGCGGTCAATATGGTACTTGTACATTAACTGTGAAGCACGCTTGTCCAATTGAATTAACGATGCATATTATTGGTGGTAAATGGAAAGGTATCATTTTATTTTTATTGTCACAATCACCAATGTATTACAATGCAATGCGCCGTGAAATACCAGGTATTACCCAACGCATTCTTACACTACAACTTAGAGACCTCGAGAATGATGGTATCATTGAAAGAGAAGAAACAAACGATAATCCTAAGAAAGTTTTATATTATTTAACAGCTCTTGGAGAAGACTTTGTCCCAATACTTAAATCCATAGAGACATGGGGCAATGCTTATATGAGTAAGCAAAAGAAGAATTAAAAAAGGTGGGGCTCAATGAAAGTCATCTTGATTGACTTTCATTGAGCCCCTTTTTTTGCGCAAAATAAAGAATAAAATCACGCAATATAAATACATGACGAATCCTCCATTAACTTTTGTGTGTCCACGCATTAATCCAGCACGTTCTAGAGCTGTACCGGCTTTTGTTAAGATATGGCTCGTAATGAGGATGTCCATAGTGAATCCCGTCCATCACCTACCCTAACATGCGTTTCTTCTCTGCATACGGCTCTGAAAGGATACAATTGCTGATAATGATCGACTTCAATATTGGATAAGGAAACATGCTACGAACGGTCTTGCCATTGATGGGCATGTGGCCCTACCCCTTATTATCGAAAACGAAGTGTTCATGTTGACCTTACATTAGTGTCATAGTTTAGAATTTGGTTTGAATTACTTTTAAAAAAACAACATGAAATTTAAGGAGGCAACCATATAGAACACATCATCCATACCGCCGAGCAGCATGGCATTGATGTTAGCGTTTTGAGTGCTGTTATGGCCGTTGCAAAGCGGGCAATTAATGAAGGCTATGGAAACGATAACTTTTCGCGCCTGACTGAATTGTTGAGAAAACAGTCTTAGAGAAGTGATCTCTAAAACATCAAGAGGAATATGTTTTTTCCTCGCCTTCTTAATATAAAAATGGAGAGGTCCCAGTACTTATATAAGACTGGGATCTTTTGTTATATCATTGTTCCTGCAGGTGAACTCTTTATCGATCTTCGTTTATCCGTCATTTTTGTGATTTGTTTTTCTAGGCGATTCGTTACTACTTTCAATGCATAAATTTGTCTGTTGTATTGATCTAGCTTCTCTTGATAAATCTCCAGCATTTCTTCGCAAAATTCATATTCCTCAGGACCGTTGTCCTCGCATTCCAATATTTCTTCGATTTGCTCAGTTGTTAGACCTAAACCTAAATAGAGTTGGATGATTCGAATTCGTTTAATGGCAGATTCATCGAACTCCCGATAGCCATTTTCAAGCCTAGCTGCTGTAATTAATTTTTTCTTCTCATAATGCCTAATGGAGCGGGTGCTGGCACCGGTTATTTTAGAAAGTTGACTTATTTTCACAAAAGTGTCCTCCTTTTTTGGATTACAAATCCAATATTAAGGGATAACATTATGTCAAAGTCAACAAAATGCTCTTAATAAAAAAAAGACAGGAATACTCCTGCCTTTCAAACCTTAATCAATCATGAAAATTCGTGCCGTCTGTCGTTTCTGTTACAACACCTGCGCGGATGACAAAGTCACCGAAGTGTTCGCCTTCCTCTCGTTCTTTTGCGTAACGAGGAAGAAGCTCGCCCAATTCATTTAATATTTCTTCTTCTCCGATGTTTTCCCGGTACATTTTGCTTAGTCGGCTGCCGTCAAAGGCTGCGCCAAGATACATGTTGTATTTGCCGGGCGCTTTGCCGATAAAGCCGATTTCTCCGAGCGCATGTCGAGCACATCCGTTCGGACAGCCTGTCATGCGGATCGTAATTTCTTCGTTCCGAAGTCCGCTTTCATCTACAATGGCATCAATCTTATCAAGCAGAGCCGGCAAGTAGCGTTCTGCTTCCGCCATTGCCAATCCGCATGTCGGAAGCGAAACACACGCCAGTGAGCTGCGGCGGAGTGCAGAATATTGCTTGCCTTCTGTTAAACCATATTGTTCGATCAATTCATTAATCTTTTTCTTTTTCTTGCTTGATACATCGGCAATGACCAAGTTTTGATTAGCTGTCAGACGGAAATCACCGGAATGAATTTTGGCGATTTCACGCAAGCCGGTCATGAGCTTGTAGTCATCAAGATCTGTGATGCGGCCACCTTCGACAAACAGCGTAAAATGCCATCTACCTTTCATCCCTTTCACCCAGCCATAACGATCACCGTTATGATCGAAATGATACGGTTTCGCTTCTTCAAGGCTCCAGCCGAGGCGGCTTTCCAGTTCTTCCTTGACCGTTTCCAGACCAAGACGGTCAACGGTGTACTTGAACCGGGCATTTTTACGAACGGAACGATTACCATAGTCTCGCTGAATCGTAATGACTTTTTCTGACACATCATAAACTTGCTCCGGCTTACAGAAGCCAATAACCTTGGCGAGCTGCGGATATGTCGCTTTGTCACCGTGAGTCATACCCATACCGCCACCGATCGCCACGTTAAATCCGATAAGTTTGCCATCTTCAACGATTGCGATGAATCCTAAATCCTGCGAATAAACATCAATATCGTTGGAAGGCGGAACGGCGATGCCGATTTTAAACTTCCGCGGCAAATACAGCGGTCCGTACATTGGTTCGACTTCTTCCACGTCCGGCGTACCGGCTACTTTTTCTTCATCCAGCCATATTTCATGATACGCTCTCGTACGCGGCAATAATTGATCACTCAATAGCTTTGATGCTTCAAATACTTCGGAATGGACCTCAGACTGATATGGATTCGGGTTGCACATGACGTTCCGGTTCACGTCGCCGCATGCCGCAATCGTATCTAAAAGAGACGCATGAATTTCCTGAATCGTTTTTTTCATATTCCATTTTAAAATACCGTGCATTTGAAACGCCTGTCGTGTTGTCAGCTTTAATGTGCCGTTGCCGAATTTTTGGGCAAGCTCGTCCATGACAAGCCATTGCTCAGGTGTCGCTACTCCGCCCGGTGTACGGACGCGAAGCATGAATTGATAAGCTGGTTCAAGCTTTTGCTTTTGCCGCTCATTGCGGAGATCCCGGTCATCCTGCAAGTAGCTGCCGTGATGTTTCATGAGACGGTTGTCGTCATCAGAAATTCCGGCACTGATCCGATCGAGCATAGATTCTTTCAGCGTCCCCCGTAAATAGTCGCTTTCTTCTTTTATGCGTTCCACATCGCTCGGAGAGCCGTCCGGTGCTTTTAAAATTTTGTTCGCCATGTTGTTAAACTCCTTTCAATCCGAAATCAATATACATCACGCTGATAACGTTTATTCTGTTGCAAATCGGCAAGATAATCTGCAGCTTTTTCAGGGCTCATGCCACCTTCTTTTTCGATAATCGCAAGTAACGTATTGTGGACGTCATGTGCCATGTTTTTCTCATCACCGCAAATATAAACAGCAGCTCCTTCTTGAAGCCATTCGAACAATTCTTTGCTGTGTTCAAGCATGCGGTTCTGCACATATACTTTTTCTTCAGTGTCACGTGAAAACGCGACATCCATTTTAGTAACCACACCGTCTTTCAGCCATTTTTGCCATTCGGTCTGGTAAAGGAAATCCGTCACGAAATGCTGGTCTCCGAAAAACAGCCATGATTTTCCTTCTGCTCCCATTTCCTCACGCTCCTGCATAAATGCGCGGAACGGAGCAATGCCTGTTCCAGGTCCAACCATGATGATCGGCGTATCCGGATTGTTTGGCAATTTAAAGTTTTGATTATGCTGGATGTAAACCGGAAGCGTGTCTCCAGGCTGCAGTCGCTCCGCACATAAAATGGAGCAAACCCCATTTCTCTCACGGCCGTGTGTTTCGTATCGTACTGCACCGATCGTTAAATGCACTTCATCCGGATTGGCCGCTAAGCTGCTCGCAATCGAATAAAGGCGGGCTGGCATTTTTCGGAGAATAGCGATAAACTCTTGCGCAGGAACACCCCGCGGACCAAAGTCACGGATTAAATCAAGTAAATCGCGCCCTTCAGTATATGCTTTTACTTGATCTTCATTTCCTGGAGATAAAAGCTCTTTTAATTTCTCATTTGCAGATAATTTTGCTGCCTGCTCAAGAAGCGGTTTCGTTAAAACGGTAATTTCAAAATGGGAGATAAGCGCTTCTTTAAGCGGACGGACGTCTCCCTGTTTATTAATGGTTACAATTTCTTCCGGATCCCATTTCGTTTCCTCCAGAAGCAAATCGACTAGAGCCGGATCGTTTTCCGGATAAACACCGAGGCTGTCACCCGGTTCAAATGTGAGACCGGACCCTTCAAGCGATAGCTCTAGGTGGCGCGTTTCTTTATTCGAGCCGCGACCATTTAAATTTAAATTTTCTAACACTTCCGCTTTAAAAGGATTTGTTCTGTTATATTCGGAATCACCTGCTTGAGGAGCCGCTGCCGGAGCAGGTGCAGCAGTTGCACCCTCCGATTCACTTAAGCCGCCAATGACGCCGTCAAGCCATTCTGCTGCCGGATCATCATAGTCAAGGTCACAATCAACGCGCGGATAAAGCCGTGTACCTCCGAGATCTTCCAGCCGCTGATCGAATTCCTTCCCTGTCTGGCAGAAAAACTCATACGAGCTGTCTCCAAGCGACAAAACAGAAAAACGAAGGTCGTCCAGCTTTGGCGCCCTTCTACCATGAAGAAATTCATGAAATGACAGCGCGTTATCCGGAGGATCGCCCTCTCCATGTGTACTCGCGACAATAAGCAGGTTCTGGATTTTCTTTAAATTATTCGGTTTAAAATCGCTCATGGACGACACAGTTACTTGAAATCCGCGATCCTCAAGTTTCTTGCCGGTATTCTCTGCTAATCCTTGAGCATTTCCCGTTTGTGATCCGTAAAGAACGGTCACTTCTTTCGATATTGTTTGCACAGTACTTTCAGCAAGTGGTTCTGTAGCTGGTGCCGGTCTTTCTGCTGTTCCCGGAACGGATGCAGACTGAGATGCAGCCAAATAACCGCTCAGCCAAACTTTTTGTGATTCTGTCAAGGTCGGCAGAAGACGATTTAGGAGCTCTGCCTGCTCCTGATTAAACGGACTGTTCATTACCTGAAGTTGCAACAATTTCCACCTCACAAAGGAATATAAACTTATCGTACATCATTTTAAATATGATTGCTGGTCCTTTCACTTTTCAGCTATTTTTAATCGTAGCTTCACTATTCCAATGAGTCAAGTATGTTTTGATGGTATTAATGATAAGAAAGCGCTTAATAACAACTTATTTTAAAAATCTTTTATTTTATATAAAAGTAAACAAAAACGTTTTTGAGTCATTGGTTGATTCGGTTTAATATTAACATAAAAGCTGACTCAGCTTCTTTCATATTATGAAAATATTTTGTTCATACAAAAATGGTGATGATAATACCATATAGCTTGAGTATGTTTTAAAAATTTTCTTTAGAAACTCTCCTGATAGATTCAAATTGTTTTTAAGTCAGCAATTTCAGCGTACGGGGGATATTCTCAATGAGATCTGTGGACAAAACATCGAAATGTGTGTGTTCTTGTTCAATTAGTACATCAGCAGACTTACCATGGACAAATACAGCATTGCTTATTGCGGACTGAACGTGAGTTTGCTGCATGATAAACGCAAGAATCATGCCGCTTAAAGCATCTCCGGTACCTCCTTTTGCAAGGGCCGAATTTCCGGTAGTGTTGACAAATTGTTCGCCACCTGGAGTCGTTACAATGGTAAAAGGCCCTTTTAAAACCAAATAAATCCCATACTCTTGGGCAAACAGTCTTGATATTGAAAATCGATCTTGTTCAACCTCTTTTATAGACTTATCGATTAAACGCGCCATTTCCCCTGGATGAGGTGTTAAGATGGTCGGGTGTTTTCGATTTTTTAAAAGAGGCAGCATGTCCTTCAAATGATATAGGGCATCAGCATCTATAACAACCGGTAATTCCTTAGTAATGACTTCTTCTACAATTAGTTTCCCGCCTTTTGTTCGACCGATTCCGGGTCCTACTGCAACCGCATCCAGATTTTCATACTCAACTGATAAATTACCTTTAAAATAACCATCCTCTGATGGACTTGGAAGATACACTGCTTCTAAAAAATGGGCGGCTGCAATGGGGTGAATTTCTTCAGGTATGGCAGCCGTGATGAGTCCTGCTCCACATCTTAATGCAGCTTTGGCCGCTAACATGATTGCTCCAGTCATTCGGGATCCGCCAATGACCATCCCCTTCCCGTTGGACCCTTTATGTGAATTTGGAGATCTGGATGGAAGGTGTTTTTTTACAAGCTTTTCTGTCCAGATCATCCTATTGTGTGAACAATGTTTGGCTGCTATCGGTGGAATGCCGATATCAGCAACGATTGTTTCTCCATAGTAGGAAGCACAGGGATATATGAAAGTCCCGCTTTTCGGCAAATGAATCGTAATCGTTAGATCAGCTCTAACGGCTCGGTCCACATCGCCGCCGTCCGCAGGAATACCGCTTGGAACGTCTATCGAAAAAATTTCTGCTGATTTGCAGGTATTGATCTTGTCTATGATTTCTTTGTAAGGAGAACGCAGCTCCCCTTTTACGCCTATCCCCAGTAAACAATCGATTATTACGTCGTAAGTCGATAACAAGTTGAAAAAATGTTCTTCGTTTTTTAAGAAATATCGAGCTTCGTAACCTGAATTTTTATATACCTCTAAGGCGTGTTTAGCTGCCCCTTTTATTTTTTCAGGCGGAGGAACGATCCAAAGATCTACTTGAAAGTCGAAGCTTTTTAATATTCTGGCAATCACAAATCCGTCGCCACCGTTGTTTCCAGCCCCTGCAAGAATAACAATTTTTTGATTTGGGTCGGTTCTCTCCATAATAAGTCTCGCAATAGACTGCCCGGCATTTTCCATTAACGTTTCCCCGCTAATACCAATCTGATTGGTGGTATACGAATCAATGCAATACATTTCATCGGCAGAAACAATTCGCATAAAATAACCTCCTCTACTCGTCCTCTTTCGTATATATAATTTTACAATAAAAAAACAGTTCATCCGTCAGAATAAACTGTTTTTTTGCTGGCATCTTAAAATTCTGGCAGCGAATCTAAATTGTTTTCACTAATTCCATCAGGCTCACTGCGCAAAATATCCCGGCCATATTTGTGAAAAACATCGACATGCGCCAATTTACCGGCTTTTGCTTCAG
The DNA here is from genome assembly GCF_001278705.1 of Bacillus gobiensis. GTDB lineage: Bacteria > Bacillota > Bacilli > Bacillales > Bacillaceae > Bacillus > Bacillus gobiensis. The sequence goes on from NZ_CP012600.1 coordinate 1,281,718, forward strand.
ATAGTGCTTCTATATAATCCAATTCACGCCCGGACTCTGTTTGAAATGCTATCAAATCACCATCATCGTTTTTGCGAACAGCAACTATTTTTTCTAGATTTGGATTGCTTGTACTTTCATATTTCTCGGTCATTTCATTTTCATTTGCTTGATTCCGGTACTGCTCATAAGCTTGCTCAAATCGGTCCATATGATCACCTCATTATTTGTATCTCCCGAGGACCCAATTTTTATGCATCTTATCTTATTTCATATAAAAGGTACTTGTTTCTCATAAAAATATTATGTAAATTAACTTGTGGTACATATTCATTTGTAAAATTTATGATTTAATTTTTGCATATACACACGTGTCTCTTAGCGCTTTCCCGTCAACTGAGAGATCATGATTCCTGAGAATTCCTTCTAGTTGATAGTTCAATCGTTCGGCAACAGCCCTGCTCTTTTTGTTCTTCGCATCACACCTTATCTCCACTCGTTTGGCACGAAGCTCTTGAAAAGCAAATTTTGTAATCCCTTCTGCTGCTTCTGTTACATACCCATTGCCGCTAAAACGGCTATCGATCCAATATCCGATTTCAAATTTTGGTATATCCCATTGAATATGATGAAGACCCGAAGAACATACAAGCTGTCCCGTATCCTTATGAAAAGCAAGAAGTCTCAAGTCTTCCCGTTTTAAAAACTGAACATGAGCATTACGAATATTAGCCTCGACTTCTTGTTCGCTCGATCCTTCCTGAGCAAACGGCATCCATGGTTTTAACTCCTTAATCGAGGCCTGGATCGCATCAAATACGGCTTTTCCGTCTCCTGGTTTCGGCATTCTTATCAATAAACGTTCCGTTTCAAACTCGTCAGGAAATTCAATAAGTATAGGGTTCATCCACATTGCTCCTTTATATAATTAGCAGAAGGCTGCCTTCTAAATGTTATATTACCAGATTCTGTTTTGATCATCATATTTTTCTAGTGAAAACTCTTCATGCAACCCATACTTCGATGAAAATTGAAATATTAATATTCTAAAATAAGATAGAACTAATAAATGAAAGGAGAAAAAAGTTGAATAAAATAGATCAGAATTCAAGCACAGAAATAATTAAACCCAAAATTCTATATTACGGAACTCCAGTGATTTTACTAAATACAATGAATGAGGATGGTTCGGTAAATATCAGCCCCATGTCATCATCATGGGCATTAGGGGATTGTATTGTATTAGGAATCGGACTTGGCGGGAAAGCGATTGAAAACTTAGAAAGAAATTCCGAATGTGTAATTAATGTCCCGAATCCTTCATTATGGGAGAATGTTGAACAATTAGCCCCTTATACAGGAAAAAATCCAGTTCCTGTTTATAAAAAAAAGAACGGATTTACATATGAAAAGGATAAGTATGCTATTAGTCATTTAACTCCTGTTGAGTCTAAAGAAGTAAAACCAACCAGAATCAAGGAGTGTCCTTTACAAATCGAAGCAATAGTGAAAAACATTCGAATTCCTGATCATACACCTGATTTTGCAATTGTTGAGACACAAGCTGTTCATGTACATGCTCATAAGGAAATTATTATAGGAGACAATCATATTGACCCAAATAAATGGAGTCCGCTCATTTATAATTTTCGCCATTATTTCGGGCTCGGTAATCAGCTTGGTAAAACCTTTCGATCTGAACTATAAATTATATTATGTAAGAGTCCGGTTTTTTAGAGCATGAAAGAACATTGGTCGTATGATTGATATAAGGTTCATACGACCGATCTTGAATTTCCACTACATCATCTTCACTTGCTTGATCATGCCGAGTAGCTTGTCATTCTTTTAAGCTTCTTCAAGTATGTTTTTTATTTTTTTCAAATCATTTTTATTTGCTTTTTTCATCATCCACGACATAAACGGAGCAAAGAGCTTTGAAAAACCCGTCGGATTCCCTTTATTCCGTAAAGTCATTCGTGTTACATCCTCGTCAATTGCTTCCCATGTGTAAGTAGTCTCCATCGGAAATGGTCCGTTAGCAGTTTTCATGATAAGTATTTGACCTGGTGAAAATTCAGTAATTTCGTACACATAGGCAAGTTCTCTTCCTAAGAAATTTGCTTTGAATGCAATACGTGAACCAATCGTCAACGGTTTTTGTGTTTGCCATTCCGCTGAATGGATATTTATATACCATTTAGGAGCATTATCAGGATTTGCTGCATACTCTGAAACCGTGTTAAGTGAGCAGCGAATCTTAATTTCCGTCATCACATCTACCACTGCAAATGACCCTCCGATTGTATTAGCAAATAGGGAATATTAATAGTTATAACTGTAATTCTAATTTTTTTGTGTCTCCGTAAGCCAACCGATTAGTTTTTAATAAAGTGCCAAGAAGACGATTCCACCCTTCTCAATTAAGCGTTACGTATACGACCTAGACACCGCACCCTATTTGCATCCTTTCAAACTATTTGATCGTTGTCTCCTCATATGCTTGTTTTAGCTCTTTGATATCTAATTTATCCATTTGGAGCATGGCGTTCATGACATTTCTCGATTTTTCAGCATCTTCACCGTGTAACAATTCCTCTAACTCGGAAGGGATAACCTGCCAAGATACCCCGTATTTATCTTTCAGCCAGCCGCACATTTGTGTTTCACCGCCCTCTGAGAGCTTTTCCCACAATTCGTCTATTTCTTGCTGGGTCTCACAGCTTACAAAGAACGATACCGCTTCTGAAAAATGAAATTTGGGGCCGCCGTTTAAAGCCATGAACTCTTGTCCGTCCAGCTGGAATGTCCCAGTCATCAGCGCTCCCTCCTTCCCTGGTCCTTCTTTGCCATAGCGATGCAAGCTTACAATTTTAGAATTTTTAAAAATCGAAGTATAAAAATTGATTGCCTCTTCAGCGTTATCATTGAACCACAAAAACGGTGTAATTTGTTGCATATCGCTTTCCTCCTTCAGATCGTTTATACCAGTACTATCTTCTTCCTTTCAAAGAATGATTCCTTCTGCATTTAATTATTTGTTAAGCGTAACTGTCATTTAAATCCTGGTACGAGAAAGGCTCCTCTCCATCCTCATTTTTGTTTTACGATATTTTTAAGTCTTTCATATCAATTGCATATTGCATGTTTGCCAGCTCTTATCATCTTTTATAAATGCTCTGGCTAAGAGACCAGGTCATCTATTAAAAACTGGCTTATTACATAAAGTCGTTTTAATGTTCAGTCACCCACTCAACAAACGTTTTTGCAGGTTTCCCTGTCACTTGCTCTACAGTTGGCAAAACCGAGTAACCGACTTCAGGCGGATTTTTTCCCATTTGGATGAAGAATTCGATATCTCCCTCTTCATACCTGTGGTCCCGTAAGAAAATAGCTTTTTCCATGATGACCATCTTTAATCAAAGTTTCAACCGCGACAGCAGCTATGTCTGCTTCATGCACTCTGGCACTAAGGACATCACCAAACGGCTCACGAACAACACCCTCCGAACGAATAGATTCTAGCCAATCTGCAAGTACGTTTGCCATGAATTCTACAGGCTTTAGTAATGTCCATTCCATGCCGCTGTCTTTAAGGACTTGTTCAATAGGGTTCCCTTCATAGTCCATCAATACCGTAACTCGTTTAACGCGAGCTTTACCTGCAAGTTCTATGACTTTAGGATTTGTTTGCAAAGGGCTAGCCGCATTATCACTTGACAAGATTAAATATAATGCAGTAATTCCCTGAAAAGGAGCTTGAAGCGATTCTGGAACAGTCAGATCTCCTTCTACGACCTCTACCCTTTTAGGCAAATTGGCTTTAGCTGGGTTGCGCGACACGGCTCTTATCTTTTCCCCTTTATTAACGAGCTGATCTACGACGTGTCTTCCTACCGTTCCTGTAGCACCAGTTACCAAAATTGTCATTCTTCATCCTCCTATGATTCGTATGAACTTCCCGACCAAGCATTCTATCAAAAATAGATATTTCGAATCTCTTTCATTTTTATAATTAAATCTTGCTTCAACTCATCGGGAGAAATAATTTTCACTTTTGTTCCATAGCTTAAAATGGCAGAGATCGCATAATCTCTTGAATAGAAAGTCGTTTGTACGTCAATAAAATCCCCATGATGTGTAAATTCCCCTGGAAATTGCTCAAATACTTGAGGCTGTGCGGTTAAATCAAAACGGAGATAAACCTTTATTCCTTTTTCTTGTTGATGAACCGGATGTTTCAATTCTGCTCTCGGATTGAAAATCTCTTCTGTCACTTCAAGATTGATGATCCTTGAAACACGAAAGTAACGCTTGTCTTTCCGTAATAAGCAATATCCCTCCAAGTACCAAATTCCCTGTTCCCATAAAAGATTCAACGGTTCTATTTTCCTTTCTGAGACTTGACCAGAGGCATTAATATAGGTAAATGCCATCCTTTTCGATTGATCAATCGCATGCAATAAGGGAAGAATAATCTCTTTCTCTTCTTCTGAAGCGCTCATATCAAATACAATTTTCTCCTGACGTCCTTTATGCAGCAAAGCAGGCTGTAAAGTGCCAATCTTATTGACTAACGATGTGAATTTTGTGCCGCCGACGGCGCCCTCCATCCCCTTTAAGAGATTGTAGATCACTGAAAAGTCATCGACAGAGAAGTGTTGCTTTGTTAAGAAGAACCCGCTCATTAGCTCAAAACCACCTTCAGTTCCAGTGAAAGAAGCTACAGGGATGCCAGATTGGTTAAACAATTCAATATCACGATAGATTGTTCGAATAGAGACTTCGAACCTAGAAGCCAGTTCAGTTGCCGTCACCCTCTTTTTCGTCATCAATTCCATCGTAATAACGAGCAGACGATCTAGTTTCATCTTTCACACTCCTTGTCAACAGACTTTCCCATTTCTCTTATTCTTTATGGAATCACACTGTTCAATTATCCATCTCCTTTCATTCTGTGGATAATTGAAGAATAACTCATCAATCCTGACATCTAGTTTGTCAGGATTATAAATCTTTTAAAAATTTTTTTAGATGATAAAACAGTTACTTTATAAAATAAACGGTCGGTTTGAGTCCTTTATAATGATTAAATACGACGATATACGTGAATTCCCTTTTAGAGTAATATGCCGTACATTCGAGGCGCCTAAAAGTAGTTTCATCTCTTGTCGGTGAATATCTTGAAAGCTTCTCTAGTTTCTCCCATAAATCTTTACCTCGTTCTAATCTAGTTCCTTTGCTTAAACTAAACACAAAAAACCCGCAAGAGAGTCACTTTTTTCAAAGTGTCCACCTTACGGGTTACAGTTTTAGTATTTGGATCTTAATCAAAAAATTTTGTCTCATTCTATCCTCTACATCATCTGTGATGATCTACAAGAATGGTATTACCATCAGGATCTTCAATTGTAAAACTTGCAGGACCTTCTCTTGTTTCATCTGCTTCTGACAACATTTTAATTCCTTTAGCTTTAAGCTGCTTTTGAAGATCTCGAATGTCTGTGAATGAATCAAGATTTTCTGCATTTTCATTCCAACCTGGATTAAACGTCAGAATGTTCTTTTCAAACATTCCCTGAAATAAACCAATGACGGTACTTTCATTCTTCATTATAAGCCAAATTTTGCGTAATATCTCCACCTAAGGTTTGGAATCCTAGATTTTCGTAAAAAGATTTTGACTTATTAATGTCTTTTACACTTAAACTTATAGAGAATGCGCCTAGTTTCATGTTTCCTCCTCGTAAAAAATAAATAATTTAGGAATTTTTTTGCATGAGTTAATTGTACATGATTATTTTGAAGAACACATCTCAGCTTATCGAAATTTATATAAGGTAAAACCAATCCTTACTACGGAAATGCGCCTTTAATGAAATAAAAATAGAAACATAGATGCAAATAAGCTTATTAAACTCATTAACAATAACGAGTTTACGATTTCTTCACTTTTTTCTCTTCCCCATAACGAGGACTAATCTAAGTGAAAAGTAATTACTTTTCGATTTATTAAAATTTCCTTGAAACCTATTTCGTATGATAGGGATATACTTCTTCTGTATTAGGTCCTTACTGGTTTTGCGGTTTCATAAATAATGCTCTCTCTGATCTCATTCACTCAAATTTAACTTGCCAATTTTGTTACACTCTAACGCAAACCATACGGATCCATCATTCCCAAATGCAATACCATGCGGCTCTGCATTTTCTGTTTGAATTGGATATTCATGAATCGTTTGATCACTCGTAATCCTGCCAATTTTATTTGCTCCCCATTCAGTGAACCATATTTCACAATCTTTTCCCTTGGTGATAGCATGTGGACGTGAGTTCGGAGTTGGAATATCATATTCGCTAATTTCTCCAGAAGTAGTGATACGACCTATTTTGTTGCCCGCAATTTCGACAAACCAGAGTGCACCATCGTTACCACTAGTAATACCCACTGGCCCTGCTTCTTGTGTAGGAAGAGGGTATTCCGTTAACTCTCCAGTATCAGTCATTCTTCCAATAGCATTATTTTGGTTTTCTGTGAACCATAGTGCGTTATCCGAACCTAAAGTAATAAAAGAAGGAAACGAACCCTTATTTGGCAGATCATATTCATGGATAGCACCTTCAGTGGTCAATTTGCCTATACGATTCCCACTTATTTGGGTGAACCATATATCACCATTTAAGCCTTCAGTTATTCCGTAAGGAGCAGAATCCGACTGTGGTAGTGGGTATTCTGTAAAAATACCTGTTGTTGTAAGCTTTCCTATTTTATTAGCACCATTTTCTGTAAACCATATGTCGCCCCTGGAAGATACAGTTAAACACATAACTTTAGCATCAGGAGTAGGAACTATAAAATCTTTTATCTCACCACTCTGATTTATACAGCTGATTTTGTTTGCTTTATGTTGTGTAAACCATACCTTTCCGTCTTGTGTTGAAGCTATACCGTACGGACCTGAGTCGGGAATTGATAAATTAAACTCTCTTAAATCAAATTTCATTTATTATCCCTCCAATCAATAATTTTTGAACGTCCTATAAAGCAGATAAGGTCTGCAGATGGATTTGTCGATAATCAATCTTTTCCCCCTTAACGTTAAAAACTTTAAGGACTATAAAAATAAAATCCATATATTACTAATTATCAATAAAAAAATGAGCAGTAAGATTACGTAGAGAACGTTAACTACTACCCATTATTATCGTCTATATAATATGTTTAAGATGAAATTTCCGCCCTTACTCTTCCATTAATTGATATTTCTTTAAAATATCCAATGTAATGTTTTTAGCGTCTGTACTTGTTCCGTCAATATTCGTAACAAAACTATATGCCCGATTGTCCTTTTCTATAAAACCGACATACCAGCCTAAGCCAGACCCTTGTCCTGTTTTTCCGTAAAGGGTATAGTCATCCCCTTCAGCCTGGATCATTATCCGTTTAACTGTTTTTATCACATTCTTATCGAAAGGAAGGTTCTCTTTATACAGTGTTCCCATAAAATCTGCTTGTTCGATTGGAGATATTTTAAGTGAGCTGCTTAACCAAAACTGGTCAATTCCTCCGCTAATATCTTGGTTCCCATAAGAAATTTTTTGAACCCACTCCTCCATTCGGTCCTCTCCAATGTCACGGGCCATCGCTTGATAATACCAAACGACAGAGTACCTCATGGCAGACCCAAGCGTATGATCCTGGTTCCATATCGGAATTTCCCGTTCCTCACCATCCCAATATTTAATGTCATATTCATCTTTTACAGCACCTACCTGCAATCCAATAAGTGCATTAGGAACTTTAAACGTTGATTGCGGTGCAAACCTTTGATTGGCTCGTTCATTATTATAGATAAATGTTCTGTTATTTTTCATCTCTCGCAGTATGAACGTTCCGTCATGATCAGAAAAAAATTCATCGACCTCGAGCTTTTTTACATTCAGGTTGTCCTTGGCAGCGTTAGCTTCACTTGGTGACTGCACATATGTAATGAGAACAGCTGCACAAATAAGAACTAAAAGTACTGCCAGATTCTTTAGTTTCTTCATTTTGAATTCACCTCACAAATGTAATTACAGCCTCATTCTATCAGCTTCATCATCAAATAAACATGGGAAATGTTCATGATATTTACAAGGAATTATTTTTGATATTAACAGATTAAGCTATTATTAATTTATCCGAATTTTTTAGATCAAAATAAAAATCCTCGACAAAATTCTGATAGGTGAAATCTAATGCGAGTACATGTCTAGTGAATTTTTCGAAATTCGAAGGCAATATTTCACCCGTTTTTGAACCATACTACTTAAGAGGTGAAAAATATGTACAGACTGTTATCTCATACTGATTTGGACGGGGTGGGATGCGGAATTTTAGCAAAGCTTGCTTTCGGCAAAAAGGTCAAAGTGCGCTACAATTCCATTTCCGGGCTCAATCATGAAGTTGAAAGGTTTCTTGAAGCCGGGGAAAAAAACACGTTTTTGCTGATTACCGATCTATCTGTTAATCAAGAAAATGAACGCCAACTTGATCGATTTTATCAAAAAGGCGGGAAAGTCCAGTTGATCGACCATCACCAAACTGCCCTCCATTTTAATGAGCATGAATGGGGATATGTCTCGGTTGAAGATGAATCCGGACGCCTTAATTCCGCGACTTCACTATTCTACGAGTATCTCATCAAGCATGAATATTTAGAGCCTTCAAATGCTGTAAGTGAATTTGTCGAGCTTGTCCGGCAATATGACACCTGGGAGTGGGAAAAAAACGACAATCAGGAAGCCTTGAGGCTAAATTCTCTCTTCTTTTTAGTTTCCATTGATGAATTCGAAGAGATGATGGTCAGTCGTTTAGCAACAAACGATCATTTTTTCTTTGACGAGTTTGAAGAAAGAATCCTTGATATGGAAGAAAACAAAATTGAACGATATATCCGCAGGAAAAGACGGGAATTGGTTCAGACACCATTAGGAGAATACTTTGCCGGTGTCGTCTATGCAGAATCAAACACCTCAGAACTTGGAAATGAATTGGGGAAAGACTACCCGCATCTGGATTATATTGCGATTATCAATATCGGCGGGAAACGTATGAGTTTCAGAACCATTCATGATCATGTCGACGTATCTCAGGTAGCTGGCCAGTTCGGAGGGGGCGGACACGCAAAAGCTTCGGGATCCCTTTTAACAGATGAAGCTTACCAACAATACGTGATTGAAACATTTCATCTTGAGCCCTTGCGGGAAGATGCGAAAAGAAATAAACACAATCTCAAAAAATCTTCTTTTGGATCTTTATATGAAAATCGAATGGAAGAAACCTTTCTCCTCTATCCCGTAAATGAAAACGAATGGGCGATTGAACATAATGAAGTGAAGATGGAAGAAATCTTCGAAACATTTGAAGCAGCAGAAAGCTCCTTAAAAAGAAATTTTGAAGCATGGCTTGTAAAAGATGATATATTTGTCAGCTATTTGATGGACGTTGTTCGTAAAACTAAAGGAAAAGGCTGAACGATTTGTCTGGAGTGAATATAAAAAACGCTATTCTTTTATGTCATACTGAAGAAAGAATAGCGTATGTATTAATCCTTAAGCTTTTGTAAAATTGAGGTCCCAAATAACTCCGTAAGGATCCTTTACCTTTCCATATTTCGCTCCCCAAAAAGTATCCTGCAATTCCATTAACGCAGTACCGCGCTCAGTGAATCGATCGTACAAATTTTGAATTTCCTCTTCGCTTTCAATTTCAAGCGCCAATGAAATGTTACTTCCGAACTCAACCTCGCTGCCTGGAAACGAATCAGAAGCCATAAGAAATAAATTGCCTTTTTTAAATTGAGCATGAATAATCTTTTCATCAGCTTCTGGAGGAGTAGGATAATCCGCTTCACCATACGTTTGAAGCTCAATAATTTCTCCTTCAAAAATCTCCTTATAATACTCCAAAGCTTCTCTGGCATTTCCATTAAACAATAAATATGGCGTGGCTTGCTGCTTCATTTTGAACACTCCTTAAAAATTAGTGTACATGATGAGCAAGGAAACGAAAATGACCATTATGCCTGTCTTTAGAATAGCATCTAAGAGGATAATTGTCCCATCTGAACTAGAAAGAATATTGACTAACTCCCCATTAAAAATCAGTCACTTTCCCCTTTTCATTTAGAACTGATTTCATCTTGTTAGTAAATTTATTATAAGCGAATATACGTTCGGTTCGCAATAAAAATGTTTCTTTTGAAGCACGATATTTTTCTCAATACTAAATACTTTTCAGAAATAATAAGTAGGACTATAATATTAGAAGGGATATCAAAAGGCTGATGCAGAGTCTTGGAATTGGAGAGTGAAGTTGTGAAGCGGTTTATTATATTATTAATGGTTGTGTTTATCGGCTATATTTCAAAGCCGTTATGGGAAGAGCCAGTTCAACAATTCGTTCCTTCGTCTTTAAGGGATTCCATCAGTTCTACTGTCGATTCTGTAAAAGAAAATCCAGAGATCAATTATGCGATTGATACTTTAAATCAGCAATTAAATTCTATATTTACGCAGCTTAATAATGAACCTTCAGAATCAAACGATTCGAAAGTTGATCCGCCAAAATTAACAGCACCTAAAGATCAAATGTTTTCGATTCATAATGTTGAATTAGGCGAATCAAAAGCTGAGGTAGAAAAGAAAATTGGCAAACCGAAACGGACTACTGAAAATGAATATGGAGTCAGCTGGGCAGCCTATCATGAAAACTACCAAAATTTTATCATGGTTGCTTATGATGAGAAAAATAATGTTCGCGGCCTTTATTCAAATCAAGATTTGATAGCCTCTTCAACGGGAATTAAACTAGGGAGTTCGAAGCAATCGGTTCAGGAGAAGCTCGGTAATCCTGAATCGATCATGAGGAAAGGTTTGTTTAACTATAAAATAGATCAAAATGGAGAGTATGAGGTTTTCAAGCTTGATCACAGCTATGCCACAATCTTTTATGATAAGCATGAAAACAATACGGTTACTGCGGTTCAGATCATCGATCAAGATTTGGAACAAAATAAAAATGAACTTTATACTGAATCAAGCCAACAACTAAAAGAAGGCTTTGAATATCAGCTGTTTGATTTAACAAATGCTTCAAGAGTGAATCACGACCTGCCTATTTTAAAATGGGATGATCTTGTGAGGGAAACCGCTCGGGATCACAGCTTGGACATGGCGGAAAATCAATACTTCGATCATACAAATTTACAAGGCCAATCTCCTTTCGATCGGATGAAGGAAGATAATATTCGCTATGTTACGGCTGGTGAAAATCTGGCATACGGGCAGTTCAGCAGCATTTTTGCCCACGAAGGACTGATGAATTCTTTAGGGCACAGAAAAAACATCCTCCGGGAAAATTATGAATTTTTAGGTGTCGGTGTGGCGTTTAATAACGAATCACAGCCTTATTATACGGAAAATTTCTATAGTGATTCTCCGTCTCTATAAATGATAGATGACATAAAATATGAAAGACAATTGCTTCATGAGCCGTAAGGAACGATAGGCACTTTGTGGTTAGCGCGTGACGAAGTTGGTCCATCGCTATTGGACCCTGCCATGAAGCTGCAAGACCTCGTTTTCGCTGAGCTTTGTGAACTGCTCAAGTCTTAAATATCCAGCCCCTTCAAGTGACTTTCTGGCCGGCTTCGCTAACTCGGTCAGAAGGTCACTTTTCTTTGTGTTATTTTGATTTCCTCCTCTCTAGATAAAGCTTATTTAATTGGAACCTCAGAAAAGAGTCTGGCTTGGTAGGATCGGATTCTATAAGCTGGTCCTCTTATCCCAAAAATCGTTGAACAATTCGTTCAGTGGCTCCGAGGTAACTCACTCCGAAAGAATTTAAATGCATATATAAATATAAAAGCTGGTATAATGGCCAAATCTCTTGATTAAGTTTGGAATTTGACTCCGCTTCATACGCTTTATAAAAGGAGCTGCCAAATCCCCCAAACAAGGCTGTCATCGCTAGGTCCATTTCGCGATCGCCATATATCACGGCCGGATCAATTAAATAAGGCTCTCCCTTATTCCCTGCTATCCAATTTCCGCCCCATAGGTCACCATGGAGGACAGAAGCTCCAGGATCAGCAGGAATCCACTCTTCAAGCCTTGTTAGTAGTTGAAGATGACGTTCTTTTTGTGCAGCCTTTAAGTATCCTTTTTTTACAGCTATTTCGATTTGCGGGAGTAACCGTTTCTCACGGTAAAAATCGACCCACTTCTCATATTCACCACTTTCTTGTTGAAAAGTACCAAGGTAATTACTGTAGGGCAAGCCATAAAATGATTTTGTAACTTGATGCATTCTGGCAAGCTGCTGACCGAGTTTTGCTTCAGTTGCAGGTTCTTTATTACCCGAAACGTATGACAGAACAAGATATTGCTCGTTCTCTGTTTCTTGATTATATAGAAGCACATTTGGAACGTTAACTGCCCCGCTAGATCTTAATTCTTCCAGCCCCATGGCTTCTTTTTCAAAAAAATCTTTCGGAACGCCGCTATTTGTTTTAATGAATAAGGGCTCTTTATTTGTTTCCACGAAGAAGGCATCATTAATATCGCCCCCGTGTTGAGGAGAAATTCTATTAATCAAAAGCTCTGGATCGATTTTCTCTATAATCCTGCTAATTGATTTGGTAGTAGTCATTGGTGTATCATCTCCTTTTTAAATCATTGTGAGAAATAACCGTCGAAATTTCAATATAAACGTCAATTTTTTCACATAACTAAATCTTTTCCTTTATTGTTAAACTCTGCTATAGTTAAATCATGAATTAGAAAGGTGGAATGCATGATGGTTTTGCAAATTTTAGTTGGTGCGATCTTTGTATTTGCAATTAGTTTTCCGATATTTCGAATGATCAAAAAAGGAAAAATGCCGAACAATTCTTATACGCCGATAGATGATATTGACGCAGGAAGGAAAAGAGATTGATTACAGCTTATAAGAAGATGATTAACCTCCCCCATTTTTGTTCAAGTTTGTGCATATGCCTCAAATGTCAACGATTTGATTATGAGATTTCTACGATCTACAAATTCCAAGTTTTTTGCCGCCATTTATTTTAGCGTTACTTTCGAAAGTGAACTTGGCCATTCTTCTTCTCCCTTTTTATCGCCTGTCTCTTCTATAATTTTATATTCTGACTTCTTTCGCAACTATTTGCTATGTGTATCCGGTCTGAAAATTTCCTTATTTAAGTGTGGACTACGAGAATCCCTATTGATATCCGTTGTTTACATTGTAGGATAATTCTATTTCGGGTACCCGCTAACTGCAAGCTTTTATCCATGCCTAAGTAACATATAAACCTATCCCTGCGAATGGATATTTGCTTGATAAGGAATCTCTCTTTTACCTTTCGGGTAGTACTGATACAGCATGTACGCTACGATCGGAATCAGCAATAGGAAGATGGCAGAACTTATCATAAATAGGAAGTGTATAATTTTCTTAAAATAGACAGGATCTTTCATGATTGAATGTGAAAAGAATTTAAAAGTGCACTATATAAGCGAAAATAGATAAGGATAGGAAAAAGAGAAGCAGTATGGGTTATAAAATTATAGAAACATGTTATCTGAATTTTAGCACAATTAAAACTTCATATGTAAAAAAATGCTAGTAAAATAAAAAAAGATGAGCATAGGCTCATCGAAAAAGATTAATTATCACAAATTAGTATTTTGTAATATTTCTATTTTTTTTTCATTCTTACTAAATACAGCATAAACAAACAAAGCAATCCATACCAATATCAAAGAACCATTGATGATGTATTTAATCACATCGTCTTCCACTATTAAACCGATTAATGTTTGGGCGTTCGTAAATACAATTAACCCTCCCACTAATACTCCTAACAAATAGGTTGGAATCACTTTCACAAGCCAAGCTGCAAATGGCGCCGCGACCACTCCGCCGAGGGCAAATCCAGCCACCCACAGCCAGTTGATCTGCTCCCACCCGAGGAACAACAAGAATCCGAGTGATGCGGATAACGTAACGGCAAATTCACTCGCTGAAACGGTTCCGATTACTTTACGTGGAACAAACCCTTTTTTAGATAACAAAATCGGAGTGTTAATCGGTCCCCATCCCCCACCACCTACAGCATCAAAAAATCCTGCCAATGCGCCAAGAGGAATGAGAAAAATGTTCTTTAGCTTTCGTGTTGAATAGTCTTCACTTGGATAAAACTTAAACATAAAACGAATGATAATGTAAATTCCCATCAAGAATAAAAACAATGAAATAAACGGCTTAAGAACTTCCCCATTTAAATTGCTTAAAAAAGCTGCACCAAGAAATGCACTGATCGATCCAGGAATAATTAACCTCCAGAGCAGCTGTTTATCTACATTTCCAAACCGCCAATGTGATATGCCGGAAGAAGCGGTAGTGGCAATCTCAGAGATGTGGATCGACGCTGATACAACGGCTGGTGCTACTCCAAACACGAGCAGTAACGAAGAGGATGTGGCACCAAACGCCATTCCCAGTGACCCATCAATAATTTGTGCAAAAAAACCCACGATTGCAAAAATCAATAACTTCTTCACAATGAACCTCCCAAACTATTTTCTAAAACATATTATGCCCAATGTTTTTCCACTGTTATTTTTATTTCTTTGATTTTAAGTTAATAAATCCGATATGTCAACTAAGTTTTATCGTAAAAATAATACTTTCGCAGCTTAGCAAGCAAATAATACAAAAAAAGCACTCAAATTCCCGAGTGCTTCTGTAAGTAAATAAATATTTTACGAGCATGGTATTAATTTGATAGCTCGCACCAATTGTTCAAAGAATGACCTAGCCGTTCCAATTGATTCGGCAGGTTTACAACTCCTTCATGTAAAGTAAATTGAGGTACCGGTTGTGCATGTGATAAATTTAGTTTTTTCATTTAGCTGGCAAGGATAGTCAGGTACTATAGTTTCTTTTTCACAGTTCGTTCCTTGGCTTTATTTTAGGTAGAATTTATAATATAAATCTTTTTTTGCTGTTGATTGCTTCCCTTTTCCCCATCCAATTTCATTGCGATAACTTCCGACTTTACCGGAATTGATCAGTTTTTCTTGTGGGAGATCAGTAGTTTCTTCAGCGTTTGGGGCCACATAAAGTGCGCTTACAGGACAATATAGCTCACACATATAGCAGGTTTGGCAATCATCCTTACGGGAAATCACAGGTGATTCTTCTTGTCTTTTATCAAATACATTCGTTGGACATACTTTTACGCAGAGATTACATTCAATGCATCGATCTTCGAGCAGAACCTCAATCATTTCCTTCACTCCCCACTTGCAACCTGCAGTGATGTTGCATCTTTTTTCACCCAGATTTGATCTAACCCTCCGCTTAATAACCTATACTGCTGGTTAGGATCTTTGTCTGGGAAATCAAGCCGTTTATGCATACCCCTTGTTTCGGTTCTAGCAATAGCACTTGTATACATAAAACGGGATGTTGCCAGCATTGCTGCAGATTCTCTAACTCGTATGATGTCCTGATCAGACTCTCGCAAATGGCTTCTTGCCTCGTTCCATAACAGATTTAACCGATTCAGGGAAGGTTCCAGATTTTTCTTAGTTCTAAATAAATTAATTTCATAGGGCGTTACCTCGGCTCTTACAAGATTAGTAAGCTCATTAGCTTTCAGGGATTCCCCGTTGCTTTGGTTATTGTTTAATCCCAAGACTTCCTTCCTCAATAGCTCTCGAGTGTGATTCTTCGCATTGAGTTTTTGTGCGTAAACTGCTGCTGATTGACCGGACCAGCTGCCTGAAGATATAGCCCAGGCTGCGTTATAGCTCCCACCGCCTGTAAATCCTCCGCAAATTAATTCTCTCGTTGCTGCATCACCGGCAGCGAACAAGCCAGGAATGGAAGTTGAACAGCTTTCATCTTTTATACGAATACCTCCTGTCCCTCTTACTGTTCCTTCAAGGCGTAAGGTGATTTCAAAACGATCAGTATATGGATTAATATTCATCCGGTCAAACTGAACGAAAAAATTTGGCTGAGCAAGGCGCATATACCTTTGCAAATGGTGATCATGCTTTGCTTTATCCAATTGAGCAAAGACCTTTTGCCCTTCTCTCAACTTTTTCGCAATAACGGATCTTCCTTTCCTTGAACCGGCTCCTTCAATAATTTTCCCATTCTCATATGTAAAGCTAGCCCACTCATAGTAAGCTGTTTTTGTAACAGATGAAAACTTAGGAGCTATTGCATATGCATTTGAAAACTCCATCCCGGATAGATCAGCACCAGCTTCAGAGGCGAACAAATACCCATCGCCGGTTAAAACATTGCATCCTAATGCTTTACTAAGAAACGCGCATCCTCCTGAGGCAATCACGATTGAACTTGCCTGAACCGCCCAAACTTCCTGACTTTGCCTATTTACGCCAGCTGCTCCGGCAACCCCATGGTTATCATAAAGCAGCTCTAACGCGGGACTGTGATCCAGGATCGTAACTTTTGCTTTCATTAATTTTCTTCTGAGGAGACGCAGATATTCAGGACCCTGCAAGCTTTTTCTATGAGTCTGGCCTGTTTCATCTACAGGAAAAGGGTAACCCCACTTTTCTAACTTGTGCATGTTTTCATATGTTTTATCTAAAACTCGCTTCATCCATCGCCGCTCTGATAAAAAGCCCCCTAAAGATTCCCTGCTTCTCATGGCTTCTTGCCTCTTCTCTTTATCAGGTGGGATATACCAGACCCCATTTCCAGAAGGAGCAGCAGCCCCGCTTGAACCGCAATATCCCTTGTCAACTAAAACAACAGATGCTCCTTTTTCCCTTGCTGTCAAAGCTGCCCATGCGCCAGCTGGCCCCCCACCTATAATTAAAACGTCTGCTTTTAAAAATAAGTCATAGTGTTGATTTACTAACCGCTCTGTAAAGTCCTTATTGTTAAGCAAGAAATACACTCCTTTTTGGAGAAATTAAAAAGACTCTTATCTAACGAATTAACGTAAGATAAGAGTCTCTGGTTATCCAGTCGACCTGTTATTTAGGTTCCTGAAGAAATTCAATATTTATTTTTATTCGGAAACGATTTTCCTAGTGAAGTTGTATGATTTGTCAATTGTGAAAGGTGATGAATAAAGAACCATCTTAAATAATTTAGATACTAACCAAATTAAGAGAATCAATGGACTTTGCAGTTCTAGATGCACTTTCTAAGAGGAAAGAATATGTTGTAATCATTTTCAATTAATTCATTTATTTTAACTCAAGTATATCTTGTCATTATATTATCCCTGTATTTCTGATCTGTCAAGTTGGAATTTAAAACTTTGATTTTTCATGGAAGGTGATTTCCTTAAATATGGATCAAAAGCGATATTGAGAGCAGTGTCATATACACCTGGAGGAACTGCATTAATAAGATCAGGTTTAACTGGTGGACATAAAAGTTAAAACTAAAACAATAAGAAAGCTTGCGGGAACGTCTGCTCTCCGCAAGCTATTCTTTTAATTAAGGCGTGTGGAAGTCTACATGGTTATCAGTGCGGTCAAACCATCCTCTAAATGTCCAATTAATCCAGCCGCCGTCTCCTTTATTGTCAAAGGAGCCATCCTTGAATACCCAGATTCCGTAAGTAATGCCGTCATAAACAGCTGATCCATAAAATTGCACATCATTAAATTGGTAATCATATTCTTGATTTAAATTAAACACCATTACGTTGTACTTCTGACCTGAAGCATAAAAGGTGGTTTCCATCACATTTTTAACCCAGCCAGGACGATTTTGCTCGGATTTAACAGCTTCATTAATGCGGTCAGCTATTCCTAAAACATCCACGTCTACATTTAAACTTCCTTCAACACCTGCTGCTTTAAAATTAGAACTGGATGGAGCCGCCTCACTATTTAATTTACTAGTAGAAGGTGAAACTTGAGGTACTGTACTGCTTTCTGGCTCACTAGCCGCAGAAGCACTTGCTGCAAAAGGAACTGTTAAAGCTAAAGCTAAAGTTGATCCAAGCAATGTACGTCCGATTTTCATTTTTTCGTCCTCCTAGTTCGGAAATTTTTAAAGCTAATACAAATTAATGTTATCCTGGAAAATCGATCTAGCAAAGAGTCAAACTCCTTATCATTCATATGCATAGATTCGAACCGACTTTTAACATAATATGGATGTGGGTGCTTAAGAAGAGGGTCGAATGATATGTGGTGAAATATATTTCGGTATAATTAAGCATAAGAAAAAATTCCCAATCTATAGACCTCTTTTAATGAAAGGTCTAGTCTTTCACAATTTCAGTAAAGTGTTTAATAACTATTTTTTTCAATCTTCTCATCAAACTTCCTTGCAAAAAACCCTTTTAATTTTTTTATTACTCTATATCCTCACTTGTTAGTATTACTAAGTGATAGTTATCATTGCATGTTATATTTGGGGTTACTCTAAAAGACATGTCACCAATGTCAATTCGAGTTCTTTAACTGAAATCCTACTCCTTTTTTCTCAAGTAAATACGATGCAGGCGGAATTAAGATATACTGCTCTAGAGTCAGGGGATATTGATTTAGTTGATGCTTATTCAACAGATAATCCGTTAAAAAAATATAACCTTACTGTATTAGAGCATATAAGCATCTATTTCATTAATACCAAGGAGCTCCTTTGTTAAGAAAAACAATCTTAGAAAAATATCCAGAGTTAAAAGGAATTTTGAACAAACTGGCTGGAAAGATTACAGACGATCAAATAGAGAAATGAATTACGCCCCTACACCTTAGGAGAGCAAAATATGAAATGGGGTTAGTTCCCTTCTGCTCGATCACGTATTTCATCAAGGTAGCTGTAGATCGTTACTTTTGACACTTGAAGGGCATCAGCCACAGTTTCCAGAGCTCCCCTGATTAAAAACACTCCTTTTTCTTCCATAGACGCTACAATCTCGAGTTTTTTGCGCCTGTCCATTTTCTCAACATCAGATTCGCCAATAATTTGCTGAATAAGGGTTTTTGCAATTTCTTGTACATTGTTATACTCTGTTTCTTTTTTTAAATCGAGCGGATTTTCTTTTACTACAATATCTGATAAAAATTGTTGGATTTGAAAAAGTGGCTCAGTGTCGTAATTGATTGTGAGACAGCCAATTGCGTCTCCTCCTGTATTACGAAGAAGAACAGATGTTGATTTTACGTTTTCTTTTCCGTTACTCGCGATTTGATAATTTGCCGCTACATCATTTTGCAGATTTTTGGATAATAGCACTTGAGTTAAAAGGTGATTGAAGGGGTGTCCATTTTCGATTCCGGTGACATGGTTATTTGTCGTGTAAATAACAGAAGACTGTGAAGTGGTAAGATCATAAAGAACCACTTCGCAGTTTTTACCAAAGGTTTGTGCGATCGCATCGGCTATGGGGATATATTTCATCAATTCATCTCGAGCATTTATTGTCATATGACCACCTCAAGTATTATGTTATAGAATATTATATGAATATTCAATGAATTATAATAATTTATGATTTATTACTCAGAAAAGTTTATAGGGTGAGCTGTGTTATATAAATAATTATATGAAATTATCTTTTCACAGAATAAACATAGACATCTTTCTCCCACTTATATATTTTTTTGTCTAGGATCATACCAATTCGTTCTGCTACTTTAATAGAAGGTTTATTGTTGATATCTGGGAGTGAAATCAGCTTTGGGAGCTCCAATTGGTTAAACCCATAGTTCTTACATGCTAAAGCAGCTTCAGTTGCATATCCATTCCCCCATTTGCTCCTAACAAATAAATAGCCGATTTCCATTTCTATCGTTCCTTCGATGTCTTGAGGAACAATTCCGCACTGTCCGAGAAATTCACCTGTCTCTTTTGCTTCGACAATCCAAAGGCCGAGACCGAATTTTTCATAATTACTTAATGTCCAATCGATCCACTCATTCGCAGCAGACTCATCCTTGGTTGATGGATAGTATTTCATCGCGACGGGATCTGAAAAAATTTCAAGCAGATGATTGATGTCGTCTTTTCTCATTTGTCTCAAGGTTAACCGATCAGTACTCATAATGATTTTACTCATTTCTTTCCTCCTAAGCATAAAAACTATTATATTTACGCCTATCCCTCACTTTATAGATTCAAGGTTCAATGCGCCTTGTCCTGTTATTCTTTCAATCTTTTCATACATATAATAAAGTATAAAGCAAAATCGATAAAAGTTTTAAGCTTTTAATGTATGTATTTCACTATTGACAGTCCAGGAGGATTCATGCATGATCTAAAATGAATGAACTGTTCATTCATAAATATTGATGAGAGGTTGTCAGAAATGGAAATAATAAATAAAAATTCGAAGTGGACTTTACGTGATAAATATGTGGTGATCACCGGTGCTACGAGTGGAATTGGATTGGCTGCTGCAAAAGCACTCGCGGTACGTGGTGCAAGGCTTGGTATCGTCGCATGCAGCCGGGATAAGGCAAATGAGACGGCAATGAAAATAAAGGAATTAACCGGAGGAAGTGCTACAGTAGACGTGTTCCTGGCAGACATGGCTTCCCTGCGTTCCGTTCGAATGGTTGCTTCTGACATTTTAGACAGGTGTCCCAGAGTCGACGTTTTGATCAACAACGCCGGAGCCTTGTTCGATACCCGGCAGGTGACAGAAGACGGCTTTGAAATGACTTGGGCAGTTAACCATCTGGCACCGTTTCTTCTCACTACTCTTCTCCTCGAACGGCTGAAAGAAAGCGCGCCTTCCCGAGTGATTACAACCGCATCCCATGGACATAAAATGGCCAAGAGAGGTATTGATTTCAACGATCTGAGCGGAGAACGTATATATAGTCTTTCAAAAAGGCTTACAGGCGGTCCCACATTACGCTATGCACAGACGAAGCTTGCTAACATATTATTTACCGCCGAGTTGGCCAGACAGCTGGAAGGAACCGGCGCACCGCCTACTGCTTCGATCCGGGGCTGGTGTCTACGAACTTTAATCAAAACAACGGGAAACTTGCTCGCTTGACGATGGCGGCAATGAAACCCTTCTCGCGAACTCCGGAGAAAGGTGCAGAAACGCTCATTTGGCTGGCTGATTCTGATGATATCACCGAACATAACGGGCTCTATTACGTTGACAAGGAAGTGAATATCCCTGCGGCGTCTGCCCAAGACATGAAAATGGCGAGGCGGCTTTGGGAAGTTAGTGACGAACAAATCAACTCCTTGGAAGCTAATTAATAACTTCATCGATCAGTGGGGCCGATCTCAAGATCCCCACTGAAATATTTCATTTTCTCCCCTCTCTCCTTATTTTTTCACGAAACCAAAATGGGCTGTAAAGCAGTAAAAAGCTAATAATCATTACTCCTTCAACGGATAAGAGGTACCATGGCCACGGCCCGAGAAAGTCCAATATCGATGCACTTTCTGGTTTTTTCATTATGTACAAATAATTTGAATTCAGTATTCGATTGATAAAAAATACGCAAGCACCGTACACGTTTACGATAATTAATGTCATCCATAGAGAGAAAAACGTCGGCCTGTATTTTTCAACTGCAACCATAAAAAGACAGGCGAGAAAAACTCCGCCATGGGAGACGTAAAATTCAAAGAAACGAAAATGCGGAAAGGAATAGATACCCAAGTCAGGCGTCAGCATGGCTTGAATCGAACTTCCTATTCCAGCAAAATATAAAAATTGAAACAGACTGACGCTTCTAGAAAGCAACATCACAATGGTTAGGAGTACTGCAAGATCGCTAAGTTCAAGAGGCAAAGATTCGCGGAGTGACCAAACATCATAAAAAATCGCCCAAACATGGTAACTAATATCTGAAATGATCAAAAGTGCAGCAAGCGAATAACAAAATATGCGGATCCGTCTGTTGACTGCAAGAAATCTGCGAAAAATGAACAGACAAACAGCGAGTAACACAATGATCAATAATGTGCAAAGATGTTCGGCTGAAAAAAGATGAATAGGATCGTTTGGAAAGTCTTTTTGAAAAAATTTATGCATTTTGGCACCT
Source organism: Bacillus gobiensis (assembly GCF_001278705.1). Taxonomy (GTDB): domain Bacteria; phylum Bacillota; class Bacilli; order Bacillales; family Bacillaceae; genus Bacillus; species Bacillus gobiensis. The sequence continues at coordinate 1,303,774 of NZ_CP012600.1, forward strand.
CGGGCTCGCATTGTACACTTATTTTGCCTCAAACAACCAACGATCTATTCGGTATTAGTCATATTTTTTAATTATATTGCCTGATTCTACAACTGCCTTATGGAAACGATTCACTAGCATGATACGCTAGTGGCTTACAAACATTATAAATTGAGGTGGTGAGAAACTTGCAAAAAGGACAAATATGGCTACCTTTACTTGCATCAGCCGGTATCGGTACAGCTGCTTTCTATAGCATGACAAGAGGCCAAGGAATGGGACAAACCGTGCAGCAATTTGTGCCGCTTGTTGCGGGTATGGCAGGTCAAGGACAACAAGGTCAACAATCGCAACAGATGCAACAACAAAACAATCAACAGCAGCTAACTTCGAACACTCAGCTGCAATAAAATATATCGTGCGACTTTCAAATCCCCCGCCACGATCATTAAGATGATTGTTCTTAATGTGTTAGGGAATCAGGATGTTACGATGGACGTATCGAAATCCGAGCGGTTCGAGTTTCTAAAAAGATCTTTTCACATATGTAGAAAAACGCAAGTGAGGGAGCAATGCCCCTCACTTTTTTAGATGATTGGATAATTCTTTACGTAACGAGGATTCACGTAATAAGGCGGCCTTGGACCTACTTTAGGCATTGGCCAGGCAAAAGGATTTGAATTATATAATAGTTCTTCTTTTTCCTCAGAATAACGTAGTAATAACAGCTTCACTTCAGGACTGTATTTCAGTAATTGCATATTGGTCCTCTCCCCTCTTCTTTTTTCACACCCTATTCAAATCATTCCGAAAGTGAGTTTGTACAGCTTTCATTAAAGTGTATAGGCACTAATATGCCCAAGATGACATATTGTAAATGGATTATTGGTATGGGGAGGTCTCCAATGAAAAAAGATGATCAGCAATATCAACAGCCTGCAAATCAAGAGTATCCGTTGTACCCGAATTACGGAAAAATTACACGTTTTGAGGACATACCAATTAATGTGCCAGAGCAGCGTCAGCTTAGGCAGCCTGGTCTTGAAGAATTGATGGTGCCTCGGCCAATCGTTGAAAACCCGAATGATAAAGGAAGCGGAAAATTAAAAGGTAAGTTCGCCCTCATCACGGGCGGAGACAGCGGAATTGGTGCTGCAGTAGCCATTGCTTTTGCAAAAGAAGGTGCAGACGTTTCCATTTCTTACTTAGATGAACATAATGATGCGAACAGAACAAAAGCAAGAATTGAACAGCTAGGACAGCGCTGTCTTCTGCTGCCGGGTGACTTACGTGAAAAGCAGCAGTGTATCAATATTGTTGAGCAGACTATCCAGACGTTTGGAAAGCTCGATATTCTCTGTAACCACGTAGGAATCCAGCTGCAGCAATCAAGCTTGCTTGATATCACTGACGAACAATTCGATGACACCTTTAAGGTCAATATATACTCTCATTTTTATACCACTAGAGCGGCTCTCCCTCATTTGAAGCCAGGAAGCTCGATAATCAATACTTCCTCTGTTGTAACTTATATAGGTGAGAAAAACTTGATCGATTACACGGCGACAAAAGGAGCGAACATCGGTTTTACTCGTGCATTGGCGAACAATGTGATCAACAAGGGAATACGTGTAAACGCAGTAGCCCCTGGTGCAACGTGGACCCCGCTTATTCCATCAAGCTTTTCGCAAGACCGAGTCGCCATATTTGGCACAGTCAATCCGATGCAACGGGCAGCACAGCCTTTTGAACTAGCTCCAACCTATGTCTATCTTGCTTCTGACGATTCACGCTTTGTTACCGGACAAACGCTTCACGTAGACGGCGGGCAATCCACATCATCTTAATGAAAATATAATTAGTTATATAATGTATAATTAATTATGTATAAAAAGATATATTTCATTATGCAGCAATCGCTTTGGATTTTTCCGGTGAATTGCGGCTAAATTATTTGTATGCTTTCATAATTGTTATATTGGGGTCTTCTGAAAACCTCCAAAGTTACAGATTCGAAACTTGAAGGTTAATCATGCAGGTAATCAAACCAAATTGAAATACATGTAAGAGATTTCGTGGACGAATAAAGCTGGTTTTTCTTACACGAAGAATTACCAGCTTCGGTGTTTAGGATGCGGAGTGTAATAATACATTGGGACTGTCATTTTTTTGTGGAAAATTTATTTACCGAATCTGTAAGTTACATTCCCTTTGTTTTTAAATATAAATAAAGACCATAATCTGTCGCTACTGAAGTATAACCCATTTGTCGCAACATAGCTGTAATATTACCACGATGGTATGTACCATGATTTACAACATGAGGCACTAGATCGGACACGCTTGTTTTCATTAAGTCTCCAGACGGGTGTTCAATTACAAGAGGCTTATTTATATTTTTTGTTTGGTTAAGGAAAGATTTGTATCGGTCGGCTAACTCAGAAAACATGACTTCCATTTCCCCTATTTCTTTTGCTTCTGTTTGTTCTTTTCGTTGTTCAGCTAACTCCAACGCATGGTTCATACTTTCACCAGAAAAAACTTCGATCCATCCAAGATCAGAAAGATAAACATGGGTCAATACATTAGATAATGAGGAAAAGACACTTTGAACCTCTTGACGATAAACATCCTGTGGAAGCTCTTTTAGCCGATTAAAAATTTGATTATTTGCCCATACATTATATTCATACAACTGTACTGAAAGGTGCGCCATTTCATATTCCTCCCTTATTATTTCGATACAACTTCTACTCAATTGTAAGCGAACTTATGTTCTTTTTCAAGGAATTACAAGCTAAGCCAGATCCAGAAATTGTGACAGTTACACATATTTTGTTTGTACTCCTGAATTAGAATAACCGGTTCATCCTTAAGATGATGAAAACCGGCTATTTTTGTCTCAAGAATTTCTCTTGGTTTAAGCTATGAAAAACCCCCGATATCAGCAATAAGGCCGAATCTCGGGGGTTTTTGTGCTTAAGCGTGAAACCAACTTACTTTCATTAATTAAGCAGATGACTACAAAATCAATAAAGGCTGCATTTATAGCTTATCGTGCTTCATTTTTAAAATGTTTATAAATCTTTTACTGCTGATTCGCAAGTATTGTAGCTATTTCGTCTTCTACATCTTCTCCATTCGAGTCATCCGTCATGTTATTTAAGATGATCGAAAAAATAAGAGGTTCCCCGCTTTTCGTTTCAACATATCCAGATAATGAGCTTACCGATGAAATCGAGCCGGTTTTCGCTTTAACATTCCCTTTCGTTGGCGGGTTTTTCATGCGGCCGCTAAGCGTTCCCCCTACCAAGCGGTCACTCTCACCGGCTACAGGCAATGAATTGAGATAGGCTTGATACCACTCTTCCCTTTGAACTGAAAATAATAAGCTGGAGACTTGATTGGCTGAAATCAAGTTCACATGAGAAATGCCCGATCCGTCTCTTAGAACGATGGCTTCTGGATCAACGCCGAATTTAGGCAGCTCAGTTTTCATAACCTCGAGTCCTTTATCCCAGCTTCCCTCACCTTTTGCGACTTTCCCCATTTCTTTTACAAGTGTTTCAGCATGTCCGTTGTTGCTAAGCTTCATAAATGGAACGAGAAGATCGGATAACGGCATCGAATGATCTGTTGATAGGATCGATGCTTGATCAGGTGCTTTCCCCTCTTTTAATTTGCCTTTTATTTTGATCCCATGCTCGTTAAGCGACTGTTTAAATAAGTCCAATGCATAACCTGTTGGCTCCCACACAGCGACCCATTCCCTTGTCCTGCTTGCATTTTCAGGAATAGTACCTTCAATTGTGATTGTATTTTCGCCGTGTTCCCGCTCAATCGTTATGTCTTTTTCTCCGCCAGCTGGTACCGTTTTTGCATGATTCACGATGTTTACATAATCGGTTTTTGGCGACACGGTTACCTCAGCTTTCTGGCCATTCTTACCAGGATTCACATCAACAATCACTGTTCCTGCATCAAAGTCCTCGTTTGGAGAAGCTGTTAGCGCAGAAACTGGTGCTGCGTAATATTTGGATTCATCACTCCAGGACAAATCAGATGAATACCTCACATCGTCGTACCATGTATCATCTCCAATAACGTCCCCTTGGATCGTTTTTATTCCGGCTTTTTGGACGTCTTCAGCCATTTTGTCAAAATCAGATTTCAAAAGTGTAGGGTCCCCTTTTCCTTTGATGTAAAGATCTCCAAAAAGGTTTTTCCCTTTGATTGAGCCATTTCGTAAAACTTCTGTGGTGAATGAATAATCTTCCCCTAATGTCGAAAGAGCAGCTGATGTAGTTAATAGCTTCAAGTTAGATGCAGGCTTGAGGCGGGTATTTCCAGTATGATCATAAATCAGTTCCCCTGTCGAAGCTGATCGAATACTTACTCCAGCGATTGCTCCTTTCAGGTTGGGATTATTCGCCAAAAGCTGATTCAGTTCATCAGTTAATGCTTCCCTATTTAAACTTGCTGCTGACGGGGAATGAATGACATGGATAAGAAGAGCTCCGACTACCATAAAAAGCACCACTAGGCTAAGACTCATTTTCATCTGTTTTTTCATCGAATTTTGTCACCTCTCACAAAAGTATCTTTATCTCTCTTCTTCTTTTATAGGCGATCTTCCTTTATTTTTCAGATGAGGAAAAAGAACCGTTTTTGTGCTCTAGGACATATTATTTAGTTTTTCCTGCATGATTTCTTATTCTTTGTTTTATCTCAGGATGCTCAATATCAAGGCCATAATAAACAATGTTCCCATTGGTTTCTTTTACAATAGTATTTAACTCTAGTATGTTTACGTTTAGGATCAGCTTGCCAGAATTCAACTTCGTTTGCCAGGACAGCGTACAGTCTCCAATCCGGAGAAATGAGTTCTGGCTGCAGTTGTATTTGTTCCTTTGCTTTTTCTAATGCAAGTTCTACTTCCTTAAGTTGAGGCAATACTTTGCTTTGTTTTGCTAGTATTGCAACTGCTCTTGCATCATCAGATCGTTCTAAAAAATCCAAAGAGATTGCTTTTTTTAGCTGCATTCCTTTTTTACTTTCGGCTGAGGTTGCAAAGTACCAATGATTGTCGGTAATTTTTTTAACGATCAATATTCGTGCATCAGGTATACCATCTTCGTCAACTGTAGATAATGTCATCGCATGAGGTTCCTTAATGTGTTAATCAATTGCCGTATTTAACCATTGCAAAAATAAATCTGTAGGGTTTTCTGGAAGATTTTCTGTATTAAAATCAGGAAATGGACCTGTTAAGGATTTTAAGTTTCTTAATATCATTTGCTGATTCGATCGATTAGCATTGTTTTCTTGGAATCGATGTTGAAACATAAGCATCTTCTTTGCGTATTTTTGCGATATATAATATTTGGCCCAGATGCTCGGAAAAGTGGGACGCACATTTCATAATGACGTCTAAATTGGTTACCTCGTTATTGCGGATAGTTTGTATTTTTAAAAATCCATCCTGTGATAGGGAAGTTATAACCCGGATGATTGTAGAAAACGATTGCTCGATGATTTGAAGCAGTTCTTTTTTTGTGTGTGTTATTTTTTCACTGAATTCTGATTCTCTATCCCGAATGTCTTTTTTTCCTTCAATACCAGCCTCAACTCTTTGATGAATATTGCCTGATATATGTACAACCAGGTTAGTGATACTATTGCTTCCACTTGTGGGTCTCCAATTAAGGTCTTCGTCGTTTAGCTGTTTGATAGCCTCTGTCATTCGATTTTTGATATCTATAAATCTTCCCTTTATATTTTCTATTACAACCTCTTCAAACATCACCTAATCCCTTCTTCCCTAAAATTTTTTCTTTCACTGATCTTTACGGTTGCTTGCTTCTTTTATTATGATAAAGAATAGGTTCTAATAAAACTAATATATATATTTTCAATAATCATCAAAAATATTTATGGATTGGAGAAGTGGCAATGAACCTGCATGCTTTACGTATCTTTACCGAGGTTGCCAAATCCGGAAGTGTCACTCGTTCAGCTGAAAACCTGTTAATCAGCCAGCCTGCAGTGACAGCACAGATTCGTAATTTAGAAAAAGAGCTCGGAATGAGGTTAATTCAATCGAAAGGAAGGTCCATCCAATTAACAGAGGCTGGTCAAGAATTAGCCATTCATTCCAATCGGCTGTTTGCACTTGAAGGTGAAATAGAAAAAAAGATGAATGATCTAAAGACAGGAATGCAAGGAAGCTTGAACATTTGTACGACCAGCCTGCCAGCGAATACCGTATTGCCGCATTGGATTATTAAATATAAGGAAAGCTATCCTTTAGTGGATGTTAAGCTATTTAAGTCAAACTCAAGTTCAGCATTTCAACGCTTGTTGGACTATTCAGCACATGTTGCAATCGTTTGTGGAGAACGAGAGGAAGAAGGAGTTGACACTTACACTCTGTTAGAAGATGAGCTTATTTTTATCGTTCCAGGAAGTCACCGATTAGCCGGGAAAGAAGTTTCGCTTGAGGAGCTTATGAAAGAACCGTTTGTTCTCCGGGAAGAAGGAAGCTATACACGAAGAAAACTTGTTGCATTGTGCGAGTCTGCGAAGATTAACGAACCGAGCTCCTTCATCCAAATTGAAGGCATGATCGAGTCGATCGAAGCAGTTAAAGTAGGTTACGGAGCTGCGCTCGTGCCTGCACTTGCCGTAAAAAATGAACAGCTTGATGGGAAACTTGGGAGAGTTTTTGTCAAAGATCTTTACATTAAGCACCCGATAAAATTATGCATTAGAAAAAATGATGAACCTTTTTCACCAGCGGCAAACTTTATTTCGTTAGTTATTACTGAGCTGGGTCAATTAGAAAGCACAACTCCCCTTTTTGAAGAGCTCCTGCCGGAATAATTCGTATCTCTCCAATTTGAATGAAGGAATATTCATTGAGCTTGTCTTGATCAAACGTTTTTCAAAACAAGCTCATTTTCATCATAATCCGCCGCAGGTAGAATTTTTGTTTTCTGTTTTTGGATCCTCATCTGAATCGTTTGAAACAGATTCTAATCCATATCCGGTCGAGCTGATTTCGTATTCTTCCTCATTTACTGCTCTTTTCTTATTTTGATCTAAATCATGATTGTTTTTTTCCATAGTATAACCTCCTTTGACGTTTTTTCATTTCTATTGTTTCTTTTTCGGATTGAAGTCATTCGAATTTTAGCGTTATTTGCTTGAAATACACTATTTTCCACGCTAACTCCTCCTTTAAACGATTTTCTCACTTTTTCACGAATTCTAGAAACTTGCGCAAAGCTGCAGACAATAAGACATCTTTTCTCGTAATAAAGTTGGTCGGTATGTTGGAATAGGTTTCCGGAAGCGGCGTAAAAGCTAAAGATGAGTTTTCTTTAATAATTTCTTTCATCATGACCGCTGTCCCGATCCCTGCTTTAACACAGCCGATTATTGCTTCTATCGTACCGAATTCCAATATTCGGTTCGGAACAACCTTTTCTTCTTGCAGCCACGCTTCCAATCGTTTTCGATAGCTGCAGCCGTGGCTGAAAACTAATAAGTTCTTGCCGTTTACTTCATGGATGGAGGTGAGCGGATCTTTACTAATAAGCGTAAGCTCTTCCTCGTGGAATAAGAAAGAGTTAATGTCCGGGTGGTGAGCCTCACCTGCAACAAATGCGCCTTCTAGCTTACGTTCGACAACAAGACGAATCAATTCATCTGTCGTATGCGTTTCTAAAATGACCTCTACCTCAGGATATGCAAAGCAATATTGAGCGAGGATCGTTGGGAGACGAACGGCAGCTGTTGATTCCGTTGAACCGATTTTCATCGTTCCCATCGGTCGTTCTGCATTGCTTTGAACTGACCGAACAGCTTCGTTCACTAATTGAAGGATTTGTTTTGCATATGGTAAAAGGATTTCTCCATTTGTATTTACATCAACACCTTTTCCATTGCGATAAAACAGCGGCGTCCCTAATTCCTCTTCCAGCTGCTTGATTTTCATCGTCACATTTGACTGCACGTAGTTTAACTTTCTGGCGGCTCGTGATAAATTCCCTTCTTCTGCTACTTCAAGAAAAACGATAAGATCCTTGATGTCCATCCTGTCCCCTCCTAATATCATCAATTTTTTTGATATCAATTATCTTTATTACTCATTTTACATGATATCAAAGCTTTTTTACACTTGGATTAGGAGGTGACCTAGCGTGATCAAGCAAAAAGCAATGATTCTTTCAAACAATTTTTATAAGTGGGTCATACTGGGGCTGGCTACATTTACACAGGCAAGTGCCACTCTTGTTACCTACGGGGTCGGTCCTTTGATATTTTTTTGGCAGGATGTGTTCCAGCTTACGCAATTGGAATCAGGACTTTTACTATCTGCGGTCAATATCGGACCGTTGTTTTTCATGCTGTTTGTCGGCCGGCTTCTCGATCGTTCAAATGAGAAGCTGTTAATTGGTCTTGGATCCGTTTTATTAAGCCTATCTTTACTGGCTGTGACATTAGTGGATGAATATTTAGGCTTACTCGTTGTTCTTTTCGTTGTGGGCATATTCTATAGCTCCGCCCAGCCTGGAGGAAGCAAAGTGATTGTCAAATGGTTTCCAAGCCAGCATCGGGGACTGGCAATGGGAGTACGCCAGGCTGGTATCCCGATTGGAGGTGCAATGGCCGGGATGATCATTCCCGCTTTTGGATTATCCTACGGTTGGCATTCGGCCGTTTATTTTCTTTCCGGCTTATGTATGACCGGAGGACTTATGTTTCTTATTTTTTATAAGGAACCTTCTTTTCATGAAGCTACTTCTGCAGAGAGTGATAGAAAGAATTTTCGTAAACAGCTGCAGGAAATCGTGAAAAACAAAGCATTATATCCTGTCTTTTTTACAGGAATCACCATGATTTCTTTGCAGCTCGTTATCGTCGGACACCTTACGATCTATTTCACTCACGCTGGATCAATTGCACCATTGCTTGCAGGACAGCTTTTTTCAGTAACGTTGTTTTTTGGAATGGCCGGAAGAGTTCTGCTAGCATCAGCAAGCGATTCGATGTTTAAGGGAGATCGGAGGACACCATTATTCTTATCCGTTTTTGCTGTCTTAATGTCTGTACTCTTTCTCTCAACGAATTTAGAAAGCCTTCCTCTTTGGGTGCTTTTTGTTCTCTGCGCTTGGTTAGGTTTCTTCGGAATCGGATGGTACAGTCTTTTTATAGTTGAGGTTGCGGAAAAAGCAGCAGATGATTCAGTCGGAGTCACCGTCAGCTTTGCCTTGACCTTAAATCAGATTGCGATCATCACAGCACCGCCTGTTTTCGGTCTGATTGTAGATATGAGAGGCTATGCTTTTAGCTGGCTTTGCTTAACATTCAGTCTACTTCTCTCGGGATTATGGCTATATAAAAAGAAGGATTTTTAACGCGGTTAATAAAATAAAGTAATTGCAAATTTGATAATTGGATAAACTGTAAAGTCTTCCTCTATATCCATCCACCATCTATGCCAAAATTTTACAGGCAACTTACTTTACATCCTTTCAATGAGGTTGCATAATGATCTATTGAAAAGTATATACATTTATATCATATACTTACCTGAAGGAGAGTGTAGCTTGTGAGCAAAACCTGTGTTCCGACTGGCGTAGAACTAAAAGACACTGGCTTTGGATATACGTTGTCATTAATAAGCGGTAAATATAAAATGATCATTATATATTGGCTGTCAGAAAATAAGGTTATGCGGCATAATGAATTGAAGAGAAGTATCGGTACCATTTCCTTTAAAACGCTGAGCATCATGTTAAAAGAGCTTGAGACAGAAGGCCTTATCATACGCAAGGAATTTCCCCAAATACCTCCAAAAGTTGAATATTCATTATCTGAACGTGGTCTTTCTCTCGTTCCATTGTTAAATATGATGTGCGAGTGGGGAGAGAAAAACCGTTTGCCAGCTCTGGAGGATATACAGCGGTAGGCATAGCTATTTTGTTTACATCAAAAGAAGTATTTCCTGAACAAGGAAATACTTCTTTTCTATAGCTTTAATAAAGCTACCTATTACAGGTTGTCAACAAAATTCAAATAATCTTGTGCGCTTTTTTCCAATTCGCTTGTACCCGGCTCATTTTCCTCTTCTTCGTTTCCACCAGGCTCATTTTCTTTGCCATAAAACGCAAAGAACGAACGATAATCAGCATTGCAGTATAGGAAGGTAGTTTCAATAGGAGATAATAATTGTTCAAGTGTATATCGATATCTTCCCTCTTCACTATAATCTTCTTTTTTAATTCCTGCAGACACACTTAAAGCAACTTTACGATTCCTTAATTTATCCCCTCCATTTGAACCATAAGCCCATCCATAAGCTAAAACTTCGTCAAACCATTTTTTAAGGAGAGGCGGAGAATTAAACCAATATATAGGGAACTGCAAAACAAGTTTACCATGTGATTCAACCAATTTTTGTTCTTTTTCCACGTCTATGTTTCCATCCGGGTAAACCTTATACAATTCGCGAACAGTATACTTTTCTGAATATTTTTTGAGTTCTTCTACCCATCGCTTATTAATGACGGATGTTTCTATACTTGGGTGTGAAACGATAACAAGAGTTTTCAAAGATTTGTCCTCCTTAAATATTATTTATATCTGGAGTATAAAGTGCACACTGCAAATATGTAAGTATGCACTTTTAGTACAGGTACTTTCATAAAGGTGAGTGTCAAATCAGTCATAAAATTATTACGATCGCTACCTCTACCCCAGACAAAGTAATTTCTTTAGTGACAAATCTTCAAATATCGTTATGTAACTTATCGAGATTCCGTGAAAAACATTAACGAAGGTGTGCCAAGATTTAATTCAGGCTCCATTTCAGCGACTAATTGCTTTTTGTGGAGTATTACAAGGCTGCTTCTTCGAGAGGCAGCCTTGTATATCGGCGGCGCTTTTTTCATTTTATCGGCGAAAATAGAAATATATCAGCGAAAACGGCTGATATATCGGCGAAAATTTCAATATATCGATTATTCGACAAAATTCGTCATAAATAAGAGCAAAATTCCGTTCTTTTTAAGAATTTGTTGACCGCAGCCCCGTAATTTTTATAAAAACCCAGTACATGATGTTAATGCACTCACTCGAATACTATGCTTTCATACTTCCTTCATTAGGGATTTGGTCAAGTCCGTCAATATTTTTTTTGTGATATTCTTAGTTTGAAACTCTTTATCAATTCCTGATTCATTTATTGGTATCGCACTATCCTTGTTTGACTCTTTTGAAGTAGAACATCCACATACGAAAGCACTAAAACGACAAACAGTATTAAATTCCGCATATATATCCCCCTACTTACTTGGAAAAACACCTTTTTCTCGTTATTTGTGTCCAGTAAACTAAAAGTTTTTGAGGTCATCAACAATCTCGGGTAATCCTTCGTAAAAAAAATGCTCATTACCTGGAAGAACACGCGCAGTTGCATCAGAAAGTTTTTCTTTGAAATGATTTAGATGTGAAACCGGTACAATTTCATCATTAGAACTATGGTAGAGGAATATCTTTGAGATTTGCGGAAGCTTTGAAGCAAAATTTTCAGGCAGCATGAATTCGCTGCTGTGCCAATCCGTATCATCTTTGCTCCAGTAGGGTGCTGCAATCAAAAATAATCCAATGATGGATAGATCAAAAGCTTCTTCGGAAAGATATTTAATCAGAACAGATCCTCCCAACGAATGACCGATGAGAATCACTTCCCCATCCAATGCTGACAGTTCTTGATCAAGCTTCTCTCTCCACAACTCGTATTTTGGATTTTCCGGAAAAGGCATTTTCGGAAGCAATAAACGATACCATTCATCCAGCTCATCATGTAAATATTCAGCTAAGCGGCTGCTTCCTTGCAGTGCCCCTTGTTCTCCAGCACTATGAATGAAAATTACTTGCTTTTTCATTTAAATCGCTCCTTGTACAGGAATTGGATTCTTGTCCATTTTACAATTAACTTCTTTTTATGTAATGTTCATGAGAAATGTTCTCTCCTCCCCTATTTACAAGTTTTTTTCCTTCATCCATTCTTAGACAAGAATAAAACTCCTCGATGTTATGAAAAATAATAAAAAAATTCAACAGGAGTTGTCACCGTGAAAAAATCCTTTACCTTAATATTCTCCCTCACCCTCGTTCTTACGGCGTGTACAGGAAATAATGAAAATTCGGGAGAAGCACAGGACCAAACGAATCCGCAGCCAAGAGTTCATCAGATTAAGACAGAAACAAATCAATCCAAAACTAAAGAAGTGAATCCTTCGGAAACTGCACACGGAAACCATACAATTGACAGTATTGGATTTCTAGAGCCAGTTGATCCCAAACAAGCTGTTTCAGAAGTAAATAATGTTGGAAAGCATTTGTCTTACGTCGCTTTTTTTAGCTATAGGGCTCAGGAAGACGGAAATTTAATCCCTATTAAAGATGATGAGGCACTTCCTGCGACGCGAAAAAACGGTGCAGCCGCAATGATGGTTGTTACCAATTTTACAGAAGGAAACTTCTCTCCGGATGTTGCACACAAAATTTTTACAGACAAAACGGCATCTAAACGATTTATCCAGAAGGTTATTCAAACAATGAAAGCAAAAGGTTATAAAGCACTTAACATTGATTTTGAACACATTCGGGCTGAGGACCGCGATCTCTATAATGGATTTCTAGAAACACTCATCCCACAAGTTCGAAAAGCAGGATTCAAAGTCTCAACTGCCCTTGCTCCAAAAACAAGCGATGAACAAAGCGGTCCGTGGCATGGGGCACATGATTACAAACACCATGGAGAAATTGCGGATTTTGTGATATTGATGACCTATGAATGGGGCTGGTCTGGCGGTCCTCCGATGGCGGTATCACCTATTCCGCAGGTTAAAAAAGTAATCGATTATGCATTATCAGTCATACCTAGAGAGAAAATTGTGATGGGAGCACCACTCTACGGCTATGATTGGACGCTGCCGTATGAAAAGGGAGGCAAATTCGCCAAGAGAATTGCACCAAAGGAAGCGGCAGAATTAGCGATAAAAGAAGGCGCAGAAATCAAGTTCGATAACGAAGCTCAAGCTCCTCATTTTAATTACAGGGATGACAATAATAAGGAACACACCGTTTGGTATGAAAATGAACAAAGTGCCCAAGCAAAATTTAATCTTGTGAAAGAGTATCGACTTCGCGGTATCGCCTATTGGGTTTTAGGAGAACCTTTCCCGCAGAATTGGTCAATGCTGGAAGACCAATTTACCATTAAAAAAGAACAATAAATATAGAAAATAACAAATGGTTACTGAGATTTGCAGTAACCATTTGTTATAGGATTGAACTCCACTTCATATTAATACAGCAGCCTTTGGCTTCAGATATAAACAGATGGCTTTTTATTGTCTCGACTTCTACTTTGCATCGTGAAAAATAATGCCCATCCCATAACGAATCCCGGATGTGAGTGTACTTACCCCATGACGAACCGTATTCCGATAGTAGCCATTTTTCCCTTTTACTGGACGATGGTTTGTCGGGAATATCAAAGCCTCCCCTTGCTCGAGTGTAATTACATGTCCGCGGCTTTGCGCCCGCGGCCTTTGCTCAACAAGCAGAGATTCTCCTCCGGTATAGTCCTTCTCAAGTTGGTTTAAAGCGAACACCACCTGGAAAGGGAAGTACACATCGCCATATAAATCCTGATGAAGGCAGTTATACCCGCCTGGCTCATATTTTAGAATGAGCGGAGTAGTTCTGGTCTGTTCTTTCTCGTGGCATTTTTTAAGAAAGTCATCCAAAGTTTCCGGATAAGCTGGCTCTTTCTTCAAATATACCAGCCAGCGGTTAGCTGCTTTCGCGAGTTCTGGATAAAATGCGGTGCGTATCTCCTGAATCAGTGATGGAAGCGGCGTGTCAAAGTATCTGTACTGTCCTTCCCCGAAACGATATCTTTCCATATTGATCGTTGTACGATAGAGGGAATCATCATCATAACGATTGATCACTTCTTCACATTGTTCCCTGCTCAACAAAGCTGGGAGTTTGGCAAATCCTTGTTCATCGAGAGTTTGATGAGTTGATTCCCATTCAATGCTTTTAATGGATTCAGCCAATTGATTCGCCATTGTTAATGCCTCCCTTGTTTTTGCTCCAGCTGAAGCAATGATTTCTTCATTTCTAACCCGCCCCTATATCCTGTTAATGATCCATCTTTACCAACTACACGATGGCATGGTACGGATACGAGTAGAGGATTTCTGCCGATCGCAGTTCCAACTGCCCGTACTGCGGACGGTTTGTTGATCATATTGGCAATTTGTGAGTAGGTAATCGTTTCTCCATATGGAATTTCCTTAAGAGCTGCCCAAATTTTCATTTGAAAAGGTGTCCCTTCAACATCTACAGGCATGGAAAATGTTCGCCGTTCTCCTATGAAATATTCTTCAAGCTCTTGTTTATAAGGTTCAAGCCTCTTATCGTCTTGAACCAGTTCGTACGTTGGAAAACGTTTGTTAGCCCAATTCTCCAATTCTTCGATGCCTTTATTTGGCGACCCCATAAAACATAAGCCATTTATCGTAGCAGCAAGATAAAACCGACCGATCTTACTCGTATACCGAGACCAATAAATAATTTGGTTAATGGTTTGTTCCATGTGAAATCTCCTCCGTTCATTGGTTTCCTTTGTGATTTTTCCGGTACTCTGAAGGGGTTTGCTTCATTCTTTTTTTGAATAACGTGACAAAATAAGCAGTATTCGGATATCCTACAGCTGAACCTATATTCGTTACAGATTCGTTGGTTGTTTTAAGGTAATACGCTGCCTTGTCTATTCGAACCTGCTGAATATATTCTGTTGGACTCATACCCTTCATTCGTTTGAACGTTCGCTGCAAATGGTAAGGGCTTCCATGACTTGACTCCGCTATCAAATTCAAGGTAAGCGGCTCGCTATAGTTGGCATCAATCCATTCTGTCACTTGCTGGATCCATTCCTCGTCCGGCAAACGCAACCCACTTGGCCTGCATCGTTTACAGGGGCGGAAATTCTCCAACAGTGCCTGCTCAGTATTGTTGAAAATTCGAACGTTTTCTTTATTAGGAGGTCTTGATTTGCATGACGGACGACAAAATATGCCTGTCGTCTTTACAGCATAATAAAATGTGTTGTCAAAGGCTGCATCATTTTCCATAATCGCTTTCCAATAGTTATCTGGAATTCTGGATTTCATCTTATCACCTCTGTTTCCACAGTATCAGGTTTTATTTTTTAATCAATGTTTTTCGAATATAAGAGCAATATAACAAAATTGTATGTGTTATGGTTTATACGTTTTGAGTTTATCTAAACCTTGAGTAATCTAAACCATATTTGAATATAAAAGCAAGATTACGAAATAAATAATTGCAACCATGTGATACAACTATAATGTACAAACACGAAGGAGGTTATTTATGGAACATTCAAGGGAAGTCTTTAAGAACGTGATGATGATACACACGCCAAAAGAATTTAGTTTTGCGGAAAACTTAAATTACCTGCAGCGGTCTCCGAATGAATGTCTGTTCACAATTGTTGATGAAAAGATTTATCGAGCGATCAGAGTAGGTTCGGAAACCACGTTAGTGAAGATTAGCGCAGAGGAAGAATCGACCCTTGCCATTCATTTTTTGAACAATACCTCACCTGAAAATAAAGACGTTCGTTCAAAGGTAATTCAATACATTCGCGAATGGTTTGACCTGGACACAGACTTACTGCCCTTCTATAAACTCGCAGAAACGGATCCGTTTTTGAAGCGGCCTGTGTCACAGTTCTACGGATTACGGAATATGGGAATACCTGAATTGTTTGAAGCCTTGGCATGGGGAATTCTGGGTCAGCAAATAAATCTTGGCTATGCGTACACTCTAAAACGGCGTTTAGTTGAAAAGTATGGCACATATATAGAATGGAACGGCTCCAAGTATTGGAACTTTCCAACACCTGAAGACATAGCTATATTAAATGTGGAAGATCTATTCGAATTGAAGATGACTGTAAAAAAATGCGAATACCTCATTGGTGTAGCACAACTTCTTGTTAATGATGTCATAAGCAAAGAGAAGCTGCTGGCTTTGAAGAATATTAATGAAGCCGAGAAAACTTTGGTTAAGATACGAGGCATTGGACCATGGACGGCCAATTATGTCTTAATGCGGTGTCTTCGATTTCAAGCGGCGTTTCCAATTGACGACGTTGGCTTGCATAATTCTATTAAGCTTCTACTGGAGATGGAACAAAAGCCGACGAAGGAAGAGATCAGAAAATATGCGGCTGCTTGGAAGAATTGGGAATCTTATGCGACATTCTATTTATGGAGATTGTTATATTAACAAAGGTTTAAAGCCTATTGAATTAATGACATAACCATTTGTAGTGGATATAAAAAACACAGAAACAATACTCAGGATGCATTCAAACGCACCTGAGCATTGTTTGAACTGCTTAATTAGTTGTTTGGGCTACTACTTTATGAAGGGCATTTGCGACAGTTCCATATTCGCTCGCATGTGGACGATCGTCTCCGTCTTCATAGCCATAATCAAACATCCGGTTTCTATTCAAAGTCAGCTTCGTGAATGACGGCCGCAACAAATCAAATAGCTCGAAACGTTCCTGCAATTGAGGGAATTTCTTTTGATACGAAAGGATTTCCTCACGAACAATGTTCCAAAAACGATATTCAGAAAACTGTTCATTCTCTTGCAGTATGTCGCTTAAGTAGCGGAAGTGACAAATGAACAATCCTGTTAAGATGAACTGAGTCAGTCCTTCAGGCGGTTCGGTGCGCAACACTTTCTTTAATTCCACTGACAGTCCTGCCAGCTCCTGAAACG
This sequence comes from Bacillus gobiensis, assembly GCF_001278705.1. Taxonomy (GTDB): domain Bacteria; phylum Bacillota; class Bacilli; order Bacillales; family Bacillaceae; genus Bacillus; species Bacillus gobiensis. The sequence goes on from NZ_CP012600.1 coordinate 1,320,661, forward strand.
GCTGGTCACTAATATTTACATCATCAACGAAATCCTTCATGATAATCCGTTCCGGTGTGTAATTTTTTAGGACAAGCACGGTATTTTGGCCATGTGGTGAAAAGACAGTTCCATATTGATATAAATAATGAAGCAGAGGAGGCAAAACAGAGTTCGTCAATTTCTGGACCCACTCCTCTACGCTAAGCCCGGATTTTTCTATGAGTTGGGAAACGAAAGGAATCCCTTCTTGATCCACATGGAGCAACGCAGCCAATGTGATTGCATGTTCATTATCACTTAGTTCCTTATAGATACTTTCTCTCCATACGACACCGAGCATTTCTAAATATTGATAAGGAGCTCCCTTCAATTGATGGAATGTGCGGTGATTGACATTCATCGTCGCAACCTCGCCTAACAGCCCTAGCCGGCATGTTTCTTTTAAATACGAATCGTTTTCTAGGATGTTTTTCATAAATTTCGTTACGTCTGGTGCGATGACGGTTCTCTCACTAGGCAATCCTCTATAAACAAGCGTATTTAAAATACTCATTGGCAGCTTTACATGAAACTTTTCTTTGTTGGAAAGATTGACAAATGTGCGTATGGATTGCTGAGGGAGATATTCATCTTCTCCTTCTCCTAACGGTATAATTTCTTTTTTTGCTATTTCCGCTGCAAACATAGAGACAATGGTTTGATTCCATTGCCATGAATGAATCGGCATGAAGTAATAATCCGTATCGTTTACACCTAAAGTGCTAAGCCTTTTTCCAAATCGTTCTCGTTTCTCTTGATCCAGCTCTTGTTCGATTACATGTTCATAAGCTAAGCCATCAACGGAATGGAATGTGCCGATATTTTGATGGACGGCGATCCAAGATAAGTTCACCTTCTTTTTTTGCTCAGGTGCATATTGGACGTAATCATCGTATCCGAAACCAATACGTCCCTTATTATAAGTAATCCAAGGATGCCCCGTCATTTCTCCTTCCAGTTCTGCATAGCCGAGTTCAGTTAATTGTGCAGATGATTTAGCTTTTTCCTTTAAATGAGTATCCGCGACAAGTGTATGCAAATATTCTTTCACTAAGTGGCCCGCAGTTGAGCCTGTCATCTTTCCTTCTTCTTGAATGCTTAACAAGAGGCCAAGAGACAATGGGATATCAGTATCTTCAATTAAATTGACGTCAATGCTCTCAACCAATATATGAAAGCTGTCAAACAATCGCGGCTTTGCCTCAAAACGGTACACCGTTCCTTTTTTATCTCTCCATTCATAATAGTGAGTGTCCTCTTTTTTCGATAAGAGAGTCGGGATAATAATTTCTTCGTATATAAACTCTTGAAGCATTTTCGCCAAAAGTTTTCGATCAGCTTCCTGCCAAGCTTTTTCTGTTAACATCTGTAGCGGCGTTTCAATAATCTTCACAATCGTCCACTCCTTTTATTTATTGAATATGATGGTTTGAAATCATTGATAAAAAGCAAGCTCATACATACAGCTGCTCCGATTAACAAGCAGCCGCTTAGTAAAAATGGCCCTTCCATTCCATTATGCTGTATGCTTATAAACGCAGTCATTGGGGCAAACAGCAAGGCTGTGCTTTGCACCGAAGCAACGAGACTATATAAAAACGGCGACTTCTTGCCAATCCCCAACTGGAAAAAAATGATATCGATTGCTGCAAAACTAACAAAAAAACAGATCCCATACAATACACGAATGAACACAAATAACCATATGTGACCTGCTAACACTTGGAAAAAGAGCAACACACCTGTTACACCTGTTACACTGATCAAAATGACTTTCCCATGGGATTGAAGATAGCGCTTCGGAAAGATAAATTGCATCACGATCGCTACAAGACTTGGCATCACATACAATATTCCAGCCTCTTGCTGTGAGATGGTGTAGCTACTGTCAAAAAAAGTCGTAAAATAAGGTCGTATCGCGTGATGGCCGATATAAAAGAGAAACACTATAAGTAAATAAACAAGAAATCCCCACTGCCATTTCGTTCCTATTAATGCCCGCTCTTTATTTCTTACGTCCCTCTCCTTTGTAATTGCTTTATTGTTTAATGTAATAAAACAGCTGACTGCTGCGAGAATGATATCAATCAAAGCAAAGATGTAATAGCTATGTAAAGGCAATGGCTCGTTGATAACGAAACTTCCTGCGATACCTGACACAATCACACTGCCATGTAAAACAAATAAATAAGTTGTCGTTGCCTTTACTTTTTCACCTTCATTCTTACTTGAAGCTACCATTGCCGGGTATAACAAATATATCGCACTTTGAAAAAAGAGCAGCACAACCGAGGTTGCTAAAAACTGGGGAAAGGTATGAACCATAGGAATGATGGCTTTGCACCCTGCCATTCCTACCAGCGAAGCAGTAACAAGCTTCCCCAAACTCCATCTTCTAGCAATTACCGCCCACATTGGCGTCATAATAATGACTATAAGTCGACAGCAAACAATGAACACACTTGTTACTTGCACCCCATCCGTTCCCATATGGAAGTATTCAGAAAATAATTGAGGATAATAGGGCGATAACAGCATTTCAGAAGTCAAAGTAAATAGCAAACAACTATATACAAACCCTTTTTCGCCCTTCGTCATTTCCTTATCCTACAATCCAAACTGTTGGAATACATTATGCTCATATGTTTGATAAACTTCTTTTCCAGCGATTTGGTTAATTATTGTCACGTTTCGAAACGCGCCTAGTCCTAAATCAGGAGCGCCAACGCCGTGCGTATGCAGCTCGCCATTTTGGACAAATAAATGATTATGACCTTTTTCCTTTAGCTTCACTTTATAATCTTCTTGAATGACAAGCTGACCGCTTTCATCCCACTCCAGCTTTTCCTTTATGCCTTCTAAACAATTGGGGACGTAAGGATGATAACCCGTTGCAAGAATGACAGCATCACTTTCTATATGCTTACCCGCTTCTTGTTCGTGCTGATACAGCGATAATTTATACCCGCCATTGTCTTCTTCTATGGAAACCAACTCGGTCAATGCCTGCAATTGAACATCCAGTCGCTTGTTTCCCGCAGTCCGTTCGTACAATAAATCATAAATAGCAGCAATCGTATCAAAACTAATCCCTTTATACAGCAATGCTTGATTGTTCAAGACCTTTTTTTTCTTTTCTTTGGGCAGTTTATAAAAGTAACGGGTATAATCCGGTGAAAAATGCTCCAGTCCAAGCTTGGAATACTCCATCGGATAAAACCCTTTGGATCTCGTGAACCAAGATAGTTGATAACCTTGATCAGGCTGTTTCGTTAAAAGGTCATAAAAAACTTCAGCTGCACTCTGTCCAGAGCCGATAACCGTAACCGAACTTGCTTTCGAAACATTTTCTCTCTTGTCCATGTACTGTGAAGAGTGAAATACCTGGTCGCCAAGTGCGGAATGAAACCTCTCCGGGACGTACGGTTTCGTCCCCACTCCAATCACTACATGTTTGGCATCATACGTTTTTTGTTCATTTTCTCTAGCGGAGAAAACGGTCACGCGAAAATGCCCGCCCTTTGTTTGTTCGATGTTCTTTACTTCGCATTCAAACTGAAGCTGCGGAAGTTGCTCTGATACCCATTGACAATAATGATTGTATTCTGTTCGCGGGATATGAAATTTCTCAAAAAAGTAAAATTGGTAAAGCCGTTTTTGCGTATGTAAATAGTTTAAGAAGCTAAAGCGGCTTGTCGGATCTACCATTGTTACTACATCTGCCATAAAAGGCACTTGTAAAGTCGTTCCTTCTAGGAGCATTCCCGGGTGCCATTCAAAACGTGTTTTTTTATCAAAGAACAAAGAACGGCATTCCGTTTTTTCTAGCAATGCTGCTAATCCGAGATTAAAAGGTCCGATTCCAACGCCAATGACGTCTAAAATTTTTTCATTTTCCAATCTGTCCACCTTCTTTCAAACACATTCCGTTCACATTCCATCAGTAAAGCCGATTTGTCAGACAACTCGACCTCCATTACTGGTTGAAACCCGCATTTTTTAAACACGTATATCATTTTTTCGTTTCGAATATCTGGCTCCGCTATAATTTTGTTTGTTTCGGGCACTTGAAATTTTTTCTGCAAAATCGTCATTAATAACGGATATGTGAAGCCTTTTCCTAAAAAATCTGTCGGCCCGATCAGCAAGTGAATTCCTTGGTCGTACTCATCAAAAGCGTAATAGTTCCCGATTATATCGCCCTTCACCCAATATGACTCCCAATAACTCATCGGAACTCCGTCTAGTTCACCAACCAAAAGTGTTTGATGATCATCCTGTAAGAACTTCTGTAAATGTACTTTATACTTTTCTAATGAAATATTTAATTTCCAATAAGGGATAACATGCTTCTCATGCATCCAGGAGTGAAGCTGTTCTAAATCCTTTTCCATCGTTACTCGGCGAAACAAAATTGATTTTTGAATAACTGGATCATACCGCTCAAATGGATACTTCTGTTGAACGAAAAGGTTAGACTTCATAGGGTTCACCTGCTGGTATTGCAAGCGGATTCGGAACATCCACATATACAGATTGAGTCTCAAGAGAACCCGCAAGCTCATCCATATCATGAACTCTCGTTAACAAATTTGCCTTGCATGGGAGCTTTTCTTCGTTCAATAATGAATTCAATAAGTTCGTATGATCACCTAAACGATTTTTTAAATCTGTCAGCTCCGCTCTCAACATAGCCAGTAACTGATGTTCTTCGATAAGCCCATTGACTCCAAATGCATTGATCACACCGAACAAATGATTGAAAAATACATAGTATCGAAAGCGCTCCTCTGCAACCTGATCAGTACATATCGTGTCGCTTTTTTCATTTAATGTTGAAACGAGACGCATTAAAGTGGTTGCTTTTGACTCCATGAAATAATAACCTTGATTATCACGATAATAGAAAACAGACGGATAGCCGTATTCATCCAGCTTAATGACGGAATTTTGCTGGTGTGCTTCCAATGCGATTCCATACGATGCATATAACCAGTAGAGAGGGCGCAAGCTTACCTGCAAATAACGGGCAAACCACTGCTTGCTCGCTTCCTCAGTGGAAACCTCTTCCCGGCGGGCAATATCAGCAATGATGTTTGTTAAATGTGAGCTGCTCCCTGTAATATGGTCCTGGCATAATGCAGCAAGCAGAGTAGTCCTTGATTCGTTTCCGTCTTGAAACGGATTATCACGAATGACTACCTCAAATCCTGTCTCCTGCGTTTCAGATTTCAACGTAATATAAGCAGGATCTTCAATGATACGGAATGACGGATGATTTTCTTTTAGCTTTTCGTGAAGCTCTTCATGAAGCAGGCGGCTCACTTCCACTCCCCGGCTCAGCTCTTTTCGTTTATTGATTCGCAGTGAATTGGTGATTTTTACAGGGATCGAGAATTTATACATAAAACTCGCTTCTGGATGATACACAGTCCGGACAGAAGAGGTTGGATAAAACTTTCTCCCTTTCGGCCCAAGATACTCAAGCTTTCCTGATTGAATCAAGCGGCACACGTCTTCTGTTTCCAGAAGCTTCCTCGCTTGAAGCGGGTGAATTGGGATGAGTGAAAAATGATCTTCCCGACAATACTCTTCTTTAAACGTTTCTGATACGAACGGGTCTCTTTTTAATTCTTCCTTAATTAGCGCTGAAGCGTTTTGAGATAGGATAGAATCTTCCTCGACGATGTCGTCTGCAGCCCGAAAATAATGAAGCTGGAATGCCCCTTTTCGTTCAGGTGCAAAAATATGTTCTTCTGCTTCGTCAATACCTTGACGGCTTTTTGGTGTTGGATGCACTTGATGGCCGATGATCAACGACTGCTCAGATTGAAGAAATGTTTTTTCTGTTTGATAACATCCGTCCAAATCATTGATTCGTTCTGAAATAATTCCTTTCATATTTTGATAGCTTAAGATCGTCCGAAGCACAAACTCATCCATTTGAATGGGCTTTTCGGAAGAGAGAGTTAATTCTTTTTGAATGAAATCTAGTAATGTTTTGTAATCTAGCTGTTTCGCTTCATCGTTCTTTATTTGATAGTACATATCAGGAGCTAAGAGGTGACGCCCTGTTATAGACTTATATCGAACCGGAACGAATAATGTAACTGACTGTCTGTTAAACATAATGACTAATACATGCCTGATGCTCTCATCTTCTATCGAAACCGGGACTTCATCAGGAAGCTTCCACTCCCCTTCCCCTGTTTCAATCACATAACAATTGAGCAGATTTTGCATAGTAAGATGATTAGTAATGAACGGAATATTCATACCGGGTCTCTCCTTGTTCGTTCTCAATTTTTTCTCCAGCTAATTTTATTTGCTTTATATGATTTTTCATAAGACTGATCGTATTGAGAGGATTGAGCATTGTAAATTTCAAATACACGCTTCCCAATTGCTTTGTTTTAGCTATGATCAGCTCACCGCTTTGATAGAAAGCCCGCTGAAGCTCGAGATTGATTTCATCAACACTCACATCCCTGTTAGTCGAAGGAACGTAGCGGAATAAAACAGTATTGAGCTCCGGGTCATTCAGCAACTCAAACGAAGAATCTTCCTTTAACAGACATGCAGTTTCCTTTGCCAGGTTAATCGTATAATCGACCATTTCCCCAAATAAATCGGTTCCTACCAATTTCAACGTCATTAATAGCTTTAAAGCATCAAATCGTTTGGTTGTTTGGACGCTTTTTTCCACGAGATTGATAATACCGCCTTCCCGATCTTCTTCGGGATTCAAATAGTCTGCATGATATGAAATTTGCTGAAAGTCATTTCTTTGTTTGACAAAAAAAGCACCACAGCTAATGGATTGATAGTAAAGCTTATGGAAATCTATTGTTATCGAATCTGCTAAGCTTAGGTCACTGATCTTATGACGATATTGATGAGAAAATAACAAAGCTCCTCCGAAGGCGGCATCGACGTGAAGCCATAGCTGCTCTTCATTCGCTATCTTTGCGATCTCACTCAGGCAATCTATGCTTCCGAAGTCCGTCGTTCCTGCGGTTGCCACTACCATGAAAGGCAAGAGTCCTTCTTGCCGCAATTTTTCAATTTTTTCCTTTACATCGCCTGTACATAATTGATGCTTATCATTCGTTGCTACTCTTACGACTGCATTCATTCCCAATCCAAGCTGAGCTGCAGATTGCTGCACTGTAAAATGGGCATGCTCAGAGCAAAGAATTCGCAATTTACTTGCTTCAAACGGCAGTCCTTCTTGGTGAACATTGATTGAAAAATACGCTTGGCAAGCTTTATTTCGCGCAAGCAGCACACCCATATAATTTGATTGTGTCCCTCCGCTTGTGAAAACACCGTCCGCTTCAGGTGAATAACCGATGCAGGACGTAAAGAATTTGACCAGTTCGGCTTCAACGTATGTAGCAGCCGGGCTTTGATCCCACGAATCCATTGATTGATTGAGTGCATTAATGATCACTTCCGCTGCAATTGACGGAAGTAAAGGCGGGCAATGGAGATGAGCCATGGCAGAAGGGTGAGAAATCCATAATGAATTTCTCACAACAGCATTTTTAACCTCTTCCAATACAGCGTCCATCTTCTGTGCGGCAGCCGGGATGTTCATTACCTTTTTCACCTCTAGCTCAATCTCTTTACGAGAGGCTCCCGAAAAAGGGAGATTGGCTTCCCTTGTTTGATCAGCAACCAATTGAACAACTGAATCCATGAGTGCATCGTACGTATTCTTGCTTTCACCATCTGGGTGTAGAAACCATTTAGTAAAGTTTGATTTCATGAATGTCACCTTCTAACGCAATCCAGAAATTGTTTCAGCACTGGTAATCGCCTCATGGAACCGCTGCAAAACTTCATCGATTTGCTCTTTTGAAATGATCAACGGGGGCAGTAGGCGAATCACCGAACCAAATCGTCCCCCTACTTCCAGAATCAATCCCCTCTTAAAGCATTCGTTTTGAATGTCTTTGGCAAGCTCTGGATTTGCCGGATAACTTCCTATTTTGTTAGGTTGTTTTGACGGATTGATAATTTCGACCCCGATCATGAGTCCCCTGCCTCTTACATCCCCGATTGTAGTAACTTCCTTTTGAATGGATTTTAATTGTTCGGATAAATATGTCCCCATTTCATTTGCGTGCTCTGGCAACTGATTCTCCTTTACAAAGCTTAACGTTGCTTTACCGGCAGCCATTGCCATTTGATTTCCTCTGAATGTTCCGATATGGGTTCCTGGCTCCCATTGATCAAGGCGGCGATCGTAAACAACAACGGATAACGGAAGACTCCCGCCTATCGCTTTTGATAGAACGAGTACATCCGGCTCGATCCCGGCAAGCTCAAATGCAAACATTTTTCCTGTTCGACCGATGCCAGTTTGTACTTCATCGAAGATTAATGGAATATCTCGTTCTTTTGTGATGCGACGCAGCTCTTTTAACCACTCGATTGGGGCTGGGATGGAGCCTCCTTCACCTTGTACCGCTTCGACGATGATCCCCGCTGGCTTGACGATTCCGCTTTCCGGGTCATCCAGTAAATTCTCAATGTATGCAGTGCTAATGTGATGACCTTCTTTTCCAACACCGAACGGGCAGCGGTATTCATATGGATACGGAAGGAAATGGGTATCCGGTACAAGTGCGTGAATGTTCTTTTTTGGCCCCGTCGTTCCAGAAATACTCAATGTGCCGTGTGTGGAACCGTGATATCCTCCCTGAAAAGAAAGAATCGTCCTATTCCCAGTAGCCGTTTTTACCAGCTTCAAGGCTGCTTCTACTGCATCAGCTCCTGTTGGCCCGCAAAAATGGATTTTTGCTTTTTCAGCAAATGATTGTGGCAATGCAGCGTACAATTCATCAATGAATGCTTCTTTTACTGGTGTTGTCAAATCAAGTGTATGTAATGGAACATAGGATTGAAGAACTTCTTCAATTGCTTCCCGGATAACAGCATGATTGTGTCCTAAAGCAAGCGTCCCTGCTCCCGCTAAACAATCAATGTATTTTTTGCTATCCATATCTGTTACATAAATGCCCTCTGCTCTTTCAATGGCAAGCGGCAATCTTCTTGAATAAGATCTTGCGTTGGATTCTCTTTTTTCTTGCATAGATAGTAATGCTTCATTTCCTGAATGAGTTCGAACGTATGCTTCCATATTTCAACACTCCTTGTATTTGATTAGATGAATTTCCTTCATGAATATTTATCAATTTTATTGAGAATGATTTTCAATATCACTTCTACAAGCTTAAGGTTAATTGATAATGATTCTCATAGTCAATACAAAAATGAAAAATAGGATGATTTGCCCAAAAATGAAGTCTCTTTTGTGGTGCAAAAATCTTATATGAAAGTAAACCAATCTGCTTTAAAGAAATAAAAAATACCACTCAGATATATGAGTGGTAATAAATGTTTTTGTTATTTTCCCAAACAAAATATTATCTCGAAGCCTCCTCTGCCTTTCTGCTGTACTTCGAGTGAAAAAGACCTGCAGACACTGCTAATACTAATAAAGCAATCGCAACTCCTGCAGCCCCTATCCATGTAATTGAAGCAAGCGTGATTTGCCCGACAACGATACCTCCAATTCCCGCCCCTGCAGCCATGGACAGCTGCATAACCGAGCTATTAAGGCTGAGCATAATGCTTGAAGCTTCCGGAGCAAGTGTTATTAGGTTATATTGCTGTGCTGGACCGGATGACCAGGCTGAAAAAGACCATAAAATAAGGACAAGAAATACAAGAACCGCAGAATGAGCAGATATAGAAAGCAAGATTAAACTCAAGATATGAAGCAGCATTCCTCCAATAAGGGTACGCTGAATTCCCCATTTATCGGCGCTGTATCCGCCAAATTGAGAACCTATTAAACTCGCAATGCCGAAAGCAAGCAATGCACTGCTTAATCCTCCTTCACTCATTCCTGTAATGTTCAGAAGAAATGGTGAAATGTAAGTATACGCAATGGAATAACCACCGAGCCAAAAGAAAGTAACTGATAAGGCCATAGCTGTTTTTGGCTCTTTTAATAGAGCGAGTTGCTTACGCAAAGGCACTGGTTCCTCATTTTCAATATCCGGGATCGTGAAATTAAGAATGAGAATAGCTAGTAGGCCAAAGAGACCGATTAACCCAAAAACCGCTTGCCATTCGTAAGTAGATGCAATGATTCTCCCCAGCGGCACACCGATTATGAGAGATGCCGTAAATCCCATAATAACTGTTGCGATCGCACTGCCTTGTTTTCCTGCAGGAGAAATTTTTGCTGCAACGGTTAATGAGGTAACGACGACGACACCTGCTCCAAGAGCCATAATAATCCGTGAGGCGATAAAAAGTCCAAATCCAGGTAACAGGTAAGCGAGTGCATTACCAACGACAAAAAGCCCGAGTGAGTACAGCAAAAGTTTTTTCCGCTTGATATTTGATGTGAGAGCGATAAGGATCGGTGTTCCAAACCCGTAAGCAAGTGAAAAAACAGTAATAAACTGTCCTGCAGCAACGACTGAAACGTTTAAGCTCTCAGCAATCCTGTCAAGAATTCCGGCAATTATAAATTCTGATGTACCAACTAAAAAACTAATGAGAGCCAAAAGATAAATCTTCCATGTCTTAGACATATCATTCATTCCTCCACTTTTATTTTTATATTTCTAAAAACATAGAAATAGATCGCACAATTCATTGAGCTTTTTTATATTTCTAGATATATCGAAATATAAACGAAAAAATTTAGTTTAGCAAGTACGGTGCATATTTTTCCGCAATACTTCGGTTGATACTGTAATAAATATAGGTCCCTTCTTTACGGAGCTCAACTAAACCGCTATCTGACAGTTGCTTTAAATGATGTGATAGCGTTGACGAAGCTACATTTTCCAGCTTGCTTGCAATATTGGCACAATACAAATTACTTTCCTTCGTAAGCAGAAGAGCAATTTTTAAACGCGTCGGTTCACCAAGTGCTTTATAAACTTTGACTGCTTGATTTACCTCCTCTTTATCTCCTGTCATATTCCTTCATTCCTTCCTGAACCAACATTATTTCTATATTTATAGAAATAATGTTACCATAGCCTTTAAAAAAAGCAATAAATATGATTCGATACACAGCTTTGTATTGTAAAAGAAGATGTGCGCTACATCTTCTTTTCTCGGTTTTCTTCATTTTCCTCTTTTTCACCTAAAGAAGTGAACCCTTTCGTATGGTCAAAGGCACGCCCGAGTTCAGGAAGCTTCGAAGGGCCAGATTCATCCCGAAAGAAACGTTCTACAAGATATGCCTAATACGTAGAGATCTTGTTGAACAATAGGAGAAGTATTTAAGGCAGTATACTAAGTTACCTGCTAACGGTATAAACGGTTAGAATCAGCCGGACTTTCTGTAGAACAAACTTGGTCAAAAGTTTGAACTAATAATCCATTACCTTCCAACCACTCAGCGATAAATACACGCTGGATTTCGTTTATCTTATGGACTTTAAGTTGATTTTTCAACCATGCTTCATTCTTTCCAAGATCCCATAATTCGTCTTTTAATAATTCCCCGTCTCGAATAATCGTCACTGGAATATGTACAATTTTGGGGGCTAAATTAATATCTTCTTGGATAGTTTTTTGGTACGTCGATTTTTTCAGTATACTAATCGCTCAGTTGGATTCTAAATAACAATAGGGTATGGAAAACGTTTCTGACTGCCGTAAAAGACTTTGGAGTTGATTAAGATTCATTCGATTTTTTTAATTGATCTCTGTTTACAACGCCATTACGAATTAAAACTGATGGTTTTCCCTCAAAAACCCTAAATTTTTGACCGAGAATCCGCACGGTTGACAAGAAAAACGTACTCTTTTTTATGAATGATCAAACTTTATGTTAAAAACAAAGATACCTCACTATTAAATCAGAAAGGTATTCACTACTTTACTTTGGTTTTAACTCCTCAAAATTCTTGCTTGTAACAAGGGAATATCCAATTAGAAATATTAAAAAGTGAATAGGTAATGAAAAAAGGAAGGTCCAGTTTATTGATTTATAAAACCCTAACCATTCAAAAAAAGGTTCTCCTATAAACGAGCTAAGAACCGAATAGAAAATGGCTTTTAAAATAGGAGAAATATTTGGTTTTATTTGCACAAGAACAAGAAAAATCACTGGGAGCAGACTTAAATCCCAAGGTGTAAAAGATGGCAAAAACGGAACAGGTTCATACCTATAATCCCAAAAGCCCAATTCTGCTCCGAAAGAATCAAAAAACATCGAAATTAACATGATAAAAAATGCCCCGTATAATAAACGATTCGTAGACTCTTTTTTTCTACATTTCCACCATAAAACCCAGGGAATAATCGTAAATATGACACAAAACCACCATTGCCAAGATAAAAACACATATTCAAACCAAATTTCATGATCTTTTTGATTAGCAAAAACTAAAGACTTATAAATATCATCTATTTTTTTTGCAGCTTCTTCTGGAATAATCATTTTTTCATTCCTTTTACATGAAATCATCAGATCATTATCATCAAATCAAAGACTATACATTAAAACTTAACTAACACACGTTCTCTATTTCAACCTTCTTGGATGCAAAAGGGGTTTTAACGTATCAAAATTTATTGTTTATGCGAACTCAAGCATATGTTAGTTTATAAAAAAGATTGATCATTTTCTCTGTTTGTTCAAAAATAGCGCCCGATTCTTTAAAAGACAGACCAATTAGTTGAGTTTTTCAATTTTGCGTATCCATTTGTAATAATTTAAAACAATAATCAATAAGACAGGGTTAACCAATAATGAATACCATAAGTTCCACCATCCATGATGAAAGTAGCCCCATGGTTCAGGTGGCAAGGTAACAGCTTCATAAATTGTTATGGCTGTAACCCAGCAGACAATATAAAAGATGCGTTTATATAAAGACCTTTCAAAGGGGTACCAATTTTAAAACATCATATTCACAGGTGGAATTAATACCGTGAATGTAGTAATTTCAATCCACCCATCAATCTCTTTTGTAAAGTACCAATAGCCATGATATTTTGTATCAATATATGTATTACCAAGTATTTGAAAAGATGTTGTGAATGTCAAAATATGCACGATTTGATTTTTAGTCAGTCGATTATTTGTAATAAAAGCAACCAAATTAAAAAGAATAACTGCCAAAATAAGTCCCAACATTACATAGAAACTTCCTTTTTACATATCAGTATTTCCTTATGTATTAATATTAGTCCCCTTGACAATTAAAACAGGTATTAATAAGAAGTAAATTTTATGTATCCTTATTAATAAAAAAATGGTCAATCATATTTGACTGACCTTAGGAACGGGTAACAAGCCGACGTAATAACAAGCTTGAAGATCCGTGTCTTTTTTCTCTGTAAATAATAATTCTTCCTACTCTTCTCTTCAATGCTTTATAAATAAAATTACTAATAGGATAATGGGATTTTCGCTATTTGTCAAATATTTCATGGTCCACACTTGTTTGAGACTTCTGGAACTCAGATCGAAGGTATCAGCAGAAAGTGATTTGTACACTTCTATCCCGAAAATTTTCATCTTGAGGGAAAGATCGTAATTGTACGTGTTACAGGAAGAGAAGATTTGCTATTTCACCCATTTAACAATTTCATTAATATTCTGTCTTGTTTTCGGGCGCGGATCTTTCACACGGTATCCAAACGCAGCCATAACTGAAACTTCGAGCCTTCGCTCTTCTAACAGCCCTTCTGCTTGGAGGATTTGATTGATTTTATTTCGATTAAAACCTTCTATCGGACAAGAATCAATACCGATTTGTGCGGCTGCCGTTAACATATTCGCAAGGGCAATGTAAGTTTGTTTCGAAGCCCAGTCGAACATGGCCCGATCGCTTTCAAGCAAGTTAAAGTCCGTTTCTTGAAACTTTTTCACGATCTCATACATGCCGTGGTAAACTTCATCCGGCATTTTTTGTATGTCTCGCATCATGTGCTCAATGTAAGGAGAATCGTATGTCATATCTTTCTTTGTCCGGGATAGAATGATGATAAAATGACTGGCCGTCTCAAGTTTTCCATGCGCTCCCAAGGCAGCAGGAGCAAGCTTTTCTTTCAATTGCTGGTTTTCAATGACAAAAAACTGCCACGGTTCAAAACCAAACGAACTAGGCGAGAGCTGTCCCGTTTTTAAAATAAAATTGAAATCCTCTTCAGGTATTTTTTTGTTCGGATCAAACTCTTTTGTAGCATGCCTGAAATGAAAGGCATCCAGTATTTCTTGTTTTTTCGTTTCTTTGTTCACATTTACTCACTCCCGTTGTCTCATTCAACTTTCTTACGTTACCCCAGATTCGCAAGTATAAAACCATTTATTATTCATGGTCAACCAGTGAATTGAATAACACGTTCCGAAATGAATGTACATTTATGATCTTCCCCTTACAGCTAATTATTATTGGCCAGAAAAGGTCTCAATGTATTTAATGAAAGTGCTTCTCCCTTTCGATTTATAATAGCTAAATCATTATTTTCAAGGTAAAAGCTTGCGCTTCTCTCAAGTTCTGAAGAGATTTCAGCCAAGTTCGCAATATAGATAGATAAAATTGTGTTTATATTCAAGAAATCGTGTTCAATGGAAAATGGCAATGCAAATGTCTTATTGTCTGTCTTAAGTAATATATTACTGTCTTCAGAAAAATAAAAGATTTTATTTTCAAGAATAAACTTCAGATTATCTGATTGACGAACACATTTTGATACTTCTACTTTCTCAATCCTTTTTATATCAACCGATACATTGCTTAATGGATGAGTAAAATAGATTTTTGCTGAAAAAGATGATTGAGATGAATGATTGATACTAAACGTGTCTCTCGGGTACTTATAAGGATTTTTCTTGCTGCCGAGCCTTGATCTCCCATGAAAGCCTTCAATTTCTGTATCAATAAAAAAATCCCAAACCCCGAAGTCCTCATTTTCCTCAATTAATTGTGTATAGGCTATTTTAAATGAAAAATAGTTGTTTTCGCAGCTAAGCGGTTTGAATACTTTTTCTTTTTTTGTAGCCCGGTGAACAAAGACACCGGTCATGCGTAGTTTTGCGTTTTGTACGCTTTTTAAAAGAGAATACTTCAGGGTACCTTTGATAGAAAACTGATTGTCAACCACTTGGATGGTTTCCGCGAAATGATGAATTTTGTTCTTATAATTCATCATCATTAAACTTTTATCAACAGAATAGTCTTTCAAGCTTTCTAGATCAGCGTAAATGTTTCCGTTCGCTGCATAGCAATTGCCATCCAACTGCTTTTCTTCTTTTTCGAAAAGGTGAAGATTTTTATAATCGTTATTTCTTATAAAGAGAAGCCTTATTTGGACATGCGGATAAACTAATTCATCCACTTGAGGTGAAACGTATCTTAACACAAACTTACGGAGCTCGTTCATCCATTCTTGTTTTTCGGCCTCTGTTTTTTTCGAAATTGTAAATCTAGTCATTCTCGAATAATCAAAGTGTCGATTAATAAATTCAGCCATCAATCGTTTTTTTCTATGCTCTTCTTTAATACCAATATTAATCTCGTTAGCAATCATTCCAGTAATATAGTATTTTTCTTTAGCAGTCATCGATGAAGCAGAAGCGTGGTCACCCTCATGCTTGACTAGATAATAATAATCATAATCAGCTAACACAGATATTTTATTTGCATAAATCAATGCTTTCATATAAAAATATTGATCTTCAGATGCTTTGATATCTGTTAAAAATCGCAGCTTATGCTTCTTTATTAATGATCGTTTAAAAAGTTTTTGCGGTGTAAAGGTATAGACGAGCCGGGCATCTTCAGAGGCTGGATCAACATCCGGGGTGTTTTTTTTGAACATTGATTTTGGTACGCCTCTGCCATTTACACCTTTATATTTACCAATTAACACTTCTGAGGAATGTTTGATTGCATAATCATACATTCTCTGCAAACTTTCTTTTCCTAAATAATCATCTGCATCTGCAAAAAATATGTATTCTCCCCTTGCACGTTTCATCGCTTGATTTCTAGGTTTCCCGGGTCCCCCCGAATTTATAAATCGTCTATAGATTCGCAATTTTTTTATTTTCTTGCGATATTGTTTTAATACACGAATTGTATTGTCTGTTGATTTATCATCAACAACAATGACCTCAAATTCATTGGGATCCATTGTTTGGCTTACGATACTATCAAGTAACTGAGGAATGTTTTTTTCCGCATTGTAAGCCGGGGTGCAAATACTAATTTTCATGATAGCCTCCATTATCTTATTAATCAGGAATATTTTATGGTATTATATCACAGAAAAAATTGGGAGAAAGCTGTATTGGGAGATTAAGCAAAAAAAGGTTTGCCAGCTTGAAGAGGACAAACACCTTTTAGCTACCGTATTATTATAGGCTCTCTCAATATTGTTTTGTCGTTAATGGATTGCCTTCAAGTGCTAGAGAAGCGTCATTTGCCAATATGGATTTCGAAGCATTCCTCTGCCGACAGCAACAAGCTCTGCTTCTCCTTTTTGAACAATGCGATCAGCCAATTTGTAATCTTCTAACCTCCCGACGGCAATCACAGGAATTCAATTAGATTTCAAAAAATTGCTCATCACCGATTTCTACCATAAGCTTTTGAGATAGCTCTCACCTCGCATAACGAAAAAAACACCGACAAGCGGTGTCTATTTTAGCTGAACTTATATTATTTGTTTTAAACCTTTTGACAGATAATCGGCTAGTTGATCGAATGTGCCTGAAAAACCCTTCTGAATCATCTCTTGTGATTCCTCGAAGGTTTTAATTTCCTCCTCAGTCGGGGATACAGGAGTCCCAATCATTGTAAGAGTCGTTTTTCCTTCATGCTCACTGAACGTAAAAGTATTCAGGATTTCCAGCGGCCAGTTGTCGTCAAAAGGAGCAGGTACAATGTTACCTTTCTCATCAGAAAAGCAAGAGGTATAAATGAGTTTCTCTGGAGCATTGATATCATGATAAACAAATTTGACCCACATTACGCTACCGTCAGGCGATATTTGGTTGTAATGGAAGACACCGCCTTGACGGGGCTCAAACTTAGAAATATCAAAAGTCCATCCTTTTGGTCCCCACCAGTTCTGCAAATGTTCTGATTCTGTAAATGCTTTAAACACAAGCTCACGTGTAGCATTGAATGTACGTGTGATTTCGATTTTTGTAAACATACTAACTCCTCCAAAAATTAAGTATTTTTTCAGACATAAATGTGACAGATATCGTGACATATAGGAAGTGTAGAAAACGTTTTCATTCTCTCATTCTTATTTTTATTTTCAACTCCTGAAAATAACGATACAAGATTTCGACTTTTTCTTCCCACATTTCACTGTGTTTTTCCAACCAAGAGTTTTAAACATGAAGGACTCCGATAGCAAACTAATTGCAGCGATTTGCTTCCGAATAAATTTCTACTATTCTTGCCACAGTACACAGAGATGTTTGGATGCTTGTAATTTTAGAGTGTGAAGCAGATACGAAATTTCCCACACGGTGAGTGGCCGTCGCGAAGTAATTCAAAAAACTATAATCGATTGGACTCAATAGGTGGACCAAAGTGCACTTTTAGTTTTTCTTCTTTGAAAAGAGTATATCTTAATAGGAATATTCCTGTAAAGGAATATAAAAAATAAAAAGCTGTGACGAGGTGGGTATTTATGAATGGACAATGAATTACAATGCTGAAACCCAAACAAAATGGCAATACTAAAGAAGACTCAGTACATTCACTTTTAAAAAAACTCTCCGGGTAGGTTTTATTTACATTTATATCCATATGTTTTAGTGACAATTACGATTGTATCAACCCTTCAACTCCGGTATTTTTGTTCAAAACTTAATTATAAATTATGAATATTATTATAAACAAATTAATATCCCCTGATTCTAATAAACGAATCAGGGGATATGATTGATCTTTTCTCTTCTAATACTAAATTAAAAGATAAACCGCTTCACTTTCGACTAGAGTATGATACGTTTTGACACATCCATGATCAGGCTCTTGTACTTTTCCGTCATCGACACAAATTTTCCAATCGTGCATGGGGCAAAAGACAAATTTGCCGCTAACAATTCCTTCACTTAATACTCCGCCTTTATGAGGACATCGGTTTTCGATCGCGCGGATTTTTCCATTTGACAATCGGAATACGGCTACTTCTTTTGTTCCCACTCGTACGGTTTTCCCCAGCCGCTCAGGCAGATCACTCAAGGTGCAAACGTATAATTTTGTGATGCTTTCATTAACCATGCAGCGATTCTCCTTCTTAATTCAAATTAGGACATAACTACATTTTCAAACAATTCTTTCATTGTTTTTTCGTCATTAAGAATCTGTTTCCATGGATCTTTGTATACTGATAACGCTTCGTCCATCCGAACATTCAATTCACGGCGCTTTTCCTTATCGTCTAAAACAGATTGGACGTGGGCTAAGCCAACCCGCTCAATCCAAGCGGAAGTCCGCTCTAAATAATTTGCCGTTTCACGATAATACTGTAAATAAGCACCTGTTACCTCAAGAACTTCTTCTACCGTTTTGACTTTGTATAGCAAATCTCCTCCGCGCACGTGGGTCCCGCCGTTTCCTCCGACGTAAAGTTCCCAGCCGCCGTCTATTCCAATGAAGCCAATATCTTTAAATCCAGATTCTGCACAGCTTCTTGGACAAGCAGATACAGCCATTTTCACTTTATGCGGGGTTTGCAAGCCTTCGAATTTTTTTTCTAAATAAATCCCGAGTGAAATTGAGTCTTGCGTACCAAACCGGCAAAATTGTTCGCCTACACAGGTTTTTACCGTTCGCAGTGATTTTCCGTAAGCAAATCCTGAAGGCATATCTAAATCTTCCCAGACTTTTGGTAAGTCTTCTTTTTTCACCCCTAATAAATCCAGACGCTGTCCGCCTGTTACTTTTACTAATGGGATTTCGTATTTCTCCACAACATCGGCAATACGGCGCAAATCTTTTGAATTGGTTACGCCGCCGTACATTCGCGGAACGACGGAATAGGTTCCATCTTTTTGAATATTCGCATGCATTCTCTCATTAACAAAACGGGATTCTCTCTCATCCTCATAGTTCGTAGGATTGACCATCCCTAAATAGTAGTTCAGGGCAGGACGGCATTTAGAACAGCCTTCCTCTTCACTCCAACCCAGAACATTCATCACTTCCCTAACATGGGTTAGGCCTTTTTCTTTTATCTGTTCAACAACTTCTTCTCTCGACAAAGTCGTACAGCCACAAATCGCTTCTTTTTGTGAAGCAGCATCAAAATCTTCTCCCATTGTGTGCTGCAGAACATCTGCAACTAACCCTTTACAGCCGCCACATGATCGAGATGCATTTGTACAAGCCTTTATTTCATTAACTGTAGAACAGCCTTGCTGCTGAATGGCCTGGACTATAGCTCCTTTTGACACACCGTTACAGCCGCACACAATTTCTTCGTCAGTCATACTGGCAACCAAACTTTCCCCGGCTTCTTCACCAATAGGCTGTAAAATCGACACCTTCTCTGTATTCGAAATATCAGCCTGTTTTTGAATCATAGAAAATAACCGGCTGCCTTCGCTGCTGTCGCCAAAAAGGACTGCTCCGACGATTTGATTTTCCTTTAGCACAATTTTTTTATATATTCCGTCTTGTTCATCAAATATTTTTATCGCCTTTTTGTCTTGTCCTTCTAAAAAGTCACCAGCAGAAAATACTTCAACACCAGAAACCTTCAGTTGCGTTGAAACAACGGATCCGCGATAAGGTTTTGTTTCATTACCGCAGATAAAATTTGCTAAAACTTTCGCCTGTTCATATAAAGGTGCAACGAGTCCGTAAGTGTTGCCGTCATGCTCTACACATTCTCCAACTGCATATATATTAGGAAGGTCAGTTTGCATGAAATCATTGACAATCACACCGCGATTAGTGGAAATGCCGCTTTCTTTTGCCAAATGACAGTTCGGACGAATCCCTACAGCCATAACGACTAAATCGGCTTGGATGGAAGTGCCGTCTTTAAATGATAGGCCTTCTGCCCGATCACCTCCAAGAACGGCTTTCGTATCTTTTTCCATCAAGAATTTCATCCCTTGTTTTTCTAATTCACTTTGTAAAAGTCTTCCTGCCGTTGCATCCAGTTGGCGATTCATTAAAAAGGAAGAATTGTGAATGACGGTGACTTCCATGCCTAAATTTAAAAGTCCTCTTGCCGCTTCCAGCCCTAACAATCCGCCGCCAATCACTGCAGCTTTTTTATAAGTTTTGGAGGCTTCGAGCATTTCATCAGTATCCTGAATGTCTCGAAAGGCCGTCACCCCTTGTTTATCCGCTCCTTGAATCGGCAGGATAAAAGGCAGCGATCCAGTGGCAAGAATTAACTCATCATAAGCTTCTGTCCTTCCGGCATCCGTAAGTACTTCTTTTTTCTCTGAATCAACCTTGATCACTGTTTCACCGGTATACAGTTGAATACGATTTTGTTCGTACCAATCCCAGTCGTTTAATGTGATGTCAGTTATGTCCGTATCTCCTTGTAAAACTTTCGATAACAAAATTCTATTGTAATTTGGATGCTTCTCACTTCCAAATATCGTAATCTCAAACTCATCCTTTGAACCTGTTAAAACCTCTTCAATTGCGCGAATACCTGCCATGCCATTTCCAACTAGAACTAACTTTTTCTTTCTCAATTGATGCGCCTCCTTTAGAAAGTCTACTTGGTATGCAACTTAGGTTTTTGTAAAATATATCACAATAAGACATAAATGTTGATTTTTTAGGGATATTATCTAACAAGGTTTCGACGCTTTATTGAAATTTTATGTTAGCATATCTAGCAAAAAAACTGATGACCATCTCTATCGTCAATTACTTAGGCTTTGGGGCTTACTTTTACTGCGCATACTTTAAATCCAGGCATTTTACAAGTTGGGTCCAGCTGATCTGATACTAGTAGATTGACATTTTGTATATCAGACCAATGAAACGGCACAAATACGGTATCTTTTCGAATCGTATTTGACCATTTGCTTCGGACAATAATACTTCCTTTTGCCGACTCAATTTTTGTTAACATATTGTCTTGAATCCGATATTTAGCTGCTGTTTCCGGATGGATTTCCATAAACGATTCAAAATTTCTTGCAGCGAGCGCCGAGCTTTTTCTTGTTTGTACCCCAGTTTGGTAATGAGACATGATTCTTCCTGAAGTTAGATATAACGGATATCTTTCATCTGGCATTTCTTTCGGAACTTCTGGATGATTTGAGACAGCAACCATTTCCGCTTTTCCATCCGGGCGGGGAAATGCTTCTTCAAATAATCTCGTCGTCCCTGGATGGGCGGTGTCAGGACACGGCCACAAAATCCCGCCTTCCTTTCTGAGACGGTCATACGTCATCCCATAATAATCAGCAATGCCGCCGCGCGAAGCTTCCCTTAGTTCATTAAAGATCTCTTCAGCAGACGAATAGGAAAAATAGTCTCCTTTGCCAAGTACGTGCGCAATATCACAAATAATTTGCCAGTCATGCTTTGCTTCTCCTGGAGTAGGCATACTCGCTTCCCGTAAAGTGACTCTTCCTTCCAGATTGGTCATCGTCCCTTCATCCTCCAGATATGAGGAGGCAGGCAATATTAAATCGGCTAACTTTGCCGTTTCTGAAATAAATAGATCAACAGCTACAAAGAAAGATAGCTTTTCTATTGCTTCTTTAATAAAATTTGCGTTAGGAGCTGACACAACTGGATTCGAACACATTAGCAGCATCGCCTTGATTTCCCCGTTGTGGACTTTTTCCATCATCTCGTATGCGGAAACACCTTTTCTCGGGAGATCCTCTTTATTAATTCCCCACACTCTTGCGATATGCTCCCTGTGTTCTTCATTTTCAATCAAGCGGTATCCTGGAAGCTGGTCCGCTTTTTGTCCATGCTCTCTAGCTCCCTGGCCATTACCTTGACCTGTAATTGCCCCGTACCCGCAATTCGGTTTGCCGATTTTGCCGGTAGCGATGAGAATATTCAGGAAGTTGCGAACGGTAATCGAGCCGTTTGTTTGCTGCTCCACTCCCCTTGCAGTAAAAATCATGCCGCTCTCTTCTTTGCCAAACATAATTGCTGCTTTGCGAATCTGCTCAATCGGTACACCGCTCATGTCAACAATTTCATCCCAATCTAAAGACGAAATATGTGCCTTCACTTCGTCAAATCCTTTAGATCGTGCTTTAATAAATGCTTCATCTACATAGTTTTCTTCAAAAATCACCTTTAACAGCCCGTTAGCTAAAGCTGCATCCATTCCCGGTCTGACTTTTAAATGCAGGTCAGCTATTTTGGTTGTGGCCGTTTCTCTCGGATCGATGGCAATGATATAAGCGCCATTTTCTTTCGCTTTCTCAAAGTAAGGCATGATCGTAGGCTGACACTCTGCGATATTTGTGCCAGATAGGATGATACAGCGAACATTCGGTATTTCCTGCAGACTATTCGTCAAGCCTCTGTCCATTCCGAATGTTTGAGCGGCTGCAGAAGCTGCTGCTGACATGCAAAATCGGCCATTATAGTCGATGTATTTTGTTTTTAACCCGACACGGGCAAATTTCCCTAATAAATAGGCTTCTTCATTCGTAATCGATGCGCTTCCGAATATAGAAATGGCATCATGGCCGCTTTCAGCTTGAATAGCAGTGAATTTTTCTTTTATATGCTGCAGCGCTTGCTTCCATGAAATTCGGACAAATTCACCATCCACTTTTAACAAAGGATATTTGATTCTTTCCTGATGAAGCGCATGCTGATGCGCATTCATGCCTTTTATACATAGTCTGCCTTCTGATGTCGGGTTATCTTTTCCGACTGTTACATAGGACTTTCTAGAGATTCCGGTTTGTTCGATCAGCTGCATCTTGCATTGCATACTGCAATACGGACATTGAGAATCATAGATTCTTTCCCTTTGTACCTCTTGAAGCTTCGTGCGGAAGTATTTTAATAACATCTCAGTCATGGATTGTCACCCTTTAATTAGTAATTTTACGAGTAACTTCTCTCTGTCTTACGAAGTCTTGCTATATCTTCACCCTGTCTTGACAGCAATTGGTGAAGCAATTCTTTCGAAAACAGCACTTCTCTTATGTGGATAAGTCCGGCTCGATCAAGCCATTGCCATACAGACTCTAAATAATTTGCCGTTTCACGATAATACTGGATTGTTCCTCTTATCAAATCGATTGCTTCGTCTTCGGTTGAAGCAACACTAAGCAATTTGCCTTTCTTCAATTCGGTTTTGCTGCCACCCGCGTAAATTTCCCATCCCCTGTCAATGTATATAATTCCGATATCCTCAATCATTGCGCTTGCACAATCAAGGGGACAGGAGGAGACCGCGATTTTTAAACGATTTGGTGTAGTAAGGGAATTCAGGCGCCTTTCCAGTTTGATTGCAAGATTCTGAGCATGCAGCTTTTCACATTTGCAGGACGTTTCCCCGGCACTTGTCTTTACAGTCTGAATGATGTGTCCATTCGCAGAAGAAATCGCTACATCCAGTTCGCTGCAAATGCTTTGCAGATCCTCTTTTTTGATGCCGCCAAGATTGATTCGTTGTTCACTCGTGATCTCAATATTCGATATGTTGTATTTTTGGGCAACATCCGCGATTTTCCGAAGCTCTTCCGCCGATGTTAAGCCGCCGTAAAGCTGCGGCGTAATGGAATAGGTCCCGTTTTCTTGAAGAATTGCATTTGTGTATGTGCCCTTACTTAAATCTGGATGAATCATTCCCAAGTAATAATTCAGTGCTGGACGGCATAATGAGCAGCCCTCGTTATTTTCCCATCCAAGCTCATTCATAACTTCTTGAACAGTTGTAACGCCCCTCATTTGCATTTCAAATACCACTTCTTCCTCTGTTAAAGAGGTGCACGCACACATTGGATTATGCTCAATTTCTTCATTGAAATTATCGCTTTTAATATAAGATAGAAGCTCTCCCACCAATGGCCGGCATCCTCCGCACGACCCTGAAGCCTTTGTGCATGCTTTCACTTCTTCAATTGTTTCTAGACCTTCTTTTAGAACGGCCTCAATAATCATTCCCTTTGAAACTGCATTGCAGTTGCAAATAATATCTGAATTCTCCAAAGTATCGACCGCACTGCCATCAGATGATTGAAATAGCATTGATTTTTCCTCATCTGATAGATCCTTCTTTTTCACGATCAAATCCAAATATTTCATTCCATCTTTCGTATCTCCAAATAAAACGGCACCTACCAGCTTATTATCTTGAAAGATCATTTTTTTATAGACACCATCGATTTCGTCATAATAGGCTCTTTCTTTTGCTGTTTCACTTTCATCAAGCAGGCCCGCAGAAAATACATCAATCCCTGATACTTTTAAATGAGTAGAGAGAACAGATCCTGGGTATCCCTTCACAGGTAAACCGCAAACATGCTTGGCAAGTACTTTTCCCTGCTCATATAGCGGTTTTACAAGGCCGTAAACGACCCCTTTATGCTCTGTACATTCACCGACGGCATAGACATCTTTTTGGCTTGTTTCCATGTAATCATTCACCAAGATTGCACGATTTACATGAATTCCGCTTTCAGCCGCTAACTGAACATTAGGCCTGACACCTGCTGCCATAACGATTAAATCAGCTTCTATATCTGATCCGTCTTTAAATCGCAATCCTTCTACATGGTTTTCACCAATGATTTCACTAGTTTCTTTGTTTAATAAAAAATTCATTCCCTGATTTTCCAACTCATTTTGCAGCATTTTAGATGCCCGCTTGTCAAGCTGCCGCTCCATTAAATATTCGGATTTATGAATAACATTCACAGTCATGCCCAGGTTCATCAATCCTCGCGCTGCTTCAAGCCCTAATAAGCCCCCACCGATGACTGCTGCATGTTTGTATCTTTGTGAAATTTCAATCATTTTCTGGCAATCCTCAATCGTCCTGAATGCCAAAACGCCTTCTTTATCATTCCCCGGAATAGGGATTCTGTTTGGAACAGAGCCTGTTGCTATAATTAGTTTGTCATACAGGAATTGTTTTTCTTTATTCGTAACGATTCGTTTTCTCTCAGGGTCTATTTTGACAACTGTTTCACCTGTAAATAGTTGTATTCCGTGTTCTTCATACCATTCCAGATAATTTAAAGAGATATCATCGAATGACTTGCTTCCCTGGAGTACAGATGATAATAATATTCGATTATAGCCAGGGTATGGTTCACTTCCAAATACGAAAATCTCAAAATGGCTTGGATTGCATTCAACGATTTCCTGAATGCACTGCACCGCTGCCATTCCGTTTCCTACTACGATTAGTCTTTGCTTATTCAATTGAATCCCTCCATTGCCTTTGAAAAATGGAAGCTCATCCACAACTTTGATTATGACACAGAATGAAGAAAAATAGGTGAACTGTGTCATATTTCCTGACAAGGAAGAGGACATAAAGTTCCGTGATAGGTAAACTAACTAACTAACAAATACATTTGTTTTTTTAGAAGGAGAGTTGTTCATGAAATTATCAGGTTTGAGAAAAAGCGGCCACGCTCCCTCATTGCTTGCATCTTTTTTATACTTTGATGTCAGCTTTATGATTTGGGTTATGCTTGGTGCACTTGGGGTATACATTACGAATGATTTTGGACTTTCGCCATCACAAAAAGGCTTGATCGTAGCTATACCGATCCTATCTGGTTCATTCTTTCGTCTAATCGTTGGAGTGTTAACTGATCGGATAGGGCCTAAAAAAACAGCGATTGGCGGTATGCTCGTTACTATGATCCCGCTATTGTGGGGATGGTTATTCGGTAACACATTAACTGAACTTTATTGCATTGGAATTTTATTAGGAGTTGCAGGAGCAAGTTTTTCTGCCGCCCTGCCAATGGCAAGCAGATGGTATCCTCCTGAATTACAAGGATTAGCGATGGGAATTGCAGGAGCAGGAAATAGCGGAACCGTATTCGCCACACTTTTTGGACCGCGTATTGCAGAGCAAATCGGATGGAATGGTGTCATGGGACTAGCCCTTATACCACTTTTAATCGTTTTTATTACGTATGTGATAATTGCAAAAGACGCCCCTTCCCAGCCGCCTGCAAAGCCTTTGACTGCGTATCTTGATGTATTAAAATTTAAAGATACTTGGTATTTTTGCTTGCTTTATGGAGTCACATTCGGAG
Source organism: Bacillus gobiensis (assembly GCF_001278705.1). Classification (GTDB taxonomy): domain Bacteria; phylum Bacillota; class Bacilli; order Bacillales; family Bacillaceae; genus Bacillus; species Bacillus gobiensis. The sequence goes on from NZ_CP012600.1 coordinate 1,346,945, forward strand.
GTTTTGTTGGTTTAACTAGTTTTTTAAGTATCTTTTTTGTCGACCAATACAATTTATCTAAAGTTTCTGCTGGTGATTTCGTAACACTTTGTGTCATAGCAGGCAGCTTATTCCGGCCGGTCGGCGGATTAATTGCTGATAAAATCGGCGGTGTGCGTCTCCTTTTCGTATTGTTTATTGGTGTCGCAATATGCATGTTTGGCGTAAGCCTGCTTCCTCCTTTACCTGCGGTAATAACTTTGCTTTTTGCAGGTATGCTGTTTCTCGGAATGGGGAACGGAGCTGTTTTTCAGCTTGTCCCTCAAAGGTTTCAAGAAGAAATCGGCGTAATAACTGGTATTGTAGGGGCAGCCGGAGGAGTCGGAGGATTTTTCATCCCTAATATCCTTGGGACGCTAAAGCAAATTTCCGGAACGTATGCATCAGGATTTATGGTCTACTCATTGATCGGTATTGGTGCATTACTCGTATTATTCATTGCGCAAGTGTCATGGAGAAAAACGTTTTCTTCAAAAAATGCGTCCGTAAAAGTCTAAACTTTCAAAAAGCTAGTGTTAACTTAAACACTAGCTTTTTTCCTTTCATTTTGTTTATCTCTATCATCAAACTCACGTTTTGCATAATCCCGCAATGCTTCTCGCCAATGTCTCATCAAGATCCCTTTTTTTCTGATCTTTTCTAAACTTAATAATGTATACTTCGGCCGGCGTGTTTTGAATCCGTATTGCTCGCTTGAAATAGGGATAACTTTTGTATCCGCTCCGATTATGCGGATGATTTCTTCTGCAAATTCAAACCAGGTACAGCTGCCGGAATTGACCACGTGATAGATTCCCGGAGGATGCTGCAGCAGTTTAAGCAGCGCAAACGCTAAATCCTTTGCATAGGTTGGGCAGCCATATTGATCATTGATGGTGAAAATTTCTTTTGAACTAAGAGATAAGTCGTATGTTGATTTGACAAAATTTTCTCCGAAATGACCAAACAGCCAAGACGTCCGAATAATCGTTATTTCTTTATTTTCCTGCAATGCAAGCTCTTCCCCTAGTTTTTTACTTTTGCCGAAAATTGTTTTTGGATCTGTCGGGTCTTCCTCAAAATATGGAGGAAACTTTTCACCGCTGTACACATAGCCGGAAGAAATATGGAAAAGCTTAATGCCTCTTTTTTTTGCTTCAGCAGCAAGATTGTAAGGGCCAAGCCCGTTACTGAGTATAGCCAGCTCTTGTTCTTTTTCACAGAGATCCATATTAGTAAAAGCTGCAGCATTTATGATGCAGTCAGGCTTTTCAAGTTGAAGAACTTCTTTTAATCGGTTACTGTCAGTTATATCGAGCTGCTGCTTCCCATATCCGATGACTGAATGTTTATTATCTTTTTTAATTGTTTCTATTAACTCATTGCCCAGCTGTCCATTTGCACCAGTGATAAAAAACTTCATCGTACGTGATCCTTAAAAGTCATTTTGAACTCTCCCCTATTTTTCTGCTATCACATGATTATTATTTTTAAAGACGAGATATGACAAAGTAAGGAGATTAATCACCAGTAACCCATCCTGTAACAGTAAAAAACCGATTTCTGCAAAATCGGTTCTTCCGTATAATTGGCACCCACGCTACATTAGATAGTCTAAGTGGAGATCAACCAATTAAAAGCTCAGTCGTTTTATATGGACTTGTTATATTTTTCAGCTGTTTTATATGCGTCATACATACCATATATCCAAAAAATAGGTGTCGTGATAAAACCAATAAGCAAAAACATGAGCCCGATGTTAATACAATGGATAATGATAAATAAAATACCTTTGGCAATTTGACCATTATATATTTGGCCCAAACCTGTGTAAAAAAAGCTTAATACCGCTGCAATTCCCGGACTTTTCGAATAATTCATTGAAATCCTCCTTACTCATTACAATTTTCCCTTTCCTCGGGAAAATAAAACATATCTTTAGTTTACATAATATTATTATGGTTCATCGAATAAAGCTTCAAATTCGTATAAATGGTTTCAAGTACTGGGACTTTAAAGCCATGCTCAGCTCCTTTTTTGATCAAGTATCCGTGAAGATGATCATCTTCAATCACGCTTCCCTTTTCCATATCTCGAAGCATGGACGATTTCATTTCCTCGTGCATGTTTTGCATCTGGCTAAACGTATCGGACTCAATGCTTTCAGACAGCGGTGCTTGAATGGCTCTCATTACGGACACGATTTCACGTATAACCTGGATCGTCGTGTTCCTGCCGGTTTCAAGCTTTAAAATCGGTCCGATCGGCTGTTTAAATAGTGTTGTAATACCGGACAGTGCTGCAATAAACAAATATTTATGCCAAACTTCCTTCATTATTTGATTACTTGATACAATTTCGGCATTTATACCGTCAAACTCTTTCTCAAGTGATTCTATTCGATTTGTACGCTTACCATTCCATTCCCCAAAAACAAATCTATGGGCCTGGCTGGTATGTAGAATATGGCCTTCGTGATTTAAGGTGGATTCGATGAAACAAAGACCACCGAGTACTTGTTCTTGTGAAAAGGTTTTAAATAGTTTTTCATAATGGGCAAATCCGTTTAAAAAAGGCACAATCAACGTTTCAGAATATGTAAATGGCTTAATATCATGAATAACTTGGTCCAAAGAATAAGCCTTGGAAGTGATGAAAATTACATCAAAGGGGGACTGCTCTTCACGAACGACCATTTTGGGGACAATTGACACATCCCCTTTTACACTTGATACCTTCAATTGTGTTTCGCTCAAGCGTTTCTTTCTCTTCTCTCTCACAAGAAAAGTAACGTCAGTTCCGGCTTCCGCTAACCGCGCTCCCAGATATCCGCCAGTTGCACCTGCTCCTACGACTAAGATTCTCATTCACTTTTACCTCCTTTCAAAATGAATGTAATAATTAGTAACACCATCAAGATTTAGACGGAGGTCTGCTCAAATTATTTAGGATGAATAACGAGCAGAAAACTCTTTACTTGCCCTCCTGCCTGCAATAAAATAAAGAATTCCACCAAGCATCCAAAAGGGCTCCCAAAAATAAAACCGCCAATTTGGCTTTGTTGTCCCATTTCGAGTAAACCCCATTTTGCCATACCTACGGTCGTGAAATTGGCAGCACCATATAAAAACAGAAAGATACCTGCGACAATCGAAATCCAGTACAATGATTTCTTAATAAAATCGGGTAATCGATTCATTAGCATAAGCAAAAGGAAAACTCCTCCTATCACCTTGATGAAGCCCGTGATCCAAACCAGCAGAATAAATTGCGGGTTTCTTTCAAGAGCAAGCTGATAGATTTTTCCTCCAAGCGACTCTACACCGATCATTCCCCCAAGTGCCCAGTAAAAGCTCATTATTGCAAAAACGAATGACCAGATAGCTCCGGCAATAATTGGCCAATTTTTATTTTTCGTCATGCCAGCATCCTTTACTTCTGTTTTAGTAGTTTTCATAATAACAGAGCTAATTTGACAAAGCTATGAAAATGAGTTTGTTTACATAATACTATTATAGTTAAATTGGTGTGTTTAACTCTGTGAATTTTTTGGAATATTTCCTCCTTTAAGAAAAATTTATCCTACAGTAATGAAGGAAAGGAGAAAGAAGATCTAAAGTGTTTTCTGAAATCTTATGATTAAAACCCTCTATTATTCAAGAAAAAATCCTTCCTGGTCAGGAAGGATTAAGGAACTTTAACAACAGGAGAATCATTCATGCCGGTGATTAGTGAGTATCGGGAACAGTACTTTTGGATGAAACAAATGGAGGGGGCTTCGGATAAGATTCATCACTCTGACTAACCGAATATATATTTCCGGCTCAAAAGCTGAAAGTTCATATACCCTTTTGGAGTACCATTGTTTGTATGGCTGAACAAAAGTTCGTGTTCCTTTAACTTCGGGATGACGAAGAGCCTCTGTTGTCGCCATTTCCCAAGGAACGTCGATAATCTTAGAAATCTTCTTATGTAATCTTTGACTAAATCCCTTGTCAGCAGTTGATCGGGGAAAAAATGTCAAAGCATATACATACCGCCATCTACGGGTATATATGAACCAGTGATAAATGCTGATCGCTCAGTAACATATAACGCAATGGCCTTAGCAACATCTTCAGGCTGAGCTATCCGTTTCAACGGTGTCAATGCAGTAAACTCTGACTTAAGTAGTTTTACTTGCTCTCTTGAAGCATCGGTTTCTACTAATCCTGGTGAAATCACATTAGCAGTAATTCCGAATTCTCCAAATTCCTTGGCGATCTGTTTGGCAAATTGGACAAGCGCTGCTTTTGCTGTTCCATGAGCAATAAAGTTTTTTTCTGGAATTTTCGCAGCTGCACTTCCTATATAGACGATCCGTCCATAACTGTTTTCCTTCATAATCGGTAAAATTGCCTGCGAAAGATGATAAGCAGCTTTGATTTCATCATTTAGTTTCTGTGAAAATTCCGCCCATGAAATAGTAAGAAAAGGCTTTATAACAAAAGGGATGTTGGCATTACTAACTAAAATATCAATCCGTCCCCAATGATCAAGGATCTCATTGGTCATAAGGGTTACTTGTTCAGCACTACAAACATCTCCCTGAATTTTGATAGCATCTCCTCCATGCGATCGAATTTAATTTACCACTTGGTCTGCACTTTTATGGTCAGATAAGTAGTTAATTGCAACTTTTATACCCATTCCTGCTAACTCTTTCGCTGTAGCCGCTCCAATTCCGCGTCCCGCGCCTGTAATAAATGCTACTTTTTCTTTAGACATAAAGCATTTCTCCTTTATACATTTCATTTTTTAAGCTGATAAAATAACTTGCTTAAAGGTTAGTGCAGTAGCCAGCGAGATCACTGATTAAATAAAAGATCTATAATTTAACAGGTTATTAGTTTTCTATGTTTTCCTCCAACGTGTAGTACCCACCTTCTTTTCCTTCAATCAGATGTTGAATTTTGTTTAGGTGTTCTGCAAATCCAGCTTTTTCTAACCAACTTTTATGAAACTCAATACTCTCCCAGGTAGTCACCATAATTGCCTTGTTATTATCGACTGAACGATGCCAACGACTACTAATCCAACCAGGTACACCCTTGCTTTTAAAGTTTAATAATTCTTCAGATTGGATAGCGACCAATTCATCTAGTTTACCTGGTTTGGCAGTAAATACATTAATCCACACTATTGGTTTAGTATTCATTTAAAAAAACCTCCTTAATTAAAAATATCTTTCCTGCTTGTAAATTTGTTAATATTAGGAAAAAGGCAAGAAATTTCAAGTGATTTTGGCACAATCTTACGTTTTGTTTCATAAAAGTACCGAAATTTGTTTTAAAGTGATCTTTTTTTTGACAAAAGTACATCTCTATAAAAAGTTTACCACAAATGACCGTTAGTACTGACTGACATTTTATTTAAATAATATTAGGGGTTAAAGCCCTGGTGAATAGTTGAGTACTTTCTGTTATAAACCTTTCGAGTGAAACATTTGGAAAATTCATATCATTATCCAGGTTGTTCATAAAAGCTCCGAAATTCAGCATTATGAACGACAACGCCTGTAGCTCGGGGTCCGTTCGAATTAGCTTTCCTTTTTCGTACATAGCCGTAAAATAATTGGTTAGAATATCCAAAAGCTGTCGAGGGTGTTTTTGTGTTCTTTCTCTAAACCCAGGTAAATGCCCTTCCTCCTTGATGCTGATCATAATCATTTTCCGGTTACGATTCATAATTTCATGATATGTTCGACTGATCAGGAGCAAGTCTGTTTGCAAATCCCATACGAGCTTCTCGTTAAAAAGTTTTGTTATCTCTTCGGCATAATGAAAACGGTCAAACGCCATTTCGAGAAGGTTTTGTTTGCTTCCAAATCGGCGAAACAGCGTTTTTTCACTCAAACCTGCCATAGTAGCGATTTCCTTGGTAGATACACCATTGTAGCCTTTCTCCGCTATTAAATCGATCGCTGCCAACAGCAGCTTATCATCGATGCTTAAATTATTACTATTGCTCATACACTCACTCCTTTCAAATAGACTGTCAGTACTGACTGTCATTTAATTTTATTCTATTTCAGCTGATATAAAATTGTCAAGAGAAATTTCACTTTTGTCACTTAAAAAATGATGGAGCATCGGTTGTGTTAGATTCGTGTGAGGATATCCAATGATGTTGTTTTATATAAAATAACATTAACAAAAACAAAAATATTAATATTAATAATAAAATAATCATTAACATTTATTTGAATATGGAGAAACCGAACTGGTGCCAGATCTCTTATTCATCATGATTAGGGTTGTATTTCTTTAATTCGGTTTCCAGTTCTTCTTTGTAGGGTCTTAAATCACTTTTTAAAAAGAGCTGGGTTTTCCCGGATGTTTTAAAGGGACGTATTTTTTCTTTTTTGAGGGAACGGGGAAAACTTTGTTTCTTCATATTTAAATACATTTCAGCTTCTTGTCTGGTTAATACTTCATCCATTAAAAATGATCCCAGTTCTTCTTGATTTTTAAATTCGAATTTCGTCATAAGCCACCATCTTTTCTTCTTTTGCAAAGTTCTGAGAAAGCAAGTGCTGTTTTATTATCTCTTTAAAAATTGTTACTCTTGTTTATAATGCCATTCTTCTCCTTATCATTATTGCACATAAGTTAGTTGTTTCCCATTCACATATATTATTTTGTTCTACAATAGTATTTGAATTATTTTCTCATACTCTAATCTGTTCAGATGTTTTATTTAATAATTGAACGATCTCTATTTCTGCTAATTTATGATTCATCTTTTTCACAAAGTAAATGCATGACGAAAAAATATCCGCTCTTGCCTTGTTTCTAATCAAAAAAAGCCTTAATCCAGTGCGTAAACACCAGATTAAGGCTCTTTTCCTTATGGCAATACAGTTGATCCCATTAGATGGGTATCTACAGCTTTTGCTACTTCTCTTCCTTCGTTAATCGCCCAAACGATCAGGCTTTGGCCCCTTCTTGCATCTCCGGCAGCGAAAACGCCGTCGACATTGGTCTTGTAATCGCCATAAGCAGCTTGAACTTTATTTCTAGTCATGTTGACCCCGAATTGCTCCATTAATGGTGCTTCAGTGCCTTCAAAACCGATGGCGATAAAGACGTATTGAGCCGGCCAGACTTTTTCTGATCCAGGAATCTCTTGAAATTCATACTTTCCGTGTTCATTTTTTATTTTTTTCATTTGGATTGTATGAAGCTCTTTTAAATTGCCTTTGCTGTCGGCAACTAATTTAGTCGTTTGAATTGCATATTGGCGAGGATCATCGCCGAATTTTGCTTGTGCTTCCTCATATGCATATTCCATCGTATGAACGTGCGGCTGTTCAGGCCACATGTTTTCAGGGTTGCGGGAATCAGGCAGCTTCGGATGCTTACCGAATTGCACCACGCTTTTTGCCTTTTGACGGAGAGCCGTTGCAACACAGTCAGCACCTGTATCTCCGCCGCCGATTACAATAACATCTTTATTTTTCGTATTGATAAACTTTTTATCTTTAAAATTGGAATCTAGCATGCTTTTCGTCGTATCTGTTAAATAATCCATAGCAAAGTGGACACCTTTTGCTTCACGGCCTTCAATTAATAGATCACGTTGTTTTTGTGCACCGGTACAAAGGATAACGGAATCAAATTGCTCTTTTAGCTCATCTGCCGTTACGTCTTTTCCGATTTCTGTATTCAGAACAAAATCGATACCTTCTTGAGTAAGAAGCTTAATCCGTCGTTCAACAACTTCCTTTTCAAGCTTCATGTTCGGAATTCCGTAGGTTAACAGGCCGCCGGCACGATCAGCACGTTCATAGACTGTAACCGAATGTCCGGCTTGATTCAATTGGTCAGCCGCAGCTAAACCAGCTGGGCCGGAACCAACGATCGCAATTTTTTTGCCTGTGCGTTTTTCAGGAATTCTCGCTTGAATCCAGCCGTTTTCAAAGCCTTTGTCAATAATCGTGCGCTCGATGCTTTTGATCGTAACGGCAGGATCAGAGATTGCAACCGTACAAGAGCCTTCACATGGCGCAGGACAAACACGGCCCGTGAATTCAGGGAAGTTATTCGTTTTTAATAATCTTTCTAGAGCCTCTCTCCATCTACCGCGATAAACAAGATCGTTCCATTCGGGAATCAAATTGTAAATCGGGCATCCGGAGGTGTAGCCATTCACGTCCATTCCGATTTGGCAGAAAGGAGTACCGCAATCCATGCAGCGGGCTCCTTGTCTTGATGACATTTCTTCAGAGAAAGGCGATGAATATTCGTTCCAATCGTCCAATCGCTTGAGAGGATCCCGCTCAGATGGTTTTTCGCGTTTGTATTCCATAAAACCTGTTTTTTTACCCATTTTGTCCTCTCCCCTTTCCTTAATGGGTTACTGCTTCTTTATGCTTTGCTGATGCTGGGGCGTTTTCTCCTCTGGTGCTTGATTCGAATGCAAACATCATTGCTTCTTCGTCGGAGAAACCAGCAGCTTTTTGTTCGTTTATCTTTTCGACCATTTTCTTGTAATCATTCGGAATCACTTTAACGAAGTTTTGAATTTCTTCTTCCCAGTTTTCCAAAATTTGAGCAGCTCTTTTGCTGTCTGTATGATTGAAATGATTGACGATCATCTCTTTCAACTCGTGAATTTCGTTTTCATCGATCAGTTTTTCAAAGTCAACCATTTCCTGATTGCATTTTCTTTTAAATTCTTTTTGGTCGCCAGCATATACATAGGCGATACCACCAGACATTCCGGCAGCGAAGTTTCTTCCGACTTCTCCAAGGACAACAACGCGCCCTCCTGTCATATATTCGCAGCCATGCTCACCGATGCCCTCAACGACAACCTTCACACCGCTGTTTCGTACGGCGAACCGTTCGCCTGCACGACCGTTAATATAAGCTTCTCCGCTCGTAGCTCCGTAAAAAGCGACATTCCCGATAATAACATTGTCTGAATTCGGGCTGGAGAAATTATCAGGCGTTCTAACAGAAATTTTTCCGCCGGATAAGCCTTTGCCTAAATAATCATTTGCATCGCCAATCAATTGTAGAGACATCCCTTTAGGAACAAAGGCGCCGAAGCTCTGGCCTGCTGAACCATTAAACGTTAAATTGATTGTGTTTTCCGGTAAGCCTTCTTCTCCGTAACGTTTTGAAATTTCACTGCCAACGATCGTTCCAACCACTCGATTTGTATTATGAATCTCAAATGAATGATTGACACGTTCTTTCTTTTCAATTGCAGAAAGCACTGCAGGCAGTATTTCTTGTAAGTCTAAAGATTTATCAAGCTTATGGTTTTGCGGCGTATTAAACGTGCGATCACCCTCTGACACTTGATAAAGAAGCGTAGAAAGATCCAATTGACCAGCCTTCCAATGCGATTTTGCACGGCTGCTGACACGAAGGACATCAGTACGGCCTACCATTTCATCCAATGTTTTGAAGCCAAGCTCCGCCATAATTTCACGAACTTCCTCAGCGATAAAGTACATGAAATTCACGATATGATCTGCATTTCCAGTGAATTTCTTGCGAAGCTCAGGATTTTGCGTTGCGACACCTACCGGACACGTATCCAAATGGCAGGCACGCATCATGATACAGCCAAGAACAACTAATGGCGCAGTAGCAAAGCCGAACTCTTCGGCTCCAAACAATGCAGCCATTACGACATCACGGCCTGTCATCAGCTTTCCGTCGGTTTCAAGGACAACTTTGTTCCGAAGGTTATTGAGCATCAACGTCTGATGGGCTTCAGCTAAGCCAAGCTCCCAAGGTAGACCAGTGTGTTTAATACTCGTTTTTGGCGAAGCACCGGTACCGCCGTCGTATCCGCTGATGACAATAACATCTGCTGCTCCTTTTGCGACACCTGCAGCAATCGTTCCAACTCCAGATTTTGCAACCAGCTTCACGCTGATTCTCGCATCTCGATTTGAATTCTTCAAATCGTGGATCAGCTGTGCTAGATCCTCGATAGAATAGATGTCGTGATGCGGCGGAGGCGAAATTAAGCCGACACCAGGTGTTGAGCCGCGGACACCAGCAACCCATGGGTACACTTTATTTCCCGGAAGCTGTCCGCCTTCCCCAGGCTTCGCGCCTTGAGCCATTTTGATTTGCAGTTCATCAGCATTCACTAAATAGTGGCTCTTGACGCCAAATCTTCCGGAGGCAATTTGCTTGATAGCACTTCTCCGATTATCGCCATTAGCATCAGGTGTAAAACGATTCGGATCCTCACCGCCCTCACCGCTGTTGCTTTTACCACCGATACGGTTCATCGCAATAGCAAGCGTTTCATGAGCTTCTTGGCTAAGTGATCCAAATGACATAGCCCCGGTTTTAAACCGTTTCACAATGCTGTCCGCTGATTCTACTTCTTCAATTGGAAGCGATTTGCGATCTTCATTGAATGCGAAAAGATTTCGCAAAAACCCTAGCCGTTCTTCGTCTGCTGCATTTGAGTACTCTTTAAAGAGTGAATAATCACCTTTACGGCAAGCCCATTGAAGCGTGTGAATCGTTTTTGGATTAAAGGCATGATGCTCTCCATGCTTTCTCCATTGGAAATCGCTTCCTGGATCCAATGTTTGATCAACCGCAGGTTTATAAGCTTCTTTATGAAGAAGGAGTGTTTCCTTCCCAATTGTATTTAGATCAATTCCGCCGATCTGTGAATGCGTACCTGTAAAATACTCATCAATAACTGCATTACTAATGCCGACTGCTTCAAAAATTTGCGCTCCGCGATAGCTTTGAACCGTCGAAATTCCCATCTTGGACATGACTTTTACGACGCCTTCCGTAATGCTCTTGCTGTATTTAATAACGGCATCTTCATAAGTCATATCGAGATTGCCTTTTTTGATCTCATCTTTATACGTTGCAAATGTGAGATAAGGATTGATCGCATCCGCACCGTAACCAATCAATGCAGCGAAATGATGAACTTCCCTTGCTTCTCCGGACTCGACAATGATGCTCGCTTTTGTCCGAATCCCTTTACGGATTAAATGCTGATGAAGCGCACTAACAGCAAGAAGTGTTGGAATAGGAGCATTTTCGCTATCCATCGCGCGATCAGAAAGAATCAAGAGGCTGACTCCGCCTGCAATCGCTGTTTCAGCTTCTTTAAACATTTGTTTCAAGCCGTCTTTTACATCTGTTTTAAACAGGGTATGAATCTTTTTGCTTTTAAAATCAGGATGAACATTTGTTTTTAAGCCATTCAGCTGGCCGTTTGTAAGCAGCGGTGTATACAGCTTAATTCTTCTTGAGCATTCCGGCGTTGGATGAAGAATATCACCTTCTGCGCCAATCCACGTAATCGTTGACGTGACAATTTGCTCACGAATTGCATCAATTGGCGGGTTAGTAACCTGTGCGAACAACTGCTTGAAATAATTAAAAAGCGATTGCGGCCGATCTGACAGCACAGCAAGAGGCGCGTCATTTCCCATGGAACCAAGCGGATCCTTGCCTTCATTGATGACAGGAAGCAAATATTTCTTTACGTCTTCATAGGTGTATCCAAATGCCTTCTGACGGGCAAGTAAATCACTTGAAATATCTTCTCCTGATTCCTCCTGATCATGGGCAATATGAACAAGCTCTTGATTCATCCATTCTTGATAAGGCATTTCGCCAGCGATTTCTGATTTCACTTCCTCATCAGAAATAATGCGGCCTTCTTCTAAATCAATAAGGAGCATTTTCCCCGGTTCCAAACGGTCTTTATAACGGACATCCTCTTCCTCTACATCAATGACGCCTACTTCTGAAGAAAAGATGATGTAATCGTCATTTGTCACATAGTAACGGGCAGGCCTAAGACCATTCCGATCTAATATGGCACCAATTTGTTTGCCATCTGTGAACGAAATCGCAGTCGGGCCATCCCAAGGCTCCATCATCGTACTATGAAACTCATAAAAAGCGCGTTTTTCTTTTGACATATACGGATTTTCTGTCCATGGTTCAGGAATCAGCATCATAGCTGCATGAGCCGGTTTGCGTCCTGCAAGCACAAAAAATTCAAACGCATTGTCAAGGACAGAGGAATCACTCCCGTTTTCGTCAAGAATCGGAAGGATTTTTTCTAAATCATCACCGAAAGCATCCGAAACAAATTGTTTTTCCCTTGCCTTCATCCAGTTGATATTCCCGCGAAGAGTATTAATCTCTCCGTTGTGAATCAAATAACGGTTAGGGTGTGCTCTTTCCCAGCTCGGAAACGTATTTGTACTAAAGCGGGAATGAACTAGAGCAAAATTTGAAAGGAACGAAGAATCCTTTAGATCAAGGTAAAATTCATCGACTTGCTCTGGAGTTAAGAGCCCTTTAAATACAATGGTTTTACTGGAGAGACTTGGAATATAAAAAGGTAATTCCTCTTTCGCCGCCCAGTTTTCCGCTTGTTTTCTGATAATGTAAAGCTTCCGTTCGAAATCAAGATCATTCGTAATCTGATCATTTGCCCCGATAAATACTTGACGAATAAACGGCAGACTTCCATGTGCTGTTTTTCCGATTTTATCTGGATTTACAGGAACAGTTCTCCAGCCAAGCAGCTGTTGTCCTTCGTTTCTAATAAGCGTATTGATTTGTTCCTCGATTTTTTTTCTTTCTTGTTCATTCGTGGAAAAAAAGGCCATCCCTACTCCGTAGCGGCCTTGTTCAGGTAATTGAAAACTCGTGCAGACTTTTCTGAAAAATGAATCTGGAATTTGGACCATTAAACCGGCTCCATCTCCAGTTTCAGGATCACTTCCCTGTCCGCCTCTATGATCAAGCTGGCATAGCATCTTTAGTCCTTTTTTTACAACGTCATGTGTTGCATGGCCTTTTAAATGTGCATACAGGCCGATTCCGCACGCATCGTGTTCAAATTCAGGACGGTAGAGACCTTGTGCATTAGGCATTTGATTAAAACTCATTTATTCTCTCCCCCGTTCAATTTTCAATATTTCGGTCATAAAATCTTACAGTGTATATTTACATTGTAGGTTTTCATATTAATATAAACAATATATAATTTAGATTAAAACAATCTCAATATGAGATAAGTGGGTGATTTAATAAAATGGAACTCCGTCAGCTTAGGTATTTTATGGAGGTTGCAGAAAGGGAGCATATGTCTGAAGCTGCTGATAGTCTCCACGTGGCTCAATCCGCGATCAGCAGACAAATTGCTAACCTGGAAGAAGAATTAGGGGTCGCATTGTTTGAACGTGAAGGAAGAAATGTAAAGCTAACACAAATCGGAAAGCAATTTTTATCTCATATTAAGATTGCGATGAAAGGCATCGATTATGCAAAAGAACAAATTGACGAATACCTGGATCCTGATAAAGGAACGATAAAAATCGGATTCCCGACAAGCCTTGCCAAGCAGCTTCTGCCGACTGTCATTTCAACGTTCAAAGAAGAGCATCCGAATGTCGCTTTTCATTTAAGGCAGGGCTCCTATCGATTTTTGATCGATGCTGTCATAAACAGGGAAATCGATTTGGCTTTTTTAGCACCGGTACCTAAAGACAATCCCGGGATCACCGGAGATATTTTATTTACAGAAAGAATTTTCGCCCTTCTTCCAGTCAATCATTTTCTTGCTAATCGTGACAGAATCCATTTAAGCGATCTGAAAAACGATTCATTTGTCTTGTTTCCCAAAGGGTATATATTAAGAAAAATGGTTATGGATTCATGTCAACAGGCTGGATACTCACCGATTATATCATCTGAAGGTGAAGACTTGGATGCGATCAAGGGTCTTGTGTCTGCGGGCATAGGTGTTACACTTTTACCCGAAAGCACCTTTTATGAAACAACACCGCGATTTACTGTGAAAATCCCGATTGATTTTCCGCAAATAACGAGGACTGTAGGTGTTATTATATCAAAAAATAAAGAAGTCGCACCGTCTGTAAAGGTTTTTTATCAATTTGTCATTGAATTTTTTTCAAAACTGCAACAATATCGATAAGCCATTATTTTAAAAAGGTTGACTTTAACAAGCATCTCTTGCCTATTAAAGTTAACCTTATTCTTACGCCAACTCCATTTTCTTTTCGATCGCCCGTAAGATAAGGGTCATCGTAAGAGTTAAAATCAAATAGATAACGGCTGCTGTTAAATATGGTTCCCAGATCCGGAAATATTGCCCCTGCATGGCTCTTCCCCAATACATAATTTCTGGAGCTGCAATAAAAGCCAATACCGCTGTTTCTTTAATTAACACTATAAATTCGTTTCCCATCGGAGGAATGATCCGTTTAAAAGCCTGCGGCAAGATGATGTATCTCATCGTTTGGACATGTGTCAGCCCCAGCGACCTAGACGCTTCGGTTTGCTCTTTATCAATCGATTGGATCCCGCCTCTAAATACCTCTGCTATGTATGCAGCTGAATTTAGGGATAATCCAATGATCGAAGCCAATATCGGATTTGTTCCTCCTGTAAACATTGGAACAACACCGAAATGGATAATAAACAACTGAACAATAAATGGGGTTCCGCGGAAAAAAGTAATGTAAAAAGCAAATGGAAAAGAAAGAAGCTTGTTTCTCATCATTTTCCCAAGCCCGATCCCGAGTCCAAGTATCGTCCCGATCAGGATTCCGGCGATAGACAGGCCGATGGTCAGCAATGTCCCATTTAGAATGAATGGTGCGTACTCTTTAATAATCTCAAATTGAAAATCCACTTACAAATCCTCCAGTATGAAAAATTGCGTAACTGAATAGTTCCAGATTACGCAATTTTTTCTTCGTCCCCTTTTTTTACTGCTGCTCTTTTAGAAGATCAATTTCAGGCTCGATCTTAAAGTGATCCTCATAGATTTTGCTATACGTTCCATTATCAAAAACTTCATTAATGGCCTTATCAAATTTTTCTTTCAGCTCGCTGTCCTTTGGAAACATCAAACCATAGTATTCATTTTCGAACGTATCATCTTCGATTACTTTTAATTTTTGATTAGGGTTGTTCTTCGCATATTCTTCAATAACTGTGTTGTCAGCCACCACTGCATCCGCGCCGCCGCTTGTCATTTCCATAATCGCAAGGTTGTTATTGTCGAATTTTTTAATGTCCTTGCTATTTTTTCCCAGAAGCCCTTCAGCTGCTTCTTGTCCGGTAGTTGCATTTTGAACGGCTACTCTCTTACCTTTTAAGTCTTCTGCGCTTTTAATATCGCTGTTCTCTGGCACCAGGATCTTTTGCGTAGATAAAAAGTATGGCACGGAAAAGTCATATGTTTTTTTTCGGTCGTCGTTAATGGTGATTGCAGAAACGCCTAAATCAGCACTCTTGCTTTGCAGTTCAGCAAATACAGGATCCCAGCCGACGCTCTCAATTTTGACGGCATATCCCGCTTCTTCCGCTACCGCCTTTACAAAATCAATATCGAAGCCAACGACTTCACCTTTATCCATGGATTCAAATGGAGCATAATTCGCATCTGTAACCACTCGAAGCGTCTTATTGTCTCCGTTTTTTTCGCCTTCTGCACCGCTATTTGACTGGGTCCCACATGCTGATAGGAGAAGGGAAAATGCTAGAATGAAAATCAATGAACCAAACGTTATTTTCTTCACTAAAAAGCCTCCTAAAACTCATACTTCAAAGATAGAGAATTTTTTTAATTTTGACACATTTCTAGGAATATTGCAATATCTCACAGTAAGATATTATTCTTCCAAAGTGATTCGGTCAATTTATATGTTAGATAATCTATCATACTAATAGTGAATCTAACTAGATAATTACTTGTTTTGTTTTTTTAATAAGGGGGAAATAGTAGAGGAAACTGATAGAGAAATGGGGATTTGTAATGACAATAGTATATGTTAGTGCAGCTTTAATTATTATTTCACTTGTTTATTTAGGCGTTTCTGGAGTAAAAGCGAAAAAAGAAATAAATACATCACTTAACAAAGTACAAGCAAGTGTTGGCCAATTGCAAAACAATATTGAAGAAATAAAAAATGAAGCAAATAGATTATCTGACGCACAGCAAAAAATTCAACTGGATATAAATCTGAAGAAAGAAAAAGTCAACGATACAGTAGACGCATGCAAGGATTTAGGAACGACCTTTCAAAAATTGAAAAAAACAGAAAAGCCGGGCACAATTATTGTAGCCGGTATAAGAGAATACAGATGATTTTTAACATAGTAAAAAGGTACGACTGCCGATCATAGCAATCGTACCTTTTTGATTTTTAGCCAATTTTTGTCCCATTCGGCGCTTCTTCATCCGGACGAAGTAAAATAACATCTTCCTTCGAAGGAACACCGCCAAGAACCAGAACTTCTGATTTAAATCCGGCGATTCGGCGAGGCGGGAAATTGACAACGCCAATGATTTGCCTGCCTTTTAATTCTTCAGGTACGTACCTTTTTGTAATTTGTGCGCTTGATTGTTTCACTCCGATTTCTTCTCCGAAATCTATCGTCAGCTTAATCGCCGGAACTCTTGCTTCGGGAAAAGCTTCTGCTTCTATGATGGTGCCGATCCGAATATCCAGCTTCAGTAAATCATCTATAACTGCCATATATCCACCTGCTTTTTTCAACTAGTTTAACCATTGTTCCTAAAAAAGTCTTTAGCTCGAATTAAGATCTATTTAACGAAAAGCAAGAATGTTAAACGCCGTATTCATTCTTCCAGGAATTTTGCCGTTTTCTTGCCGTTACAATTTGTCCAATGTGATACGCGGAATGAATCGTCAAATAGCTGATTTCATCACTCCATGTCGAATTTGACCAGGCAACCTGCTCTAAAAGCTGCTGTTCATCACAATTCTGAAGCTCATCGATCCATTCTGAAAATATTTGAATTACGTTATGTTTAATTTCTTCCCAGCTCGCTTCTGCCGGAAGATGAAACGTTTCGGCAAAGGGTAACGCGTTCTCAGCCACCTGCTCTCCTTTCCACCGTTTTAAATACCTTTCGTTCCAATAAAATAAATGATAAGAAATTTCTTTGATAGAATGTTCCGGGGAGGACGGCTTCATACACGCTTCCTCTTCAGTCAAATTTTTCACCGCGTCAGAATAACATACAAACCAGGAGCTTTCATTGCAACAAGCAACCAATTGATTAATAAGCAGTTGTTTAATTGGCATTCAAACACTCCTCTATTTTAGCGTTTTGCTTACAAATGCTCGGTACATTTTGTTTTTTTAGATAACAGCGGCCGGCTATTTTGCCAGATGATATCCACAGGCAGCTCAAAAAATTGCGTGAGCTGGCTGCTTGTGATCATGTCTTTCGTATCACCTGATGCAAATACCTCTCCTCGTCTCAATAATAATGTTTTATTAAATACAGGAAGGATTTCCTCAACATGATGAGTTACATAGATCAAGGTTGGAGCGTTTGGCTGTTCAGCTATATCACTAATCGTTTTTAGCAGGCTTTCTCGCGCAATAAAGTCCAGGCCTGTCGTGGGTTCATCTAATATTAACAATTCAGGATCTGCCATCAGTGCCCTTCCAATCAGAACACGCTGCCGTTCGCCCTGGGAAAGCGTTTCATAGCTTCGGTCCGCATAATTCATACAGCCGAGCTTTTCCAGTAAAGAAATGGCTTTTTTTCTCATCTGATCTGTCGGCGTTTCATATAGTCCAATTGAAGCAAAAGCTCCGCTTAATATGATTTGGTATGCGCTGTCAGCAGGATAAAACATACGTTGGATAGAAGAAGAGACAAAACCAATTTTTGTCCTAAGATGCTCCCCAAGAGGCGTTTTCCCAAATTCTTTTCCAACTACCGTCATGTTCCCGCTTGTAGGAAAATAATACGCATTCATCATTTTTAATATTGCGGTTTTCCCAGCACCATTTAAACCATATAATACCCAATGTTCTCCCTTGCGTATTTTCCAATCGATGTCTTTTAGTATCCAGGCACCTTCTCTTTTCAAGGACACCTTCTCTAGATCTAGCACCATAAACGATTCTCCTTTTCTACGCTAATATCTTGAAATAAGCATTCAAGGTAAGAATGCCAAAATTATTCATCCGGTTTGCAAATAAGCTTCGTATCGTCTACTATGAACATGTTTTAAATTTAAAAAAGGAGGCACATTCTTTGGAACATCTGCTGCAATTTCTTGCTCCGATTTTACTCGTTGCTTTTGTTATATTTCGAAGAGTCAGAAAATCGATGGGATTTCAGCCTTTTAAACCGAACCTGATCAAATTTAGAATTGCCATTTTCTCTATCATTTCCTTTATCTTTCTGTATTTTAGCGCACAGCATCCATTATCCTATGTATATGATTTGGCCGGTATCCTATTAGGCGGCATTCTTGTAGCTTATGCGATGAAAAATATCATGTTTGAATTTCGTGAAAATGCATTATTTTACCGAACTCATTTATGGATAGAGCTTTTCATTATCTTTCTTTTTTTAAGTCGCTTGGTCTACAGAATGATTACCGTTTCAGGCACCGAGCCTGTTTCTTACGATACCGATCCAGCAACATTACTCATATTCTTCTTGCTAGCTGTATATTACATCGGTTTTAATATGTTTGTACTAAGAAAAGGAAAGGAAAGACTTCAAGACAATGAAGCATACAGTGAAAACAAATAATACAGCTTCCTTTCTTAAGAGAGCATTCGACTGAATGCTTTTTTTATTAGCATTCAGTCATGCTGTGCATGATGAATCATTTGATGCAGAACGTCCATTACATGCTGGTCTTCAGGAGAATAATAAATAGTTGTCCCTTCTCGTCTTGATTTGACAAGACGCAGATTTTTCAAAAATCTCAGCTGATGGGAAACCGTAGACTGGAGCAGTCCCAAATGCTCAGCAATTCCGTTGACCGAGTGTTCGCTGCAAGACAAAAGATAAAGAATCCTTATTCTAGTAGGATCAGAAAGAGCTTTAAACGTTTGAGAGACGATAAATAGCGTTTCTTCATCCAGTTCGGAGACATGTTTCAACTTTGTAATCCCTTCTTCTTCAAATGTATCTGAGCAAGTACTCTCGTTTATCCAAGTCAAGAGTAGATGATTTATCATACCTTGTCAACGACAAGCACTTTATTGAGTTTGTTGTAAAGTTAACCTTGAGATATTTCATGATGCTCATTTATCAATATGTAAAAACATTTGTGAATGACGACAATACGCCTGATGTTACTAAGTTTATGGGAAAGCCAGAGACCGAACGATATCTAGATTCTCCACTATGAAATCGAAGATTGTTAAGAAAAATAGGTAGAATTAATTGTAAAACTCTTAGTTAATAGGAATCTTTAGTGATATTTAGGCAATTTCGTTTTCTTCAGACTATCCATCTATCCTAGTCATTTATGGTATCTTTTTTCATATTTCTAATGGATTTGGCTTGGTTCGTTACTGGGATTTATGGCATAATGAAGCCATGTGCACAGCTGAGCTGACTTATTCTGCAGAGGTGAATGTGATTGAAGAAAAAGAAAGCAGGATGTTTGTCGCTTACTGGGTGCCTGAGTATCTTTGTATTGGCTGTATTCGTTTTGCTGCTGCTCGTTGTAAATACGAATTTATTTAAAAACCTTCCTTTTGATACTGAACCTGTGGTTTTAAAGAGATTGTCAGAATACCAGCCTATGGTAGAAGATGAATTAAACAAACATGAGTTAAAACAGTACACCGCTTTAGTATTAGGCATGATGTATCAGGAATCAAAAGGGAAAGGTACCGATCCCATGCAAGCCTCTGAATCTCTTGGCTTAGGCCGGAATGAAATTAAAGATGCCGATGCCAGCATTAAACAAGGGATTAAGCAATTCTCTAAAAATTACAACACGGGTAAGGAAAAAGGCGTCGACCTTGATACGATCATTCAAAGCTACAACATGGGGCCTGGGTACATAGACTATATCGCAAAAAACGGCGGCAAACACTCAGAAAACCTTGCCAAACAATTTTCCGAAATTCAGGTGAATGCAAATCCTGAATTATATAATTGTGGTGGAAATAAGAGTAATTTCCGTTATCCCTATTGTTACGGAGACTTTTCTTATTCAGAAAAAGTAAACCAAAAAGCAGATACCGTAGAAGAAAAATTGAATTTAGACGATTCGTTAACAAACGAAATCACGCTTGAAGAATAATCAAGCGTGATTTTTCAATAATACGGAGAAATCATAATATAAACGATAACCCCTGTTATGCTCACATATAGCCAAAGCGGCATCGTCCATCTCGCAATTTTTTTGTGGCGTTCCACTTTCATATTCAAGCCCCGGAACAAGGTGATTAATGCCATAGGCACAATTACAATGGAAAGCAAAATGTGTGAGAGCAAAATGAAATAATAGATCGGCCGAATAATCCCTTCCCCTCCGTATGGCGTGCTTTCTGTTAGCGCGTGATATGTAACATAAGATATCAGAAATATCGCTGTCGTTGTAAAGGCTGCGAATATAAATCGCTTATGGGCTTTGATATTTTTTTGCCTGATCATAAAAAGAGCTGCAAGCAGAAAAATAAACGTAAAGCTATTGCATATTGCATTTAATAGTGGTAAAAACGTTAAATCTAAATGACGAAATCGTTCCGCTTCAGGGAGAAAGAACAATAAGGTCACAAGTCCGTTAATTGCGATCGTTAATGTAACGACAATACCTGTGTAACTTTTCGGTTTATGCTCTGAGTGGTTCATCGGGAAATCTCTCCTATCCGTAAACTAAACAAAGCGTAAGAGAATTTAAGTAGAAAGTCAATAAAATGAGTGTGATCGTCAGAATATCGACACACTTAAAAAGGCCGATCGATGTCGGCCTCGCAAAATCACTCTTTTAATAGCAGCTCTTCAGCTACTTTGCTTTCTTTTTCATTCAGGAGATTTTTCTGGATCATTTCGTCGATCGATTTATTCATACTGCTTTTTATAAACTCCGCAGTCTTTTTATCTCCCGCAATAATGATTTTTTTCCACTTACGGTCTGCGGCTTTTTTGTCGAGCTTGCTTCCTAAACTTTTATACAGTCTTTTTTGAATGTCTTTTTCCCGTTCTTTAAAAATATCTTTTTGCGGTGTTTTCTCTGCGCCGCCTGTCGTTACTTGAACCTTTTTTTGGTCATCCCTTTTTCTCCACGTCTCAGATTCTAAGTCAAATAGATAGTGCTCGATATCGTTAATTTCACCTAAAGACGTGTCTAAAATCTTCACTTCATTTTGCTGTGTAAGGATTACCCCTATAGATGGATAGGCGTCATATATTTTCTCCAATTGGCTGACCATCGCACGTTCTTCCCAATAAAAGCTGGTCTCGACAGGTATTTGCAGCTGAAAGCAATGCCATATTTGACTGTCAATTGAAGCAAAGATGACGAGACTTCTTGGCATATTTTTGCCGAGTTCCTGAATGTATTGGTCAATACGGTCTTTTATTTTATTAAATCGACTATGTTCATCCTCGCTGCTTGCTTCCAAATATTCATTAATTCGAGTGAGTCCGTTTTTTAAGGCAATTTTCCATTCACCGCCTTGCTGATCTGGATCCCTGCTGTCTGTATTTAAATACATAGTCAGCATCCGATCAGGCGATTGCAGTTGACAGCTCCTAAGCTTTTGGAGCACTTTATTCATATTGATACGATCCCCTTCCGAAAAAATAATGCGTTTTCTATTTCTTTTCCACAGTCTGTTGAAATAAAACTCCTATTCTAAAATTACTTGGTAAATATGCCTATTTTCCTGGATAGGTTGCAATAATCAGCATATTTTACTAGAATGTATAATTGTGATTTTTTTAAAGGAGTGTTGAAAAATGAATAGGCTGGCAGGTGAAATTTCGGATTCGGCAGAACTGGAGGATTTGCAATTTCAACTATACAGAATGCAGGAAAATATGAAGGAAATCTCAAAAAAATCGAACGTGCTTGGAATTGATCAATCGAAGGATGACGATTGGATCATCGTACATTCGATTGATGATGGCCAAACACTTAAAATTATGCTTAACGATTGCAAATCAGCATATAGGGGCTCCAGCAACTTCTCTTTAATTGCTTCCATTCAAGACGAATCCATTCACATCGGTGATATTAAAGGGCCGCATAACGAAGGCTACGGCTCAATTTGCATGAAATTTCTTAAGGAAAAAGCAAGAGATCTTAACATCCCCGAAATTACAGGTGATATTGCACCTAGAGATTGGGATCACGTAGACCGTCTCGTGCATTTTTATGAAAAACATCATTTTCAAGTAGAAATTGATCAATCATCAGAATCTGGCGCGATCTATTGGATAGAAAAATAATAGCTATTAAAAAAGCACTGAATCAAAGATTCAGTGCTTTTTTCTAGTTTAATATTTTTACTTTTACTTGTTTAGATCCCCATTTTTGTGCTTCATCTTTACTTGGAACAAAGACATCAATTTTATTACCTTTAATTGCGCCGCCAGTATCGGATGCTACCGCTTCTCCATAGCCTTCTACTTCTACTTTTGTGCCTAATGGAATCACGCTTGGATCAACCGCAATTACTTTTGCATTAGGGTCAGCTTTTAAGTCTTTCCCAGTAGCAGTGACTCCGGAACAACCTTCACAATCTGCAGTGTATGCTGTAGCAGTAACGGTTAATTCCTTCGTTGCAGCTTGTTGATCTGATGTATTATTCTCTTCAGGAGCAGCTTTAGGTGCTTCTGCCTCCTCTTGTTTTACGGGTTCACTTGGTTGGGGTTCAGATGGAGCTTCCCCTGCATCAGCTTGTGCTTGTCCGCTAACGCTTAGTGTTTGTCCCGCATGAATGATATCGGAATTCAATCCATTCCACTCAACAAGATCTTCAATGCTGACATTGAATTTTTCAGCAATTTTCCAAAGGCTGTCTCCTTCTTCTATGTTATATTGTTCGTTCTTTTCTGAAGAAATGGTTAGCTTGTCGCCAGGTTTAATAAAATCTGAGGAAAGCTTGTTCCATTCTTTTAGGTCCTTTAGGTCCACCCCGTGTTTTTCAGAGATTCCCCAGAGCGTATCCCCCTCTTTCACAACTTCTTCTTTAGCAAAGGCTGAATTCGCTCCTACTGCAGTTGTTGAAATAGCTGTTACTGCGATAAAGGACATAATCGTTTTCTTCATAGTAAATCCTCCCTTGTTAGCTATTAATTGGCGGCTAACAGATGCTATCGTAACATATGTAAATGTCAGTTCAATAACAAGAGGATTTTGATTTAGTTACAATTATTTTACACAGGGAATCTCTTATACTATTTAATATATATAGAAAAACGAGCGCTTCGCATATTAAGCGAAGCGTAACCGAAGAATTTTCCGATCAAGATGAGTTGGTTAATAGCTTATTTTCTTCATAATTTACAGTGGAAAAATAAATTTACTTGCTATCCTGTTCTTCATCTAATCGACGCTGGGTAATCGAAGATTTTTCATCCATCGTTTCACTATTAGTCAGATCACGAACTTGATCCTCGTATTGATTTTCATGTGATCTTGAAGAAGTTGTTTCCATTTCATCCTGCGCTTCAGCTGTCGTTCTGGCATACGGAAGGGCCTCCAGCCTTTCATACGGTATTTCTTCGCCGGTGCGTTCACAGATTCCATAGGTTCCGTTTTCCAGACGTTTTAAAGCTGCATTCACTTCATTTAAACGATCCCGTTCGATCTCATTGACTGTCATATCTTTTATTCGTTCCGTATAGAGCTGTCCATGGTCAGCCATATGGTTATCAACGCCATTTGACAGCTCACCGGTTTCTTCATTCAATGCCTCTTCTTCAGAGTGGTTCGTCATAAGCTCTTCTTTTAGATTGAATAATTTTTTTTGCAGATTATCTTTTTGATTATTTGTTAATGGCATCTTTCATCCTCTCCTTAGTTTTTTTATTCCCATCATTCACTAAATAAAACATAGAAAATAAAAAAAGCCGTTCTCTAAACGTAAGAACAGCTCACTAGGTTACGACCATGTGTATTTCGTCAGTATTGCCTGAATCTTATTCATATCGGTATCTTTGGCAAAATCCAATTCAAAAGACTTACTTTTCGTTATAAGGAAAAGGCAGGTCTCGAGATCGAACACACCTGCCTCTTGTATCGCAAAGCCCTCAATATGTTTGTACGGCAGAAAGACCCGGACCTTTCTTTTAGAAAATGTTTTATTATCAAAAAAGATCACTCGTTTATTTGTAAAACAAATTTGATCAGTTTTAAGCTGGCTGAGTAATTCTATTCTTTCTCCTTCAATTAGCAACTCTTCATAATTACGACTATCGCTACCTTTAAATGTTGAAAAAATCCCCAACGAAAACCCTCATTTCTCTTTCTGTAATTCAAAACGGAATCCACAGTCTGCTTATTGTAGATCATCTAAAATAAGAATACGATAAGCATGTCGTTTACTCAATTACAAAAAGATTACAAATACATTATTTTATCCTTCAAAAAAAAAGAGGCAGCTGCCCCTTTAATTCATTTCTGTTTATAATATTTGGTCTGCCAGCCCGTATTCCAGTGCTTCTTTTGCACTCATGAAATAATCTCGTTCCATATCTTCTGTCAGCCTCTCGATCGGCTGGCCGGTTTTTTCGTGCAAATATTCCTTTAATTTTTCTTTAAGCTTGATAATTCTTTTTGCTGAAATCTCCATGTCTGTCGCTTGACCTTGAACACCGCCAAGCGGTTGATGAATCATAAATTCACTGTTTGGAAGTGCGTACCTCTTTCCTTTCGTACCTCCTGCAAACAGAATGGCTCCCATCGAAGCAGCTATGCCCATGCAAATGGTCCGAATTTCCGGTTTTACATAATTCATCGTATCCAATATGGCAAATCCGGCAGTTGTAGATCCGCCCGGGCTGTTAATATAGATATGAATATCCTTGGCATCATCTTCTGCGGCTAAAAATAACAGCTGAGAGGTCACACGGCTTGCCAAATCATCATTGACCTCAGAACCAATGATAATGATTCTGTCTTTCAAAAGCCTTGAAAAAATATCATATGAGCGTTCTCCTCTTGAAGTTTGCTCAATTACGTAAGGAATGGCATTCAATATTGTTTCCTCCTATGCGGCGCACCTCGGAGCAGACATTCCTTTGGCAAAACGGATGGATCGATTCATGCGAAGCCCGGTACGTTCGGCAAATGAAAAGAGATATGAAGGGTTTTCGTATTTTATAGCCTTTATTAACAGTAATTCCTCCGCCTCAGTAATTCCGCGCTCTATTTCTTCAAATTCAATATGAATTTTTTTCAGCTGCTGTCTTGCCCGAAAAAGCAATGATTTTACCGTGGATTCAGGTTTTTCAATAAGAGCTGCGATTTCGTTCAGCTGATACATAAACACATCCTTTAAGAAAAACACGGTGATCTGTTTTGCCGTCAGCAATCCGGAAAGCTTTCTGATTAATTCCAGACACTCTCCGCTCTCTTGGCTACCTGTCGGTTTAGACTGTTCTTGCAATTGGGCGATCAGCATTTGTTCCCGGTTTTTTTTCCGCAGGTTATCAATCCAGTGGTTTCTTGCCACGGTTCTGTCGTACGCCGGGGAGCACACCGCTTTTTTTTGTTGTTCATTAAGCTTTATATACGTGTCTTGCCATAAATCTTCAGCATCCCATTTGTTACCGGTTAACAAATAGCAATAGTTCATTAATGATTGATCTTTAGAACTGGACATGTGTACACACTCTCCTTAAGAGGCCTCTTATATAGTAAACGAATGAGAAGAAGATTTTGATATGGGTAAAAAAGAAAACACAGAAGAATTTTTTATCTGCTGTGTTTTCGGGGAAGAATTACTTATTTTCTTTTTGATCAATGGTACCTTCATTATACGTATCAGAAATCTGCTCTTCTATGACAGCCAGACCTTGTTCCGCGTCCTCGTATATGGTTTCTTCCTTCGCGTGGTCGCTGTCTCTTTTTACTTTACGTGGCTTCATTGCTTCGCCTTCCTTTCTTATTTCTTGCTTATAGGATAGGCAAAATTGAAATTATCATACAGAAGGTAAATCTTCAAAATATTCTTTATAAAATCCGCCGATCTTTTTCGTATTGTCAACGACAAACAAAAATTCTTCTGTTTCATTTTTGACTTCGTATACTTTTCCAACAGTCAATACGTTGTTGACAATGTATTTTTTCGCATCGGTTTGGATACATTTCACCTTTTTAATCGTTTCTTTCGTTTCCCAGTTTTCATGCAGCATGTGAATTCTCCTTATTCATCCAATAATTATACCTCTATTTAAAAGCAATCTTGGCAAGGAGTCAACCTTCCCTTTAGCGATCCTTGGTTATTCAATCATTTTTTAATTAATGATTGAATACCTATGAATCAGGGAGGAATGCCATATGGACTCACTCAAAGAAAGAGCTGAGCTTTTTCAGAGTAAAAAATTATCCTTTTTAAAAAAGGCGCAAAAAAGTGACGGCTCCTGGCGTTTTTCTTTTGAAGGCCCGATAACAACGAATTGCTTCTTCATTTTGCTTTTGACCTCTCTCGAATATAAGAATAAAGAGCTTATAGCCAATCTTGCCAGAGAGATCCACGCCAAACAAAACATGGATGGTACATTCACTAATTTTGCTGATGAGGCTTCCGGCAACTTGACAGCTACGGTTCAAGGCTATGTCGGCATGCTCGCTTCAGGGATTTACAAAAGATCTGATCCTCATATGGTAAAAGCTGAGCAGTTTATTGTCTCTAGAGGTCTTTCTGACGTTCATTTTATGACGAAATGGATGCTTGCCGTAAACGGATGGTATCCATGGCCTGTCCTATATCTTCCTATGTCTTTTATGCACATTCCAACCTCATTCCCGCTTCATTTTTACCATTTGAGCACCTACGCGAGAATTCATTTCGTCCCGATGGCGATTACGTTAAACCGCAGATTTATCGTAAAAAACAACACAATTACCTCTCTCGGCCATCTAGACGGTAATATGACATACAATCCTTTCACGTGGCTTGAGGCAAAGGAATCACGAGGATGGCCAGAGTTAAATGAAATATGGAGATACGCGTGGGCTCTGCCTGCTTATTTTCATGAACTGGGCTATCGGACCGGAGTTAAATATATGCTTGACCGGATTGAAAAGGACGGAACATTATACAGCTATGCCACTGCAACCATATTTATGATATACAGCCTGCTCTCCCTTGGTTATAAAAAAAATTCTCCCGTCATTCAGAAAGCGATCAGCGGAACCGCCTCTCTCATATCAAAATCTGAACATTACGTGTACCTTGAAAATTCGACGTCAACAGTATGGGATACAGCTCTGGTCAGTTACGCCATTCAGGAAGCGGAAAAATCTGAATATGAAGATTGCACCAATGCCGCTGCCGACTATTTGTTACGCAGACAGCATTATAAAACAGCGGATTGGATTATAAGAAATCCGAAAGGTCGTCCCGGAGGCTGGGGGTTTTCCGATATTAATACGAATAATCCTGATTGCGATGATACAGCTGCTGCGCTCAAAGCGATCCCCTTCCGCAAGAATGAAGGGGCTTGGTATAGAGGATTGCAATGGCTGCTTTCGATGCAGAACAGGTATGGCGGATACGGCGCTTTTGAAAAAAATATGGATCATCCTTTACTAAAGTCACTGCCTTTGGAATCAGCTGAGGAAGCTGCGATAGATCCTTCGACAGCTGACTTGACTGGACGCGTGCTTCACTTTTTGGCAACAAAAACACTCCTATCGAAAAAAGGAGGAACAATTAAAAGGGCAGTGGATTGGCTTCTGGATCATCAAGAAGCCAATGGCTCATGGTATGGCAGATGGGGAGTTTGTTATATTTACGGCACGTGGGCCGCCCTCACAGGGTTACGAGCAGCAGGAGTCACTAGCAGCCACCCGGCAGTGAGAAAGGCGATACATTGGCTTAAAAGCATTCAGCTGCCTGATGGAAGCTTTGGGGAATCGTGCAAAAGCTGCGAGTTAAAAGCTTATGTCCCTCTCCCGTTTGGGACAATTGTGCAAACCTCATGGGCAATCGAAGCTTTGCTGCAGTATGAGAGTGCCGATGAACCGGTGATTGAAAAAGGAATGAACTTTATCGTAACCGAGAACCATTCAAAGAAGCAGCTCGCATATCCAACAGGAATAGGATTGCCCAAGCAATTTTATATCAGATATCATAGCTATCCGCATATATTTTCTTTGCTGGCCTGTAATCAATACTTAAAAAAACGAATCGAATGAGGGTGAAAGCATGATTCCTAAAGATTATCAATTTCAACTTTATAGCTGGGGAAAGGAGCTTGAAACAGCGCTCGGAATTTCCCGTCATTTAGATCAAGATGAAAAGGATGAGTTTCAAAAAGATCTTGACCTTCTCTATGAAGCTTTGGCAGATGACAATTATACAATCCAAGATTGCTACTTAATGGCAACCGATATTCATCAAGCATTTGAAGGAAGCCGTTCTACAGAAGCTCGGGTGAAGAATAAACCTGTACCGCCCGGAAAACATAAGCTTCCGCCGTTAGGATACTCTTACCAAGCACTTGAGCCTTATATCTCCAGAGAAATCATGTATTTGCATCATGCGAAGCATCATCAAAGCTACGTTGACGGATTAAATAAAGCCGAACTGGCCTTGAAAAATGCGCGGGAAACGAAAAATTTTGCCCTCATCAAGCATTATGAACGAGAGCTTGCCTTTCATGGAGCCGGCCACTATTTACACACTATTTTTTGGAAGAACATGAGCCCCCATGGGAAAAGATACCCTACCGGTGAGCTGCTTCAGTTAATTGACCAATCGTTCGGGAGCTTCTCAGCATTTAAGGAGCAATTCTCTGAAGCTGCAAAAAATGTTGAAGGTGCAGGTTGGGCGATTTTGGTATGGGCGCCAAGAGCGAACCGATTAGAAATTTTAACTGCAGAAAAGCACCAAAATCTGAGCCAGTGGGACGTGATTCCTCTCTTAGTCCTCGATGTATGGGAGCACGCTTATTATTTACAATATAAAAATGAGAGGCCGAAATATGTTGATAATTGGTGGAATGTGGTCGATTGGAGCGATCCGGAAAGTAGGTTCAAGCAAGCCAAAGCAGTATCGTGGGAATCATATTAAAAAAATTGTCGAAAACTCCGAAAAAAAGGATTGTAATATTCAGAATAATAATTATAATAGAGGAATGTTAGATTATATACTAAACATTATTTTATCAGGATAGGAGTTTTTGAATTGAACAGCTTACGCAGCGCCAGTCAATTTATGGGGAAAACATTTTCTCTCTGGGTCATCTTAATTGCCGTTTTAGGCTTTTTCTTTCCCATTTTATTTATATGGATTAAACCGCATATTTCTCTATTCCTCTCCATCATTATGTTCGGAATGGGATTAACATTATCACTCAGTGATTTTAAGGAGCTGGGCAGAAAGCCTCTTCACGTGATCATCGGTGTTTTGGCACAGTACACTATCATGCCGTTAACAGCGTTCGGGTTAGCCACTCTTTTAAACCTGCCGCCTGATATCGCCATCGGCGTGATTCTTGTCGGATGCTGTCCTGGCGGTACTGCATCCAACGTCATTACGTTTCTTGCCAAAGGAAATACGGCATTATCTGTTGCTGTTACTACCATTTCTACACTTTTAGCGCCGTTTGTTACGCCGCTGTTAATTTTGGTATTTGCCAGAGAATGGCTTCCAGTCGACCCGGGTGATTTATTTTCATCGATTCTGAATGTCGTCCTTTTGCCTATTATAGTAGGCTTGGTTGTCAAACTCATTTTTAAAAAGCATGTGGATAAAGCGGTTGACGCTCTTCCGCTTGTTTCTGTCATTAGTATCATTGCCATTGTCGGATGTGTCGTCGGGTTAAACAAAAACAATATTTTGCAATCGGGCTTGCCGATTTTTGCCGTTGTGATTTTGCATAATTCACTCGGTCTTGCGATTGGGTATGGGGCTGCCAAGCTGTTCAAGATGGACTACCCTTCCCGAAAAGCGATTGCCATTGAAGTCGGTATGCAAAATTCGGGGCTGGGCGTCGCACTTGCGACAGCTCATTTTAATCCATTAGCTGCGGTACCGAGCGCGATTTTCAGTGTATGGCATAATCTCTCCGGGTCTTGGATAGCCTCCTATTGGGCTAGAAAGGCGGAGAAGAAAAAAGGCAAATATGTTGCTTAAATAAAGCTTGATCAAATATCAAACACCACTCAGAAGTGATTGCTTTAATCTTTCTTATTCTTCGTTTTTTTGACGATATTTTAGGAAGCCAACCCACGTGAAAACTGCAGGTTGGCTTCTTTTTCTGCACAAAAATAGAGGGCTTGCATTTCCAAATTTATCATCAAACCATTGATAAATGGAATTGGTCCATAGATCTGTTTATAGTAAATGGTTTGAATAGGCTTATATCCCAAACCTCTCATGAAAAACCCGCGAAGAACCTTGATTTCCAAGGATTTTCGCGGCTTTTTCATACATCTTTTATACAATTTTAATTTTTAAATGATACAAAAAGATCCTGCTCCCAAAGAGAAACAGGATGTTTTTAACTCTGTGACTACCCTTCCAGCAGCAGCTGCTCTGGATCCTCCAGCAAATCTTTAATTGTGACGAGAAAGCTGACTGCTTCCTTGCCATCAACGATTCGATGATCATAGGACAGGGCGATGTACATCATCGGTCTGTTCTCGAATTGTTCGGCATCAATGGCTACCGGTCTTAGCTGGATTTTATGCATTCCCAGAATGCCGACTTGAGGGCTGTTTAAAATAGGCGTTGACATTAATGAACCAAATGTTCCGCCGTTAGTTATTGTAAACGTGCCGCCTTGAAGCTCAGAGAGAGTCAGCTTGTTATCTCTCGCTTTCTTTGCAAGCTCGGCAATTTCGTTCTCAATTCCGGCAAATGATAAACGGTCGGCATCACGGACGACGGGGACGACAAGTCCTTCAGCTGCGGAAACGGCGATTCCGATATCGTAAAACTTTTTAATCACTAGCTCGTCACCTTGAATTTCAGCGTTTAACAACGGGAATTTTTTGAGTGCTGCAACGACAGCTTTCGTGAAAAAGGACATAAAACCTAATTTCACTTCATGCTGCTCAAGAAATTTGTCTTTGCGTCGTTTCCTTACATCCATTACGGCTGTCATGTCCACTTCATTGAAGGTTGTCAGCATGGCAGATGTTTGCTGGACTTCAACCAGACGCTTG
Organism: Bacillus gobiensis; assembly: GCF_001278705.1. Taxonomy (GTDB): domain Bacteria; phylum Bacillota; class Bacilli; order Bacillales; family Bacillaceae; genus Bacillus; species Bacillus gobiensis. The sequence goes on from NZ_CP012600.1 coordinate 1,378,149, forward strand.
GCAATTGTTTGTCTGCGCCTTGACATTTTCTGTCTTTCAAACGGTTTTTCTGGATCCTGTTTAGAAGGAGCTGGCTGAGAAACAGTCTTGCTTGATTGAGCTGTTTCCTTAGCCGGAGCTGGTTTTTTGTCGTAGGCTTCGACATCCTGCCTGCGGACTCTTCCCAATGGATCTCCTGCAGTTATTTCAGATAAGTCAATCCCTTTTTCACGAGCTAGTTTTCTAGCGGCAGGTGAAGCGACCGTTCTTCTTTTGGCTTCCTCTTTTTGCACGTTCTCTTGTGCAGCTGGTTCTGTCATTTCCTCATTCTGATTGGCCGTAGAAGAGACAGCTTCTTCCTGGCTTTCAGAATTGGAGCCCTGGCCGCTTCCTTCTCCCTCGGTTATGGTTCCGATGATTTCGCCAACTTGAACAGTATCTCCGGAATCCTTAAGGACCTCTTTTAATACCCCTGATTGTTCTGCCGTTAATTCGACATTTACTTTATCTGTTTCCAGCTCAAGCAAGTATTCTCCCTGTTCTACATAGTCCCCCGGCTGTTTCAGCCATTGTGCAATTGTTCCCTCTGAAATTGATTCTGCCAATTCTGGTACTTTTATTTCCGCCATTACCATTTCCCCCTTAATGTTTGCGTAATAGGCTTTCTGTCATAATGCGTACTTGCTCTTTTTTATGAACGGTCGGGTCCCCTTCTGCCGGACTGGATCTTCTTCTTCGCCCAATGTAACGCACGGACACTCCTTTTGGTGCCAGCTCCCTTAAATAAGGATCAATATAATTCCATCCACCCATGTTTTGAGGTTCTTCTTGTACCCATACTATTTCTTCAAGATTTGTCAGCTTGCTCAATACTTTTTTTATTTCTTTCGCCGGGAAAGGATAGAGCTCCTCTACTCTTGCTAAATGAACCCATTCCTTATCCTCTTTAATTTGATTATAAAAATCACCCAAATCAATTGCAACTTTACCGCTGGAGAGAACGAGCCGCGTCACTTTCTCTTCAACTTGCGCCTTACTGTTTTGCTCAAGAACAGGCTTAAACGTGCTTTCCGTTAATTCTTGGACCTCGGAAATTGTGTTCGGATTTCTAAGTAAGCTTTTTGGCGTCATGATCACAAGAGGGCGAATTTCTTCACGCAGCAGCATTTTCGCCTGTCTTCGCAATATGTGGAAATACTGTGCTGCGCTCGTAACATTAGCAACAGTCCAGTTGTTCTCGGCAGCAAGCTGTAAAAACCGTTCGGTTCGTCCGCTCGAGTGCTCTGGACCTTGTCCTTCATAACCATGCGGCAGTAAAATAACCATTCCCGAAGTTTGTCCCCATTTTGCTCTTCCAGCTGAAATAAATTGATCAAAATAGACCTGAGCAGCATTTGCGAAATCTCCGTATTGGGCTTCCCAAATGACTAATGTTTCCGGTGAAGCAACGTTATACCCGTATTCAAAGCCGAGTACGGAGCCTTCTGAGAGCGGGCTGTTGTAAACGGCAAACGAGGCATCGGCACTAGACAAATGATGCAGCGGTACGAACTCATCGCCGGTTTTGCTGTCATGCAGCACAAGGTTTCTCTGGGCAAATGTCCCTCGTTCTGAGTCCTGGCCGGTTAGCCGGACCGGAATGCCATCTTTTAAAATCGAGGCAAAAGCAAGAGATTCAGCCAGTGACCACTCCACTTTTCGGTCATCCTCAAACGCTTTTGCTCGTTTTTCAAGAATTCGTTGAAGCTTTCCGAATACGTTGAAGCCTTCTGGATAGGTTACAAGCTCACTGTTGAGCTTACGCAACACATCGAACTTAATGGACGTATCAATTGCCGGAAAACCATTTGAGACAGGGGCAGGCAATTCGATATCCGCTATCGTGTCCTCTTTGTTCTTCGGAACATTTCGATAAGCTGCTTCAAATCGTTTTGTAATCATATCAAAGCTTTTTTCAATCTCTTCTTTTTCAGCAATGCCTTTAGCTAGTAATTTTTCGGCAAAAATCTGTTTGACTGTAGGGTGTTTCCTTACAGCGTCATAGAGCATCGGCTGAGTCGTCGCCGGTTCATCCATCTCGTTGTGCCCAAATCTTCGATAGCCGATTAAATCTATTAGAAAATCTTTCTTGAATTTTTCCCGATATTCAACAGCGAGCTGAACAGCTGCAAGACAAGCTTCAGGATCATCAGCATTGACGTGGACAATAGGAATTTCAAATCCCTTCGCAAGGTCACTGGCATATTTTGTTGATCGTGATTCATTACTTTCCGTTGTAAATCCGATCATATTATTTGCGATAATATGGATTGTTCCGCCAACCTGGTACCCGGAAAGCTGGCTCAGGTTAAGCGTTTCAGACACGATGCCTTCCCCTGGAAAAGCAGCATCCCCATGGATCAAAATAGCAAGAGATTTCCTGATTTCCTGTTCAGGATAACCGGCTTTTGATCGAGTTTCTTGAGACGCTCTTGTGCTTCCCTCAACGATCGGATCAATGAATTCCAAGTGGCTCGGATTGTTGGCTAATGTTATTTTTACAGGCTTCGCGTCTTTTTCTTGAATATTTTTATTCGCACCAAGATGGTATTTTACATCGCCGGACCAGCCGTAGTTGATGCCTATCGAGCCTTCTGAAGGAACGATATCCTTATTTGGGGCGTGCTGAAATTCTGAGAAAATAATGTCATACGGTTTTCCTAATACGTGTGCCAGGACATTTAAGCGTCCCCGGTGAGCCATGCCGATATTAATGCTCTCTGTACCAGCAGATACTGTTTTTGCCACAATTTCGTCTAAGATTGGCACCAAACAATCCAATCCTTCAATCGAAAAACGTTTTTGGCCGACAAATGTCCGATGCAAATACTGTTCGAAGCCTTCCACTTCAGCCAGCCTGTTTAACACACCGACCAATTTATCTTTCGAATGTTCTGAAAAGAGTTCCCCCGATTCAACTAGCTTCGTCAGCCAATTTCTCTCTTCAAAGCTGTGGACGTGGTCAAATTCGAAAGAGATTGTTTTTTTATACGTCTCTTTTAAATGAAGAATAGCATCCAACCCGTCTTTGACAGTGGGAGGAGCGTCCTTGCAGATTACGGAAGCAGGAACTGCTTTTACGTCTTCCTCTGTCAGGCCATAATCACGCAATGGGAAAAGCACTTTTTTTTCTTGCGTTTTTCTTAAGGGATTGACTGAAGCGTTTAAATGGCCATACGTACGAATATCTTCAGCCAGTTTTACGACGGAAGCAATTTTTTGTACGTTTTGAAGCGTCTGGATTCCTTCTGCTAATGAACCTTCCGCTTTTTTAATTTGGCTCGGCGGCCTTCCTAATTCATCAAACATCTCCCTGAATTCACTGTCAAGGCTTTCCGGATCATTTACATATTGATCATAAAGCTCTTGCACGTAACCGAGGTTCGGGCCGTGAAAATCATCCCAAGTTAACCGTTGTTTCATACTGTTTTGCAACATATGAACATTCCCCCATCTTATAGTTAAATAAGCAGCTAATTAACTATATTAATATACCATCTGAACAATAACGTCCAGAATTATGTAATTAAAACGCTTCCATAATTATTTTATCATTAATTTGCGTTGGTTTCTACAATGATTGTGCATCTATTCTGAAAAAAATCTAGCGAGTTGATAAACAGGTATTTTTTTCAAATGACAAGAGCATAGCGAACGAATCAAACTATGCTCTTGTTCAGTAATTTCTTCAATAACGGATAAAGAACGTCCGGAAGCTGGTCTACATTTGGAACGAACAAACTGTATCTTCCATACATATTCTGAATGGTTTTCTTTTGAGCCTCTTCAATTTGACTATTTGACAAAAATACATTTATTACTTCTATACCCCTTTTTCTTGCAGTAATAACCGCTTCGTGAGTATCCACTATTCCGTTTTGTTCATACCCGTATGCTGCTGGTTCACCATCAGAGAAGACAATTAAAAATTTCTGTTTCTCGTGTCTGTGCCTGAACATGCGAATAGCCTGCCTAATGGCAAAGCCGTCGCGGTTATCTTCCTCCGGTTCAAGCTGCATAATTTCAGGGCCAGTCACGCGTTTTAGTGACTGTTCAAATGGAATGATCGTCTTAAAATAGTTTGGCTGCTCCTCTTCCGTGGCCTCTTCTTCCCAAAAGCCAATCACTTGATGCTTCACCTGAACAGATTTTAATGACTCGTGAAAAAGGGCAATCCCCTTTTTCGTTTCATCCATTTTATCGAACATGCTTGCCGAGCAATCAACGAGCAGGAGAAATGCAGCATCAATTTCTTTTGAAAGCTCCTGCTTTTTATAAAAAAGCCGCGGATTTTCCTCTGTGAAATACCTCAGCAGCTTTTTGTTTAAGCGGCCGGCGTGCAAATTTGTTTTGGGCTGCGTCCTTTTGTGCTCTAACGTTTTTTGAATCATCTGCTTTAATTTTTTTTGGTAAAACGAGATAGATTTCACTTGAATTTGATAGTCAAGCGTTTCTTTCAGTGTTGGTTTATGCGGTGATGTGAATTTTGCGACAGCGAATTTGTTTTCTTTGCCAAAGTCATCATTGCCGTTGTTTGCCGGTTCATCGTTCACGGCGTCATGTGATTCAAGCTTGGAATAATCCTTTCTTTTCGACTGACTGCTTCTTCCCTGTACGATACCAAAAGCTTGATCCCCATCATCGCCTTCACGAAATGAGTTTCCTAATCGATTGGTTTTTGCGCCATGTTCTACATCAAATTGCAAAAAGCTCTTTGATTCGGCATTCGTTTCTCTATGCCAGGTAGGAAGTGTTTCGTCCTCTACGTCTTTTTCTTCCTTTTCTTGGTCTTCTAAGGCAATATCTTCACTCAGCTTCGTATTTTCCTCAAGCTTCTCTGCCTCCTCCAACTGCACCACACTGATGTCGGGTAGAAAGAAATACGTATTCAGCATATCTTTATTAAGTATTTCTTCAAAGAGATCGACTAAGTTCCTAGCGATCACAATGATTTCATTTGTCGAACGTGCATCATAGATTCTGCTTAACTGACTTTCAATATACGGTTTCGCGGCGGTAATGTCCTCGCGGATATCAGGAATCTCTTCAAGCGGCGAGTCCGCTGTCAGCTTCAAATAAATTCCGCAAAACAAAGCATCGGTAAAAATGCTTCGTTCTTTATTAAGAGTCAGCTGTGTGCGAAAATGCTTGCGATACAGCTCGCGGCGCTGTTGAAAAATTGATTTCGTTCCAGGACGAGAAGATTTTACTAATTCTTCGATTCGAATATCTTCAAAAAGGCTTACAAGCTGCTTCGCCAAGCTCGAAAGCTTTTTGCCTTTCATTTGCCGCAAAAAGTTTGCCGTGTCCGGAAACGAATGAAAACGTGACCCAATCGATCTGAGATAAATGTCGCTTTTTAATCCAGCTCGCAAATCTTCGTAAGGCCGGTCCTTCCAGAAATGACTCATGTATATTTTATTTTCATAAGGATGGTAATAGGATTGCACGCCATACTCAACTTCTACGGAATGATTCGAAGACAAGGTTTTTGCAAGATCATTCATTTCCATAAACAAAAAGGAGTCGATCGTGCTATCGTTGAATTTAATAAACTTCATAGGAACCCTCATTCAAATAATGTTTGAGCAATATTTCTTACTGCTGCTTTTTCTCGTTCATCCTCTAGTTTTTCAACGACCCCTCTCTCAATTGCTCGCAAAGGAGGAATATAAGCCGCAAGGTCACATGTGTCCAACAGGGCCCGTATGGAAGCTGCATCTTCGGAAACCGTTCCATTTTCTGTCTGAATAAGCAAATCGGACGACAATTGAACAAATTGCTTGATTAATTTTTCGTTTGACAAAGTCGATTGGCTCTTTAACACATCTTCTAAAATTTTTCCGGTAACATAAGGAACGTCAATGATGACGAAACGGTTTTTCAGCGCTTCATTTAAAGGTACGGTCCCTACGTACCCTTCATTGATTGCTGCAATAACACCAAAGCCTTCCTTTGCTTGAACAACCTCACCCGTAAATGGATTTGTCATTCGTTTTCTGTAGTCGAGGACGCCGTTTAAAATAGGCAGAGTCTCAGGCTTTGCCATATTTATTTCATCAATATAAAGAAATTGCCCTTTTTGCATCGCCTTTGTGACAGGACCTGGAACAAATTCAATCGCAGATTGTCCGCTTTCATTGGTGATTGTTTTATAACCGACTAACGCCTCAGCATCTAAATCGACGGAGCAATTGATGCTGTGCATCGGCTGATGAAATACAGCTGACAGTGTCTCGGCAAGCTTCGTTTTACCCGATCCCGTTGGTCCTTTAAGCAATATATTTTTTCCCATAGCAAGAGAGATAATGGCATCTATCAATATGAATTCGTTGTCTGATGCATATCCAGGAGATCCGATTAACGATTGATCTTCTTCAGTAATGTTTTGTTTATGAAAAGCTTTTATTTTTGTTTGGATTGATTCCGGCAGAATTAATTTTTCTATTTGTTGATTCATTCTATGCTTCCTCTCCAAGTTTACTGATACAACCTCGAGTATACTAGAAAAAGTCCGCTGCCTGCAATCTACTGCGCTTCACCGTTTTTAATAGATCCGCATACAATTCGTTCACCAGAATTTCCGCTCGGGTTCGTGAGATAATCATCCTGTCCGCTGTGAATGATAAAAGCACTTCCGTCATTATCTAATAGAGAAAGCTTACCTTGACTGATTGTCACATCAGGTGCATTGACGATGATGTCAACCTTCCCATCGGCACCGACTTCAATATTTGGCAGGTCTCCGGCATAAGGCCCTTTTGGATTATCGAAACCGTGTTCTTTATTGGTCGGGTTAAAAACAGAACCCGCTGATTCAAAGGTCGGCGCTGTACACTCTGCTTTTTCGAAAATATGAAAAGCCAGCGTACCAGGCGGTAATTCGCTCGCCGATAAATGGATATCCACGCCTTTTTCCTTTGATTCATAAACCTCAATGTATCCAACCGTATTTCTTTTTTGATTGACCATTGGTATTCGATATACTCCCCCAGCCATTTCTGCTACTTCTTTCGAATTCTCTTTTGATACGCTCCCGTCATTTTTCGTTCCACAACCGGCACTAGAAATTAATAGTAAGGAAGCAAGGAATCCTGTTACAAACTGTTTCATTTCAACCCCCACGCCTCTAATATATTTAATGCTTTTGTTAGTGTGGACAGATTAAAATCAGCGTAAACAAAAAAAGCCATTAAAATGGCTTTTTAAAAGAAACGTTTTGCTCCAAGATATCGTTTGTTCCAATAGGAATTGCTTAAGTTTGAGATTTCAACACCCGACGAGCCAGCATGAATAAAGTCTCCGTTTCCTAAATAAATACCCATATGAGACGGACCTGCTTTATACGTTGTGAAATATACAAAATCACCGCGGGAAGGTTCTCCAATTGACTTCATAGAGTTCCAATAGCCGGCTGTGCTTAATCGAGAAATAGACGCGACTTTATTTATCGAGTAATAGATAAACCCGCTGCAATCAAATCCTGATGGGTTATTTCCGCCCCAACGATATGGGACACCTATGTATTTCATTGCTTCTTCTATCATCCGGTCTGCTTTGATCCCAATTTGCTCCGGATCGGTTGATGGCTGAGAAGGCGGATTCACTGGCTGAGTAGGCTCGGGCTTTTTGCCAGCCTCTGAAATGCGGATCACTTGTCCAATTTGGAGAACATCCGATACTAATTGATTGAAATCTCTAATCTGTTGAACAGAAATGTTATACTGGTTTGCAATCTTCCATAGGGAATCACCTGCTTTTACAGTATGTTCCGCCGCGGAAGAAGGGTTTTCCGGTTTCTCAGGCTCTTGGGACTGCTCTATATCTTGCGGTTTCTCAGCCGGTGGCTTACCTGACGCCTTCAGCTTTAATATTTTGCCTGGATAAATGGTATCGGATGTCAGTTGATTTAATGTTTTTAATTCAGCTAATGAAAGATTATGCTTATTAGCTATCTTCCATAGGGAATCTCCAAGCTGCACTTGATATGTATCAGTATCGACTGAATCAGTATTCGTTTGAACGATTGAACCCGATGACGGTTTTTGCTGAGACGATTGTGAACTCTTTTTCAGCTTTAATTTTTGTCCTGGATAAATCATATCACTTGATAACGAATTTAAGTTTCGAATCTCTTGCACTGAAGTGTGGCTATTTCTGGCAATCATCCATAACGAATCACCGTATTTCACAGTATATGTAGAGATCGAAGGTTTCGCAGGCTTTTTAGCTGGTACTGCAGTCTTTTTCTGTGTATTGCTGTCTGCCTTTTTCGGGATTTTAAGGACTTGCCCAATCATAAGCTGCGTAGAAGATAGGTTGTTTGCTAATTTAATTGAATCAATACTAGTATGATAATCTCTCGATAGCTTCCACAAAGAGTCTCCCTTTTTCACTGTGATTGAGACCGCTTCCGCTGAAGGTGCTGCGAAAGCCGTTCCCGCTAGTGCAGAAGCAGTCAAACCGACAACGATTCTATTATTCATAAATAAAATTTGCCTCCTATCTTTTTCATTTTGCAGCAATCTTGCTTTTTGGCAAGACTGCATGGTTTTCGACACAATTATACTATTATCTTACAAAAGTCCATCAGGAAAGACAATTGCTATTAGATAAAAAAACAAAAAACTTTTTATTAAGAGAAATAATGCATCCCTTTTTCTTATCGGCGCAAACTACTAACTATTAACTGTTGATCAATATTTTGATGCGGGGAGAGATATGATGTTAGAAACGATCTTTAAATACTCATGCACTTTATTCGGAGTTGTTGCCTTGTCCACGATTTATGTTCAAATGTTTAAAAGCTCTAAAAATCCGGATAAAAAATAGGCAGCAAAAGGCTGCCTATTTTAATCTTTCCACGGATAAGTCCAAAACACTTCTTGTTCAAACCAAGGCATATGCTCGAATACAGACGAGTTCAGCTCCGTATCAATTTCTTTCAGCATGTATTCCGTTTGTGATTTATGGGCTTTTAGCGCACGGAATTTAACATCCGCTACTTCTTTGATGTCAAACATCACATCCGGCTTCCCTACCTCTTCCTCACGATCATTAGTGATCGCAATGCAATACGTCAAAGGCCGGTCTTCTTTTTTTCTGCGATACAAAGCTCTGATGACCGCTTCACCACATGCATCGTGGTCGGGATGAACGCCGTACCCGGGATAAAATGTAACGATAAGACTCGGATTTACTTCATTTATTACGGATTCCATAATATCAGCCAAATATTCATCATCTTCAAATTCAAGCGTTTTGTCACGTAGTCCAAGCATTTTCAATTCAACATCTAGCTCCTGACACGCCTGAATCAGCTCTTTTTTTCTAATAGACGAAAGGGATTCCCGATTTGCAAAAAGCGGATCCCCCATATTTCTGCCCATCTCCCCAAGAGTTGCACAAGCATAGGTAACCGGGATTCCTTTTTTTCTATTTAATGCAATCAATCCTGCCACACCGAAAGATTCATCATCCGGATGAGGCAAAATAACAAGTACATGCTCTTTACTCAAAATTCTTCACCTTCTTTATTAAACTGGAAAAGGGTCCGTGCTGATTTGCAGGCTGATGGCAAGCTTCCCGCCGGGCAAATATCCTGCAAGCAGCAGCGCTCCGTTTTCGTCAATTGTAAAATCAGTTAATCCTTCTGCATAAATCCAGCCATCTTCAGATTTCAAGCCCACTCTGAATGGTCCTTGGCCTTTAATTTTCGCTTGGCTGTATTTTACCTTTGCATTACGAATATATGCCACCACGGTCATATTGTTTGGATCTCTATGAGCTGAATAAGCGCCAGTCGTCGTTTCTAAGTGAATATAAACTGGCTGATTTAGAAATTGTTCCAAAGACTGCTGGACTGCATCCTTAACGATCGGTTTCATTCTTTTCCTCACTTTCTATAACTGCTATAAAGCCTAAAAAACGTTTTGTATGTAAATCAATAAGCAACGAATCGTCCATACGCTTGACAGTACTTGAATATAGAGTGTCCTTATCATCATATAGGTTCTTTTTTTCCTGAGCAAGAAGTATGCTTCTGATTTCTACGTACTGATTTTTCACATATTTTTTTACAAAGGTATCCTCATATTATACAACCTTATCTTCTATCTGCACAGCGGCATAGATTTCTGAAGTCACTTCTCTTCCCATGAAAAATCATGTTGAAGACAATGATGAGGATATAAGTTATTCTTAATTGAACGAAGCAGGAAGGATTATCTTGTTTGAATAAAGAGATAAGCATCGATTTCACCTCAACATACGGTACCGTATGTTTTAAATAAAGCTTTTGCCTTTTTTGTTGTCAATACACCTTTCAACATATAGCGCCCACGCGCAATTCCAAAAAGAGGACTGCCTTCACCACCTTCTGTTAAGCGCACGCCTTCATGATTAGACACATATATATGTAAACAGATGAAAGGAAGTGTTTGGCATGTTCGATTGGAACCGTTTTTTTCCATTCCAAAATCAATTTACAAAAGACCAATTCAAACAAATGAATCCTAATGAGGTTGAGTCATACGTCAATCAAGTGATGAGCAGCGTTTTCGGAAAAGGGTATCCGTCTCAATTTCCTTTCCGTGATCCATTGCATAACGAAGACAACAATCATGCCGCACATACATTTGAAACGAATGATCACGTTTTTGTCAAACTGCAAATCAATGAAAAGCAGCTGGAAGAGATAAAAATAAAGCATACCTCCCATACGTTGATTATTGAAAATTTTCCGAAGGACGGCGATGACCATAAAATCATATTGCCTTCTTTGGTGAAAAGAAAGGGCACTAAAGCTTCCTATAATGATGGAAACCTGGAAATTCGCTTTATGAAACTTGAGGATTATCAGCTTTCCGAAATCGAAATCTCGTAACTTTTCTCGCGTTAGTTAAAGGCTGCTGCATGCAAATGACCTGCTATTTCTAACAGGTCATTTTTATCGCTTTCAATTTGGCTTGTTAATACTGCTGCGGACCTTGGCCAGGGTAAGGACCAGGGAATCCGCTTCCCCCATATGGACCAGGGTATCCTCCGCCGTATGGCACCGGACCGTACGGGACAGGAGGGTAAAAATATGGCCTTGGATAATTAAAAATCGCACCGCCTAAAAATCCTCCAATCAAACCGCCCAGAAAGGGAGCCCCGAACAAAAAGGGGCTGCGGAATGGAAATCCGGCAGGCCCTGACCTCTGATTGTATATGAAGTGAGGGTACATGTTATTCCTCCTTTATGTTTGCCTATACTAAAGTATTCATAAAGACAGGAATGGTTTGGGCTACTCCTCATAAATCATTTTTTTAGTCATTCCACCGTCGACAATTAAATCGGTTCCTGTCACAAAACGGTTTTCCGGATCAGTGAGATACTTACATGCTTTATAAATATCCATAGGAAGGCCGACACGTTGGGAAAAATGCTGTGAATGGTCAATGTCCCTTAACTTGCTGTAATCTCCGGTTTCAATCCATCCGGGCGAGATACTGTTTACAACAATTCCGTCACTGCTTAAAGATGCAGCAAGCGCATGAGTGATCGCGAGAATTCCCCCTTTGGAAGCAGCATAGCTTTCAGAATCTGGTTCAGACATCAGTCCGCGAGTGGAAGCCATGTTTACGATGGCTCCTCCCTCTTCTTGTTTTCTCATAATTTTCGCCGCTTCTTTCGAAAACAAAAATACACTCGTTAAGTTGGTAGAAAGGACATCATTCCATTCGGATAATTCAAGCTCTAAAGGGGACTTCCAAATGCCCTTACCGACATTATTAATTAAAGCGTACAAGGAGCGGTTTTCCGATATGGCTTGGTTTACCGCTCTTTTGACTTGCTCTTCATCGGCAGCATCTGTTTTGATAAACCGGCAGGAAAGGCCGAGAGAATAGATTTTTTCTTCAAGCGCTTGTCCGCCTTCTTGATTCACATCTGCGCTCAAAACAAAAAATCCTTCTTTCGCATACTCAAGGGCAAGTACTTGTCCAATGCCACCTGCCGCACCTGTAATGATGACGGCTTTCTTATTGTTGTTCATTTTTTTCATTCCCCGCCAGTTCAGGTACGCAGTTTTTATCCGCCCAAGTTGCGATTTCAGATAATACCGGCTTGAGCTCTTCCCCTTTTTCTGTTAAATGATAGATCACCTTGACAGGTGTTTCGGGCAAAACATCTCTTTTAATAATTCCTTCCTGCTCCAGCTCTTTCAAACGCTCTGCAAGCATTTTCTGACTGATGTGCGGAATCATTTCATTTAAGTCCTTAAATCGTTTCGGTCCATGCAACAATACATGAATAATCATGCCGTTCCACCTTTTCCCAAGCAAGGAAAGGGCAATTTCTACCTTAGGACATAATTCAAATCCCATTGCTTTCACCCTTTACGTACAAAATCGATTTCAGTATCAAATAACAGGCGTTTCACTAACAAAAAGTGAGCATCTAACTCTATAGTACCACGAATCAGCTCTTCTTGGAAGAAGGTTGTACTGCAGCTGAAGGAATACGCCACATGATTCGCTTCCATTTAACGATTTGAAAATCCTTGCGATAAATCGCAAGGATTTTTTTGTTACATTTCTTTTTTCAAGACATCTAAGGCTTCTTTCATTTGCGAATCATTTTTTGCAAGCTTTTCTTGCAGTTTTGCCATTATGCCTGAGGTAGTGTCAGACTTTATAACTCCGTCTTCTGTTAAACCGTTATCCGATTGAAATGCTTTGACAGCCTCTTCTGTCTTCTCATCAAACAGACTGTTTGCAGTAACCTTGTATCCTAGTGCATTAAGCATTTGTTGAACTACCTTAATATCGTTGCCCGAATCTCCCTGTTTGTATTCTTTTTCGGGATCCAAATAAGGAAGGCTTGCGTAATCCGGAAGTTCTGATTTCACATCAGGCTGAATGCCTTTTTCATGAATCCAGCTGCCGTCAGGAGTCAGCCATTTTGCAATCGTAATTTTGACAGATGATCCATCGGAATACTGTTCCGGTTGCTGAATGGTTCCTTTGCCAAACGTTTTTTGTCCGACAATTGGTATGTCAGAGGATTGATGCAACGCAGCAGCCATAATTTCTGCAGCACTTGCCGTACCTTCATTTACGAGGACAACGACAGGTTCGCTTACAGATTTATCCTCTTCGGCCTTAATGACTTCTTTCTGGCCGTCCTTACTTTCTACCTGCATAATCGTTTTTCCTTTATCAACAAAAATATTGCTCATAGATATAGCTTGATCCATTAAACCTCCGGGATTATTTCTGAGATCCAAAACAAATCCCTTTGCTCCCTTTTGCTTTAATTCGTCGATGGCCTTTGTTAACTCTGAAGACGTAGATTCAGAAAAGCTGGTAATTTGAATCTCGCCAATCTTGTTGTCTGTCAATTTAGAATAAACCGTTTCAATCGGGATTGTATCACGTTTTATTGTGACTTCTACTTGCCCGACACCTGCACGGTTTAAAACAAGCTTAACATTCGTTCCTTTTTCTCCGCGAATATGGGTGACCGCTTCGTTTACGTTCATCCCTTCCACACTTTTATCATCGACCTTTAAAATTTGGTCGTGGGGTTTCAGGCCTGCTTCTTCTGCAGGAGATCCCTTAAGCGGAGCAACAATTAAAATTTGTCCGTTTTTTTCCTCAACTTGGGCGCCGATGCCTTCAAATGAAGACGAGATATTTTGCTGAAACCCGGATGCTTCCTCTTGATCCATATAGGTTGAATAAGGATCACCCAGCGCCTCGACCATCCCTTTAATCGCACCGTCCACTAATTTCTGATCATCAACTTTTTCATAATACTGTTTGCTAATCTTCTCGTAGGTCGACATCAATTTATTAAATTTTTGATCATCTGACGCCGAAACTGCCGGCGAATTCTGCTGGTTTGCAACAAGCCAAGTAATGCTCGATGCTGCAGCTGCGGTAATGATGACCACAAGAAATAGTTTTACAATTTGTTTCAACAGAAAACACCACCTTCTCTCCCCCATTATTATCCCGAACGAATTTTGTTTAGTCAACCAACTTCCCTTGAAAAATATACAAATCAACCGGCTTGTCCGCTCCAACCTTTTCGCAAGCTTCTACATAGCTTATAAAAAAGGAGGGAGTTTTTTTGAGCGCTTATCTTAAGATGCTGGCCGAGTTGGGAATTGGAGGTGCACATCCGGGCGGCCTGCCTTTAACGAAGGCACTTATTCAGGCACTTCGGTTAAACCCGGAGCTTCCCATTCTCGATGCTGGATGCGGGACAGGGCAGACTGCCGCTTACCTAAAACAGCTTTCATTTCCAGTTATCGCATTGGAGCCCAACCTGTTGATGGCAGATAAAGCTGCCGTAAGATTTGAGATGAAAGGATTATCGATTCCAATCTATCATGAAAAAATTGAACAAACGACTTTCGGCGATGATACGTTTTCTTATATTTTGACAGAATCGGTCCTTTCATTTACAGATCTAAGACAATCTGCAGCTGAAATCCAAAGAATATTAAAACCGGATGGCATATTGATTGCCATAGAAGCAACCAGAACGGCAGAGCTTACAAGCATAGAAAAAAACGAGATAAAAGATTTTTATGACTTTCATGACGTGTATTCAAAAGGAGAATGGATCGCCGCGCTGAAAAACGCAGGCTTCGCTGAAGTAAACGTTATAAACTGGAAGAACCTCGTGCTTGAAACACAAGAGACAGAAATGAATCTATCACCAAGTATAACGGAAGCATCGTATCACATCTTGGACCAACATAATCGTATATTGCAAAAATATCGGGGACGTATGGGGCATCTTATTTTTACGGCTTCTATAAAATAAACATTTAGCCTCCTCTATTCGTCCATTCTATTCTATGTTTCTATCGTAAGCTAACTAAGAAAGAAGCTAGATAGGAGGCATTTCATTTGAATCAGTACTATCATTTATGCAGCAGAAATGTAGGAAAGAATTGTAGAATTACTGATCGTTCCGGTAGAGTACATGTTGGAAGAATTACGAGAGTTTCCAATAGTAAAGTATTTATCCAACCGTCCAGACCAAGAGGATTTGGTTATGGATACGGATTTTATGGAGGATATTATCCTTGGGGCGGATATGGATATGGGATAGCACTTGGTGTCATCGTCGGCATCGCCATTGCCGGATTGTTTTTTTTCTAAAAGCACACGAAAAAGAAGCGCATTTTTTACATGTGCTTCTTCTTCATGCATGTTTCATACGTGAAAATATCTTACTTCAAACTAGATTCAAGAGCAATTTCAATCATTTCATTAAAGGTTGTCTGCCGCTCTTCAGAAGTCGTTTCTTCTCCTGTTAAAACATGGTCACTCACTGTTAATATTGTCAGTGCCTCCCTGTTGAATTTTGCGGCGAGTGTATACAAGGCCGTTGTTTCCATTTCTATTGCCAAAACACCGTATTTCGCTAACTTTTCAATTTGGCTGTCATCATTATAAAATTGATCTGCCGTAAACACATTGCCGACCTTTACAGAAACATTGCGTTCTACAGCCGTATCGAATGCATTTTTTAACAATTCAAAGCTTGCGGACGGAGCATAGTCAATTTCACCAAAAGCAACTCGATTGATTTGTGAATCAGTAGAAGATGTCATAGCAAGAATGACGTCACGAACCTGAACGTCCATTTTGATTGCTCCGCATGAACCTACACGGACTAATTTTTTTACATCATAGCTCTGAATCAGTTCATTCACATAAATGCTTATAGAAGGGACTCCCATCCCAGTACCTTGAACAGAGATTCTCTTGCCTTTATATGTACCCGTAAAACCAAGCATTCCTCTCACTTCATTGTAGCAAATTACATCTTCCAAATACGTTTCTGCTATGTATTTTGCACGCAGCGGATCACCTGGGAGTAATACTGTATCTGCAATTTGGCCTTTTTCAGCTCCTATATGTACACTCATTGTCATTCCTCCAACTAACAGTTTCCTTATCACTATACCATAACTCTCATAAACAAAAAATGACATAAAGAAAGCTGCTAAAATTAGCAGCTAATTGCAGACATCGGCAGGTTTGGTATCGTAATTTCCCGCCAGCCCATCGAAGAAAGCTTATAGTATGTTTCCTTTTTCTTATTTTCGCTTATTAATACAATATCCCCAGTACGAATAAATCTTGCTTTGTAATCAGAAGGTACCGTATCGAGCACATTAAATTTAGAAAACACCGTATCCAATACTTCCCTGTGTGATCTCCCATCTAATTCTGTTTGATAGACAGGCTCGTACCCTTTTTTCTCACCAATATCCGGAGTTTGAAAAATCGTAATATCATATTCTGGAGCCTTTTTCTTAAATACTTGAAAACTGAATCTCATCACGATCCCCTCCCAGGCTTTTTATTATATTTTAGCCTTTGATCGTATAATTCCTTTCACTAATTTTGTCGAATAGCCAACATTCGTTCGTCAATTTTTTTAAACAGTAGATAAAAGCAGTATCCTAAGCTCCATCCGGCAATGACATCTGTTAAAAAATGGACGCCGGTATATATTCTGCTAATACCAATGAGAAATACAAGTGAAAAAGCGAAAAACCAAGTACTTCTTTTATGCTGATAAAAAAACGGAATATATGTAATCAAAAGAAAAGCAATAAACAAATAGATGCTCGCAGTATTCATGCTATGTCCGCTTGGGAAGCTGAATGACGTCTCAGTAGCCAATGGATGATAGTGAGGCCTTTGCCTGTGCACGATCAATTTCATACCCTCATTGGCCACTCGCTCAGTAAAATACAACAGAAAAAGCAGCAAAGAAGGAACGATTTTTTTCAACAGAATCAAGAACAAAGCAACGATAACAATAATCGTAAGCAAATGCTTCGATGCTCCGAAATCAGTTAAAAACAAAAACGTTTGATTAAAAATTGGCGTTCGAATTTGTGTAAACACATGAATGATCCAATCATCTGCTGCCTGAACATTTTCTAAACGGACTGCTGCCATCATTAGAAGAAACACCGCGAGCGAAAAGACTGCCTTATTCACTCAAATTTTCCTCCTTCTTATGTATATACATACTTATACCCTGCTATAAGCCAGATGAATCTTGTACGATCAATTAGTCCTGTTCTTCTTCAATTAAGCATTTGGATAACAGATAGTCAAACGTAATATCTGCCAGCTCAAACAGTTCGTCCTCCCCTGGTATGTAACCTCTTGCAGTCAGCTCCCGATAGAAAAATTCAGCGATTTCTTCTGTATCAATGACAAACTCAATTTCTTTCATTTGCTGATTCCTCCTTTCCTATTGTTGTATGAGCTATCCATTTTTTTTATACCCTTGGAGCATCCTAGTCATAAAGTTTTTTCCTCTTCATATACTTGTCTTATCCAAGTTCAAGCAGGAGGGAAAAATCGATGCAGAAACTCATGCATTATTTAGATGGTGAATCGTTTGATGCTGCAATGGAAAAATTGCTTCATTACGGATTTCTTTGTATTCTGGCAGGAGGAGTTCCTTATTTCTGCTTCGTACTCATTCAATTTATTATGATGATTTGAATTGATCCTTTAGACTGTCCAACACAAAGCTCATCATATCTTTATACTCTGCGTCATGAAACATTTCATACAAAACTTTATAATCATTATAAATATCAAGCAGCTCATCAACAACTGAGTTGCCGTTACCTATGAGCAATTCTTTATCTTCAGTGCTTTGTTTTGATGACAGCAATACTTTTTTCAAGCCTTCTGATTCCAGATTTGACTCTCCTACGTAATGGACAAACAGCAGCTGATGCATAAATCTGTCCAGTTCATATTCGCGCATGACAAGGGTAAGCTCCTCCTCTTCCGTTTCCAGCCAAGCCCCATCCTTCATGCGGGTCAGTTCATAAATAATATCCTCCCAGCCATCCTCAGCATACCTCCAGATTTCAGTTCTATGTCCAACAATTTTAAACAGCTCTTTTCCGTATGTTTTCACACGTACGATGTCTCCGATAAGAAATTCATACTCAATATCTATTTTTTCCATGTCGACAATGATTCCTTCATAATCCGAGTAAAGCTGGATAGAGGACTCAAAATAAAGAACTTCATTTTGATTCACTTCATAAAGAAAATGCTTTTCAATTTGATGAACTTTCGTAATGGTTCCTACAGTTCCATACATAACAATGACGACAACGTCCCCAACCTGGAATTTCGGTGTGTTTTTCTTCATTCTGACTCCCCTCGCCGTTTTGTTCTTACGGTATGGTATGCCGCAAAAACTCATTTCGCATGGGCAAAGGAATTGGGATTTTTCTAAGAAATGCAGCCAAAAAAAAGACTGCAGCGGTTTATTAGCTGCAGAAAAATCAATTATTTGTTTTTTACTTCGACAATATAATGTTCCCAAGCATCATCAAACACCGACATCGAGGAAAGATAATCTCCGCTTACTTCTAAATACGAACTAAGCTCATGATAATCTGATGAGTACTTTGGAAATGTATGGTCTTCATATGCTTGATTTGCAAACTCGCTGATTTTGTCCTTTGGCTTCGGGTGCCTATGCTTCATCAAATAATGGTAAAACGATTTCAATTGAATTTCCCCTGACTATTATTAGTTTGTTGTTTCATTATACAACCCCCGACAATGATTTCAACCTGGTTGTATTATGAAAAATCAAAGTAATTACGTTTTAATATGCGCTCAGTATTCATTAGCTGTTCAAATGAAAGCTTGTATGGAAGGGGTTTTGTATCGATTAAAAGCAGCTGATTTTCAATTTCCTTGACAACTTGATCCTCCTGGTAGTTCATGCGGCAATGAAGACACGATACAGCAGGCGTTTCAGTAATTTCAATGGCTCTTGAACCATCTGGAAGCTCCCAATAGACTGTACTGACGGTTGGCATGGTTTTACCCTCTTCACACCAGTCACATGTTTTCATTTTTTGTCTCCTGATTTTTTTCCTTTTTCATTTGTGCAAGAAATTTCTTTTCCTTTAGTTCGTCTCTTTTTTCTCTTCGGTTTTTCAAAGATTCATGATTAGGATCGGTTACATAAGTTTCTCTCCGCTCGATTCGTTTCAAGCCTTCTGGAACCAAAGACGTACTTTTATCCGTTAAAAGGGATGAAACGCCTGTTTCGGTGGTTTTCTCAGGAAAAACCTTATAAAAAAACTCATCCGCTTGATTCGGAACGTATTTGTCAGGCTCTGGATAGGATGAAATAACCCCTTCGAAGTTTCGAAGCACGATTTTTTCAGGGCTTTGTGACAGAATATAATTCGGCTGCAAGGATATTTTTCCCCCGCCGCCCGGCGCATCAACGACGAAAGTTGGTACTGCATAACCGCTCGTGTGACCCCGCAATCCTTCCATAATTTCGATTCCTTTTGATACAGGTGCACGAAAATGACCGATTCCTTCTGATAAATCACATTGATAAATATAGTACGGCCGGACTCTCATTTTCACAAGATCGTGCATCAGCTTCTTCATAATCGTTAAACTGTCATTAATCCCAGTAAGGATGACAGCCTGATTTCCAACCGGGACGCCAGCATCGACCAGCCGCTCGCAAGCTTCTTTTGCTTCTTCTGTGATCTCGATGCTCGTATTAAAATGCGTATTCAGCCATACCGGATGATACTTTTTTAAAATGCTGCAAAGCCGCTCTGTAATCCTTTGCGGGAAAACTACAGGAGCCCTCGTACCGATGCGGATGATTTCCACGTGCGGTATGGCACGTAAATTTTTAAGAATATATTCAAGAATTTGATCGTTGATTAAGAGGCCGTCTCCTCCAGATATCAGAACATCCCTTACTTCAGGAGTTTCACTAATATATGAAATCGCTTGATCGAGCTGCTTTTTCGGTATTCCCATGCCGATCTGTCCAGAAAAACGCCGGCGGGTACAATACCTGCAATACATCGAGCATTGATTCGTAACAAGAAACAATACTCGATCCGGATAGCGGTGCGTAAGACCTGGAACTGGTGAATCTTCATCCTCGTGAAGCGGATCCTCTAAATCGTATTTCGTTTTATTCATTTCTTTTGATAAAGGAACAGACTGCATGCGAATGGGGCATTTCGGATCGTCAGGATCCATCAGTGAAGCGTAATAAGGTGTGATATTCAGCGGAATCGTTTTCGTTGAAAGGCTAACTCCTTCTTTTTCATCATCGGTTAAATTGACAACCTTGCTTAATTCATCGACATTTCTGACGGTGTGAGTCAATTGCCAGAGCCAATCATTCCACTGCTCATCGGTAACGTCTTTCCAAAGTTCGATTTCTTTCCAATGCCGTTTCGGTTTAAAAAGTTCATTCCCCAAATTCTTTCCCCCATTTCCTCATCTTTCTTCCATTATATGTGGGGCATGTGCGAGTACAGGAAAATGGCTATTGGTTAATTTGCTAATCAAATAGTTTTTTTTGCCAGATGTTCATGTTTTCCAAACCATTAAAAATCACACAGTTATTGATCAAGCGGCCTCCATAGGAATAGGACTGACGGCAAAGCGTCTTATTCATGCCAATAGATTCGGCTCTAGCTAAGGAAAATACATGGAAGATGCCCATTTGTTTTACTTTTTTTTCGAGCTCGATAATCAATCGGGTAAGTATGGAGTGTCCAGCAAATTCAGTTAATGTTGCACAATCGGTGATTTCTGCATGGCCGAGCTTTGTATTGATTTCTGCAGCAGC
This sequence comes from Bacillus gobiensis, assembly GCF_001278705.1. GTDB lineage: Bacteria > Bacillota > Bacilli > Bacillales > Bacillaceae > Bacillus > Bacillus gobiensis. The sequence goes on from NZ_CP012600.1 coordinate 1,398,856, forward strand.
GGCGCTGATTAATGTATCGCCGCTAAAACAAGTATAGTAAACGCTTCCGCCTGTTATCGTTTTTTCAATGTAAGCACGGTCAGTAATTGGAGCAGGATAAATAGGAAAGACTTTTTTATATAGATCGGTGAGCATTTCAGAATCCTCAGCCTTTGCCTCGCGTATTTGAAAAGAGAATCCGTGGTCTCTTATAGGTTTTTTTGATTGATTCAAAATCGTTTGGAGCAGGTGATCTTGGCGCTCCCAAGAATTGGTCGTTTTTCTCGTTTGATCGAGATAATACGTCATGAGCAAAGCTCTATAACCGTTGTAATACCCGTCAATTTCTCCTTCTTGAAGAAATAACTTTTGAAGTAGATCCTTTTGATCATATGTTTTCGCAAAGATAATGATTTTTTCCATGCCGCGTTCTTTTCCGGTTTTGATGAGAATATCGGCCAGTGCCGCTGCTTTTCCTTCATAATCCAATACTCGAATTCGCTTATTAATCAAATCGTAATCAACAACAGCATGACAATGTTCTTCCTGTACTTTAATCATTTTCTATCTCGCACCAATCCAAAAGAAATAAACTGATAATTTTGGCTGATGTTAGCATGGCTTCTATTTCAATATATTCATCAGTGTGATGCGCGACTTTCGTTTCGCCAGGACCAAATACAATCGTCGGAATGCTTCCTGCGTGAAAAAGCATCCCCCCGTCAGTCCCCCATGGCGATGCCTCCTTTTTTGCTGTATGATTCGTTATTTTCTCAAATGATGCTTCCAGAGATCTGACTAGATCGTGGTTTTCATCTAATGCATTGGGAAGCCAGTGGGCGCCGTACCATTCCAATTCTACGGGGTGAAATTTAAACCATTCGTCCTGTTTTTCTAAGCTTTTGAGTCCATTTTCAATCTCAAGTTTTACATGATTCATGTCCTCGTCAGGAGCGACTCCGCACCGGCCTTCGACTTGAACAAGATCTGCGACCGAAGATGGCCAGCTGCCCCCATTGATCGTGCCGATATTTATTGGAACAGGAATGGGAGTATTGTGGTACAGCGGATCTTTTATTCTGACATTTCTCTTCTTCTCCAGTTCCTTTAAAGCATTTAGAACGAGAATGCTTTTTTCTATCGCACTTACTCCTTCATATCTCGTACCCCCGTGCGCAGATAAGCCTTTAACGATAATCCGGAACCACATGGATCCCTGCTGCTTGATAAACAGTTTTAAATTCGTCGGTTCAGGTATCAGCGCTCCGTCTGCCTTGTACCCTCGAAGTACAGTGGAAAGAGTTCCCGCTCCCCCGTTTTCTTCATCTGTGACACTTTGAAAGATGAGATCGCCTTTTAACGTAATTCCGCATGCTTCTAATGCCTCAATTGCAAGTAAGAGCGCTGTTGTTCCCCCTTTCATATCCGATGCGCCTCTGCCGTATACCTTTCCGTTCTTTTCTACAGCCAGATACGGGTGGGTACTCCATTTTCCGATGCTCCCTTCAGGTACGACATCAATATGGCCATTTAAGATAATTGATTTTCCGCCGCCGCTTCCATGCTTTCGGGCAACGATATTCGGGCTTTCTGCGAAATTCTCGCGGCCAGATACAAAATAGGGGTGCTGCTTCAATTGAATAATGCTCGGTTCATACACATCAACTTCCATTTGAAATTGACGGAGCTTTTCAAGGATCACCGCTTGAGCGTTAAATTCTTCTCCAATGGTGCTTTTTTCGGCAATCAGTTTTTTTAACAGACGCACTGCGTTATCTTTGTTATCTTCGATCCATCGGCACACTTTTTCTTCTAAATTGATCATAGAAGACCTCCTTTTTTTGGATCAGCTAATATCGATATCTATCTTGGCTGCCGTACTGGCTACGACTTCCTCTACCGTGCTGCCCTCCATTACTTCTTTTAAAACAAAACGCCGATTTTCAATCGTAAACACTGCTTTTTCTGTGATTACCATATTTACGCATTCCCTGGCTGTCAAAGGAAGCGTGCACCTTTCAACCAATTTTGGCGAATGATTTTTATCCGTTTGGCTCATCAGGATGATGACTTTTTTTGATTTTTGGACAAGCTCCAGCGCCCCTCCCATTCCGGGAACCCGTTTACCTGGAACAATCCAATTCGCTAAATCTCCCTTTTCGTTTACCTGCAAGCCGCCAAGAATCGTAAGGTCGATCTTTCCTTTTCTGATCATGCCGAATGAAACAGCAGTGTCAAAGAAAGAGGCTCCGTTAACCACCTGAACCGGATAGCCTGCCGCATTGCATAGGTTTTCGTCCTCTTTCCCCAGTTCCAGAGTCCCTCCAATTCCGAGTACTCCATTTTCCGATTGGAAAAGCACGTGTTTATATTCGGGCAAAAAGGCTGAAACGAGTGAAGGGATGCCTATACCAAGATTCACGACCATCCCTTCTTTTATTTCTTTTGCCGCACGCATAGCTATTTGCTCTCTCCATTCGTCTCCCACACCCATTTCCATTTCACCCCTTCGCTATTCACGACACCATTGACAAATATTCCAGGTGTGACAATTTCTTCGGGATTGATTTCACCAGGGTGAACAATTTGCTCAGCTTCTACAATCGTTCGATCTGCAGCCATTGCCATCAGCGGATTCATATTTCTTGCTGTCTTGTCATAAACCGCATTACCGAAAATGTCAGCTTTTTTTGCAAAGACCAGGGCAATATCAGCTGTAAGTGCTTCTTCGATCAAGTATGATGAGCCTTTAAGCGACACCGTGGTTTTTCCAGCAGAAACAAATTCATGATCTATTCCAATGTCAGTAAGTATTCCGCCAAGTCCGGCTCCTCCGGCTCTAATTCGTTCGGCGAGTGTACCTTGAGGTGAGAATTCAACGTCCAATTCTCCCTCTGTCATTTGATTCCCGGCAATCGGATTGCTTCCAATATGGGAGACGATTAATTTTTTTATGCGCTTGTTCATGATTAATGGTCCAATTCCAACCTCAGGAAATCCAGCATCATTACAGATAACCGTTAAGTCTTTCACTCCCTTTTGCAAAAGTCCCTCGAGCAAAGTAGGAGGAGAACCTACTCCTCCAAAGCCGCCGATCATCACCACAGTGCCGTCATTTATGCTTGATAACGCTGTTCCAACGTCCATTTTTTTATTGAAAGGAATCATAATTTCCCCTCCTTCTCGCAGGTGATTTCAACTGATTGGATCACAGATTGAAATAAATGAAATAACTCTTGCATTTCTTTTTTTGAAATGGTCAAAGGCGGTGAAATGATTACAGCATTTCCCGCTGTATCCAATCCAGCGCTCGACGGATAAAGAAGGAGACCTCTTTTTTTCGCTTCTTTGACGATCTTTTCCGTTAATCCGAACTCAGGCGGAAACGGATCCTTTGTTTCTTTATTTCTTACAAACTCTACTCCGATTAAAAGTCCTTTTCCCCTAATATCTCCGATGATTTTTGTGTACATCATCCAATCTTGCAGCTGCTTTTGCAATTGTTCTCCCATTAGCTCAGCTTGTCTGCATACATTCTTCGCTTTGCTGTAACGAATCACTTCAAGACCTGCCCGCGCAGAAAAAGGATTGGCACTGAACGTATGGCCGCTCATGATGATTCGAGAGCCGTTTTCGATCACTTGAATAATGCTATCGCTAACGACTGTTGCAGCTATCGGGGCATATCCGCCGCTTATCCCCTTGCCGAGTGCAACAATATCAGGTTCCACGTTCCAATGCTCAATTGCGAGCCATTTTCCCGTTCTGCCGATACCTGACATCACCTCATCAGCGATAAACAGCACATCATTTTTTTCACAGACCTTCTTGATTTTTTCATAATATCCTTCTGGAGGTGTTATGGCAGCGCCTGCAGCGCCAACGATCGGCTCTGCCACAAATGCAGCAACGTTTGATTTTCCTATTCGGTGAATCGCCTTCTCCAGCTCTTGGGCACAGGCGATCCCACACTCCGGATAGGCGAGCTGATACGGGCATCTGTAGCAATTGGGGGCAGATACGGCAGGATAATGTTCGATCATGTGAGTAAAACGAACTCTTCGTTCATAAAATCCGGATAATGCAAGAGCACCATTTGTTATTCCGTGGTAGCTGTTCCATCTTGAAATAAACTTTGTTTTTTGGGGATGATTTTTATCCTGCCAGTATTGAATCGCGATTTTCATTGCTGTTTCTATCGCTTCCGATCCGCTATTGACGAAAAATGATCGGGTAAGATCACCGGGGAGAAGATTGGCTAATTCTTCAGCCAATTGTTCGGCAGGAAGATTGGAAAATTGAGATCGATAAACAAAAGATAAGTTTTTCAGCTGATCATAAAGAGGATCAATGATTTCCTTTACTCCATGGCCAATATTGCAGGTAACAGCCCCTGATGAACCATCTAGATATTTCTTTTCATCAGCATCATAAATATAGACCCCATCAGCATGAACAGCAATTGGATATTCACCATTTAATTCAGGTTTAATTAAATAGCTTTTCACCTTTACCTCCTCCAGAAAATCCATGCTATAAAGGAAAAAACGTTTGATATCAATTATATGTGCTGGGACGTATGTGCATTCGTTCTTTATCAGTTAAATGCTGCTTCCATTTATGTCAGAGGCTCTCGGATTTCTTGATAGATTTAGAGCTATTTTTTCAAGGTTGGGATCCATTTTTGTCAGCTCCAGTTTTTCTAATATCGCCATCATAAATCCATAATGTGCAGGCCCTTTGCTTGTAATTATATTTTTATATATACAGACATCTGAACCATCATAATTTCCATTCCTAAATAAATGAGAGTATTGATCATTGGTTTGCGGCATACAGGTATATTTTCCGTTAATCAACCCAGAAGCTGCCAACAGAACAGCAGACGCACAACTTGCGGCTATATTCCCTTTGTAGCATCTTAAAAACGTACGTAATGGCTGATTTTCTATGAGTGAAGAGGTAACATTTCCACCTGGAAGTAAGATAAGGTCATATTCGTTAGGATCTTCAGTTTCAATCGATTTTTCTACATTAATAACTATTCCTCCATCTGTCGATACGTTTGAACCATCAATCGAAAAGGTTTCCATCTTCCAGCTCTTATCTTTTAAAAACTTTTGCAATAGTGCTACTTGCCAAATTGCAAAATCATCATATGCTATGAAGGCAAACTTATTCATCTTTATCACCTCTTTTAAAAGATGAAACCTACTTTACCAGAAATATTTGGAAAAAACAGACTGCTCATTAAAAATTATTTATTATATAATAAATTATGGAAGAATAAATTTTTTCAAATAAAAAAATGGCCATTAATCGCCAATTGATGATTAATGGCCTGTCTCATTTAAGGTTCATTTTGAAAATAAAGAGAGATATTCTCCGTACCCTTCTTTTTCTAAGTCTTTTTTTGCAATAAATCTCAGGCTCGCTGAATTGATACAATAACGGAGTCCGCTAGGCTCTGGGCCGTCATTAAAAACATGGCCGAGGTGAGAATCTGCTGTTTTGCTTCGTACTTCGGTTCGAATCATGCCATGGCTTGAGTCTGTCTTTTCTTCAATCTCATCCTCCTGAACCGGCTTCGTAAAGCTCGGCCAGCCGCAGTGTGCATCGAATTTATCCAAAGAGCTGAATAACGGCTTCCCGGAAATAATGTCTACATATAAGCCTTCTTCCTTATGATCCCAATATTCATTATGAAAAGGAGGCTCTGTTCCGTTTCTTTGTGTAACTTCATATTGCATCTCAGTTAAATTTTTTATATTTTCTTCTTTTCTTTTAGCGTTCATCTTCTTCCCCCCAATAGTGATTCAAAAATGGCCCTCTTCCTGATCCAAACCGATATCTTTCATAGTGGGCAGAATTCTTCTTGTAGTAATCCTGATGATACTCTTCAGCTCGGTAAAACGTTTTGGCTGGCAGAATCTCTGTCATGATAGGCGCATTAAACACATTCTGCTCTTCAAGCTCTTTTTTTGATTCCTCCGCCATTCGTTTTTGGCTGTCTGAATGATAGAAAATCGCTGTTTTATATGAATCTCCCCTATCGGCGAATTGACCGCCGGCGTCTGTCGGATCAATTTGCTGCCAAAATAGCTGCAGTAGCTTTTCATACGGAAATATATCAGGGTCAAAGGTAATTTGCACCGCTTCCTTATGGCCGGTCGTATCGGTGCAAACCTCTTCGTACGTAGGATTGGGTTTATGGCCCCCAGTATATCCCGATTCAACCTGATAGATGCCCGGCTGCTCGTCAAACGGTTTCACCATACACCAGAAACAGCCGCCCGCGAAGGTAGCACGCTCTCTTTTTTCAGTCATAATAATGCCTCCTACGTCAATAAGTGGTATGATTACATTATACCATTTCGACTGCAGATGAAAATCATTCTGATTTAGAGCATATCGTCTACCTTCTATCAGTGAAGGTTTTATAGTCCGTAAATTCGGAATACAAGGAATAGGGATTTGTAATTGGAGGTTTTGAAAGTGAGTTCAAGAGAACAAATGATGTATCAAATGGAAAGTCTTCTTCGAAAAGTATTTAAACAAATCAGAATTGAGATAAATGAATTGCTCAAGCGGGAAATGTCGAGAAACGAGTTCATGATCCTGCGGATTTTAAATGAGGAAGGTCCGAAAAAGGTAACAGAATTTGCGAATGTTTTAGGTGTTTCAGCAAGCCATATTACCGCAGTTACAGATGCGCTCGTAGAAAAAGGCTGGATTTCACGAATCCGTTCAAAGGAAGATCGAAGAATTATTAAAATCCATATCACAGATTCTGGAAATGAAGTAATAAAGTACTTTGATAAAAAGAAAACAGAATATTTTACAAGCCGGTTTGAAGCATTCAGCGATGAAGAGCTGCAAACTATAATCAACCTTTTCTCGAAACTTGATAAACAGCAAAACAGCAAGTCAATTCTATGATAAAAACAGCGGCAAATGTGCTGCTGTTTTTTTGTTTTTGCATTGTCGTTGAGAAAACCGGGCATGATATACAATAAAAAGAGGTGCTTCTATGACTGCTCCATATTTATGTCCAAACTGTAAAACAAATCGTTCCCGCTTTAATATCATTGAACAATCTGCAATGCCTGTTAAAATGGACCCTGTTTCTGGAGAAATACTCGAAAGCTATGATGTAAATCAACTGTCGCCCTTTCATTTAAAATACAACGGACCTTTAAGAAAAGTCCAGTGCGGCGTGTGCGGGTTGATTGAAGACGAACGAACCTTTGTCCAAATTGCCCAATACGAAAACAAAAATAAAGCCAATCTTCAATAATTGGAGCTTCCCCCTGCTTACAACAAAAAAGAGACTCGCATTTTAAAGACATATATTAAGAGTAAAGATAGTAAGGATTAATTATCCCTGCTATCTTTTCTTATCTTCAATAATAAAAGGGAAAGAATCACCGAAGTTTTACACTATAATGTCTCATTGATTTGGGTATCCCCTTTAACTCGAGTATCCCACTGTATATTAAGTGCCGAATCCGATATTCTAAAAAGAATTGATCTATATACGAATCCATTTGTGTCAATATTTCTCCAATCACTCTTCCAGTCTTAACAAAGTCTTTCGTTCCTTGCTTATGATGTAGCTTTTCTATTGTTTCGATGATGAGTGGATCATAATAATGTTTTGGCGCCCCTTTAATTTCATCGTTTATCCATAATCGTAACACTTCCTTCGTTTGGGATTGTTTTTCCCATTCCTTATGAAATTTGATACGCTTATTATCTGATAATGGTTTGTTCTCTTTGTTATTTTCAAAGAATAGTCTTAAATATTTTGAATCAATTTGACCTGTATGGAAAATAGGTTGCTCATCTTCGGTAGCACTATATTTCTTATAGAGTATGCCTGAGTTCATAAGAAAAATTTCATTTGTTTTTTCTTGCAATAAATAGAGAAAAAAACGGAGAGCAGTTTGTTCATCAGCATTGTTTCCATACCAAATATAGATTGGAACATCGTTAGCTATATCTTCAATCTCACGCAATGTATTGGTAAATTTATTTTCATATTCATAATCTTCCTGGAAAAAATTTATATTTCCAAATAACCATTCAGTTCGGTTTGATTGACCTATTTTTTCATCTAATTTCCACAACGGTCCAACCGAAAAAGAGTCTGGAAATCCAATTACAGTCTTTGGTCTCTCAAGTCCTACTCTTAAAGAACCGGCTGCAGATTCTGAATTAACGATATGAACCGCACCAACTTGATTCGCCAGCCCCTTTAAATGTCGGTTTTTTTGAATATGTTTATTTATTTCCTCCACCATCTGTTTCATATCATCCATATTTAAAAAGAATCCTCTGTCTTCGACTGGCTGGTATTCCTCGTGATTAAATTTCTCAAATTCAACTCTATTATTGATTTCATACATCATCAACCCCATGCCAATTTCACTAAAATTTGATATGGTTAAATAATTATTTGTTTTCATTTGATAGACAAAAACTGCATTTGGTTCAATCAAAAAATAGATAAACGGGTGATTGACTTTTGTTTTAATTGGAACCAACTCCTTTTCCGTATCTCCTGCTAAATTCTTCAACAACTCCCTCAGTTAAATACGGTTTTCTCATACTCGCTAACCTGACTCTTTAATTGAATAACTGTTATTACCACTTTAACATAAATGCCCAAAACCCTACATTGAATATTAGAATGAAAAAGCACGCCATTTTATTTACTAAATGGCGTGCTAAGCTAAATACATTGCGATTTAATATTTTACAACTCTAAACGGAACCCGTTACTTTATCAACAATTACTTAGTAATTAAAGATACAGGCTTTTAATTTCTATGATTTTTTTCGTTATATATATATTTAATTGTAATGTCTATTTTTTATTGTTTAATCGCGTTTTCGCTGCTTTTTTCGGTCTTTTAAATCAAGAGTAAAAACCATAGCACTTAAAAATAATGCACAAAAGCCTATATTTAAATACACCTGATCCATATTTTCATTCAACATACTTACATAGGCAAGTCCGCCAAACCAAAGAGAAATCAACAGTGTTATCAGACTAAAATACAAATATACGTTTTTTATCTTTTGTCACCCCTCATTTTCATACAATCATAGTAATTATTCACCCGGGTGATAGTAACGAAATTCAATATCATCATTTTTTAGATCAATTTTTTCTGCTCTAACATACATGCCATTATCTAACGGCATGTCAGATAAGCGGATTTCAATTTCTTTTTCCCCGGAATATACATGAACAAAATCAGGCAGTTGATAGAATCGATTCATATAATTTAATACAAATGAAACAGGAAGATTTAATCTTCCAAGTGACAGCTCGGTTACCTTTAAGGTCACATCTCCATTTTCTTCAACTACGGGCTCAAAAGAAACCTGCGCATTGATAAAAGAAGCAAACGCCTGAATTTCTCCTTTCACCTGCACTTCATCGTTTATAACTACTTGATAGTTAGGATCTTTGTCTTTCGCTTGGCGGGCTAAATAGGATTTCACGAAAGAATTTAAGGATTCTTTCGTACTCGTTATTTGAAATTCATATTGAGAATTTCTATTGGTTTTATCCGGTGGATTGTTAGAACCAGGCAAAGAAACCAGAAGTGCGCAAACAGAAATAACGAGCAAATTTATCACAAGCAATGCAAGAAATAAAACTTTATATTTTTTCATTTTTTCTCCCTACTTAAGGCAGTATCTTTTTGACTGCATCATTGTAAACTCGGTCGGCTATTAAAGTGTAGCCCTTTTCGTTGGGATGGAACTCATCTTCAGACAATTTTTTTTCGTCGCTGTATTCAGCAAACAGGTCTTCTATCCGTACATGCTTGACGTTTGGGTCTTTGGACACTTCCTCAGCAGCAGCTGCGTTCCAGTCTTCGATAATTTCATCAAATTCCTTGATTTCTGACAGCGTGAATTTAAAAGGATTATACAATCCAACATACACAATGTCCGCATCGCTGTTCAGCTTTCTGACCGTTGAAAGAATTTCCGTCAAGTGTGATCGATAGTTATTTTGTTCGATTTGAAATGGTTCATACGTTAAATCCAAAAAATGCTGCCGTACGACTCTCATTAAATCGTTCCCGCCAATTGTCATTAAAATAATGTCGGCTTCTTTGATTCCGTTTTGAACTTGGACTTCTTTTAATTTTTTTATCGTATCTACAGTCCGATGCCCTTTAACGGCAAAGTTATCCACCGAAACGGACCCCACGTTTTCTTCTTTTTTTAATTGATCGACTACCATTCCAACATAGCCTTTGCCAGATTCATCTCCGACTCCCTGTGTCAAAGAGTCTCCTATGGCTGCAATCTTTATATTTTTCTTTTCAATCGTTTTCGGATTTTGTACTTTCTCTTCAATTGTTTGCTCTATGTTACAGGCAGATAGCAAGAGTACCAGAATCATAGGAATACACATTAAACGGCCTTTCAATATCACAAATCTCCTCTCTCTTAGAGGAAAATTGTATCATTTTTTTTTCGTTTCAGAAAGTGTTACGTAAAACAGTAATTTTAATCTTTATTTTTGCACTATTTTTATATCTTTAACAATTCGGTCATAAGGAACTTCTTTAAAGCCTTCATAATCTTTTAATACTTTTCCATCAGCGTCAATTAAATAAAAATACGTTTGATGGATCACCTGATCTTCATCTTCCGGCTTTTGCACGATTGCCTTAAAGTTTTCCAGTGCAAATTTTTCGATTTCTTTCTGCGAATATCCAGTTAAGAAATCCCAATTTTTTAACGATAGTGGATAATTGGAGGAAAAGTCTTTTAATTTTTCCGGAGTATCGACTTCCGGATCAACACTGAAGGAAACAAAATGAACATCCAAGTTCTCTTCTTTCGCTCGTTTCTGCAACTCCGTCATATGAGAAGTCATTGGAGGGCAGACTGTTTCACAGCTTGTAAAGATAAAGTTTGCCACCCAAACCTTCCCTTTTAAATCTTCAAGTGATACCTTGTCATTCTCCTGATTCGTGTATGAAAAATTTTCAAGCTGATAATTTAGCGGATTGTCAATTTTCTCTGTTCCGCAGCCGGATAAAATGAAGATCAATCCGGCTAGAATAAAGACGCTTCGTTTTATTAGCAGCATTATTCCCATCCCCTTTTTCTTTGTTTAGTTAACCGCTTTCATTGTTATTCTCTTTAAATCGTATCCTATCTTTTTGATTTTTACAAAAAAACAGCAAAAAACCTTCGAAAAAAATCGAAGGTCTGTGCTTCATGCATTGTTTTTAAGCAAAACAGGAGAAAAGACGGCTTGATAATCATTCCATTTAGCCGTACGTTTCAAATAATCTCTAAAGGAGTACTTGTTTTTCTTTTCTTTCGACACGAAGATTTGGCGCATCATCACTTCCAATTTACTCGAAATGAAAAAATAATAAGGTTCTCCTTCAGAAATAAACGGGATTTCCGTCACTTTCACCTTCTGTCCATCCAACCGTTTGAACTCCAGGCTTTTGAGTAACAAAATATCAATCCTCTTTTTCCTTTAGTTTTTTCTTAATTATACGCGATGAACCTGCGAAAGTTTGTCAGATTATGACGGTAACCTGAAAATAATTAAATCAACAAATGAAACAAGTTTTGATCTTTATTCACCTCGGTATATTTCACACCTTTAAGATCCATTCGCTCAATGAGCGGCCCGTACTCCTCTTTTGTACTTAACTCAATCCCGACAAGTGCCGGCCCGCTGCTTCTATTATTTTTCTTCGTATATTCAAAACGGGTAATGTCATTATTATCGCCAAGAACTTCATCTAAAAACTCTCTTAATGCACCGGCCCGCTGAGGAAAATTAACGATGAAATAGTGCTGCAGCCCTTCATAAATCATTGAGCGTTCTTTGATTTCCTGCATTCTGCCGATATCGTTATTTCCACCGCTAACGACACATACGATATTTTTTCCTTTGATCTCTTCTTTGTATAAATCCAATGCTGCGATTGGCAGAGCTCCGGCTGGTTCAGCGACAATTGCACTTTGGTCATATAATTCGAGAATGGTCGTACAAACTTTGCCTTCAGGGACGAGAAGAACATCGTCAACGATATGCTGCAAGGTCTGAAAGGTCTGTTCCCCTATCCTTCTTACAGCAGCGCCGTCGACAAATTTATCAATGTGATCAAGTGTGACGACGCTTCCGGCTGCTTTTGATTCGTAAAGCGCTGGTGCTCCTGCCGGTTCAACTCCGATAAGCTTGGTTTCCGGACGAATGCTTTTGATGTAAGTTCCAATGCCAGAAAGCAAACCGCCTCCCCCAACGCTAGCAAACACATAATGCGGTTCCACATCGATATCGTTTAATATTTCAATAGCCGCTGTTCCTTGTCCGGCCATCACTTCTATGTCATCGAATGGGTGGATAAATTCCCGCCCTTCTTCTTCGCAGCATAACACTGCTCGTTGATAAGCGTCATCAAACGTGTCGCCAATCAAAATAATATCAATATATTCTTTCCCAAACAGTTCCACTTGGGAAATTTTCTGTCTCGGTGTGGTAGATGGCATAAAGATTTTTCCGTGTATCCCTAAATGCTTGCACGAAAATGCAACCCCTTGTGCATGGTTTCCTGCACTAGCGCATACTACTCCATTTTTTGTATTTTCTGCAGGAAGCTGTTTCATCTTATTAAAAGCCCCTCTAAGCTTAAACGATCTGACCACCTGCATATCCTCTCTTTTAAGGTAAATGTTGCATTCATATCTTTCGGAGAGACGTTCATTTTTTTGTAGTGGTGTGTGATTCACCACATCTTTAACATTTTGGTGAGCTTTTAAGATGTCACTTACTTGTATTTGCCGATTTTCTCTAACAGATGTCGTCATGCACAGGATCCTTTCTTATATTAACGTAATCACTTTTAAAAAGCTTATTAATTGGACATTATAACATGAAAATTCAAATTATAAAGATTATTATTTTCCGGGATGTCCTAATATTTCCCCTATATTATTCTAACACTAGATGGTAAAGTGGCAATAAGTTCATCATAACAATTTTTTGTTTTTCAAAAAACACACGAATTTTCAGCTTGATTCAGCTGAAAATGGTATAATAACACTAATTGAAAGTAATTTTACGAGCCAAAGGAAGAGAAAGGGGACTAAAATGTTTACTTTAAAAGAAGAAATCGCCAATGCAGTGACACACGGAATTGGTGTTTTATTATCAATACCCGCCCTCGTTTTCTTGGTTTTGTTTGCTGTCAAATACGGCGATTCATGGGATATTGTCAGTTTTTCAATATTCGGAGCTTCCATGCTGCTGCTTTATATATGCTCGACCCTGCTTCATGGCATCCAGCATAAAAAAGCAAAATACATTTTTGAAATTATGGATCATGGTGCCATCTACGTACTGATTGCAGGAACATACACTCCATTTCTCCTCGGACCACTCAGAGGGGATCTCGGCCTGACACTTTTAATTATTGTATGGAGCCTGGCCATAGGCGGCATCATCTTTAAATGTTTTTTCGTCAGGAAATTCATCCTCTTGTCCACACTTATCTATTTATTAATGGGCTGGCTGATGATCATTGCCGTGAAACCCCTTTACGATTCACTGAGCGGACCGGGCTTTGGACTGTTATTGCTTGGAGGGCTTCTCTATTCATTCGGTACGATTTTTTATGTATGGAAAAGAATTCCCTACCATCACGCCATTTGGCACGGATTTGTTCTAGGAGGCAGTGCCGCCATGTTTTTCTGTGTGTTATTTTATGTCGCAGATGTCCCTTTCCTTTAAAAAAGAACGTGTATCAAAACGTTCTTTTTTTTGGTTAATATTATCTTTTTTAGGGAAAATCTCTCCTGCCTCTGCAAAAAAGAATAGACAGGTTTCACTAATCAAGCGAGCTTAGTCCCCGCCTTCTGTACAACTTTTTCACTGACAGGCTCTTTCATAAACATGAAAATAATAGGTATACGGATTTTTCTCATCTGTTATCCCTTGTAATGAAGATACTTCCTCCCATTCGTTCCAGTCGATTTCGGGAAAGAATGTGTCTCCCTCAAACTCATAATGAATCTTTGTAATATATAGCTTTTCTGTGTAAGGTAAGAAAAGGCGGTAAATTTGCTCACCACCGAAAATGAAAATTTCTTCTTCCCCTTCACATGTTTTAAAAACGTCCTCAACAGAATGGACTATTTCGCATCCTTCTGCTGAATAATCTTTTTCCCTTGTTAAAATAATGTTTCTTCTGCCTGGTAACGGCCTTCCGATCGACTCGTAATTTTTTCTGCCCATGATGATTGGGCAACCCATCGTTGTTTTTTTGACATACTGTAACTCTCTTGGCAATCTCCAAGGCAGCTTATTGTCTTTTCCGATTACTTGATTTTTATCCATTGCAACAATTATTGATACTTTCATTGGCTTTGATTCCTCTCTACAATTAAACAGCTACTGGTGCCTTTATAGCTGGATGAGATTCATATCCTTCAATTACGATGTCTTCTGTTTCAAAATCAAAAACTGAGCCTTTTTCAGTACTTAGTTTTAGCGAAGGAAGTTTCTTTGGCTCACGAGAAAGCTGCAGTTTAATCTGTTCCACATGATTTGTATAAATATGTGCGTCTCCTAATGTATGAATAAATTCTCCAACCTCTAAGTTACATTCGTGCGCGATCAAGTGGGTTAATAATGAATAACTTGCGATATTAAACGGAATGCCAAGAAAGATATCTCCGCTCCTTTGGTAAAGCTGGCAAGACAATTTTCCTTCAGATACATAAAATTGAAACATGCTGTGACAAGGAGGTAACGCCATATTGTTCGGAACATCCTCAGGATTCCAAGCCGACACGATTAATCTTCTTGATTCAGGATTGGTCTTTAATGTTTCAATTACGTTTTTAAGTTGATCAATCGTTTCACCTGTTGAAGTTCCCCAAGCTCTCCATTGTTTACCATAGACGTTCCCTAATTCACCGTATTTGGCAGCAAATTTATCATCAGTAAGAATTTTTTCTTTAAAAAGTTCCATTTGATCTTCATACTGCTTTTTAAATACTCTATCCGATTGTGAACGCAGCCCAAAATCAGTCATATCCGGGCCATTATAATCAGGACTTTCAATCCATTTTTTAAAAGCCCATTCATTCCATATGTTGTTGTTATGTTGGAGCAAATATTTGATATTTGTTTCACCTTTAATAAACCATAATAGTTCACTTGCAATCAAACGGAAAGGGATTTTTTTAGTTGTTAAAAGAGGAAATCCTTCATTTAAATCAAATCTCATTTGATATCCAAAAAGTGAAATTGTACCAGTACCGGTTCGATCCTCTTTTCTTACGCCATTTTCCATCACATATTTACACAAATTTAAGTATGTATGTTCATTTTTATTCACAAACATTCATTCCCCTTTCATTTTTCCCAGTTGAATTCGGGAAAATCAAAACGGCTTCGTTCATTCCATTTTTTATGATCTAAGGATAAAAACGCCTTTTTTTTCTTTATCCTAAAAAATTCTTTTCCCTCATCTTCTAAGTAGTTTATCTTTTTTTACAGCTGCCAACAAGAAAAAAACCAAAATAATTTTTGGTTTTTTGTCATCGACGATTAGTTTTTTTGAATCAAATCCTCTTTAGGATGTTCCTGTTCTTCATCTTCAAGATTTTGATGGGTGTGAGCAATTCGGCTTGCCGCTGCAGCAGCGAGCGCTGCGACAATATCGTCTAAAAACGTATGGATACCTTCTGGGCTTTCATCCAGATCTCTAATAATTCCGATTTTCTCTTTGTCCAAATAGCCAAAATTGGTCAGGCCAATTGAACCATAGACGTTTACGATGGACAGCGGTATGATTTCATCAATTCCATAAAGCGGTTCATCTGTTTCAACGAGATGCTGCAAAGGTTCAGGCAGAAGGCTTTGCTCAGCTAGCTGATCGAGAGCAAGACCCGTCAATACAGCATGGATAATTTCCCTTTTTTGCAAGACCTTTTCGACATTTTCCACACATACACTAAGAGGCAAGGTTGGATTGTACTTTTCCTGCAGCTTTTGAACAATAGCTGCGATATCTTCTATATGAACGCCCCGCTCTTTCAGCATGTTTTTCGTCGTCTGAATCATTTCATTCATGGTGTATTTTTTCATTTGACTTCCATCTCCTTTAATGGCTCATCCATTTTGGCGGGGTATTTCGATCCCAATATATGCTGCCGAGTTCATAATGGGTTTGGAATGAATCATCGGCCAAATGATAATGAAAGTTAAACCAATAGCCTTCTTTAGGCGGCTGATCCAGCCTGACATGAAATTTCAGGATGTCCTCCCCAGTTTTCATGTTATAGACGTTAAATATTTTTTCTTTCCGGCCGGGATCCGGATTATCTGTAATGGCAATTGATTGAAATGCATCATGATCACTGCGTTCTTCAACTATTTTCATAATCTGCTTTTCTATTTTAGGAAGGATCACCAACCGGTAATGATCTTCTATTACTGGGCTGATTTTTGTGCCGAATTTAATAAATGATTGGTTTTCCACTTCTTCCAAAAGAGAAGATTTATAGTCTTCAAAACTTGAAAGATCGGGGGGAGTTTTTGTTTCAATTGAGCTTAGAATTTCAACTGGCGAACCATTTTCTTGTCTGGACAGAGAAATCTCAGCCTGCTTGTCCGACATTAATGCTTGCGGCGGAGAAATCAAACCAAAGGTAGTAATAGTAAATAATACAACAAGCGTCTTACGCATCCACAGTTTCATAGCCGGGTATTCCTTCCCTAGTAATCTACTGCTAATTTTAGCATAGAACGAATTTTCAGTCATCATTCGCGGTCCAGGGATCTTTATTTTTAAGAATAAAACGTTTACAATAGCATCAACAAATAGAAAGGAGAACAAAAAATGGAAGCTATGTTTGTTGCTGCTTCACTGCTTACATTGATCTATTTTATTGCCATGGAAGTTACTGATTGATGATTAAGCCAATTATTTTTTCAATAATACCCCGTAGTGAAATAAGGAGCTTTTTCGTTTATATACGGTAAATCCAAACTGATTAAACCGTGGGCTTTTCCAATGATCCTTCAATACAACGGATCTTTTTGCAACTCGAATCGCCTCAGAAACGCTCTCAGGTTGAAATTGATACTCGGCAAACAGCCGCAGCGGCGCGATGCCCTCCGATTGCTCAATCGGCTGGTGAAACATGGGATCAAAATAGACAACGTCAAAAGCTTCGTCTGGGAGCTGACGAAGGTATTCCAGGTGGTCTGCCGATTTTGCTTGAATTCTTCTCATAGCTTCATTTACTTCTGTAATATTCGTTTCCCAACTTGTTAGCCCTGTACTCACAAGAAAGGCGAGTATCGGGCTTTTTTCAAGACCGATAACCGCCCCTTCTCTACCAGCAGCCAGACTTGCGACAATTGCATCAGACCCCAGCCCCAACGTACAGTCCAGAAGACTGTCACCTCGTTTAAGCTCAGTCGCAATCAGGAATGGATCTTCTTCTCCCCTTAACCATCTTTTCGCTCTAAATAAAGAAGAGCCGGGATGAAAGAAGAATTTCTCCCCTTTAATCGGGTACAATTCAAATCGTTCATTCCCAATGACCAAAACATCATCATTTTCTTCTTGAATGATTTGTTGAACCGACTTCTTATTTCGTTTCAAAAATTTAGAATGAAAATAGCGGCTTGCGTTTTCTGCCGTCAAGACGGTATTTTCATTTGGTCGGTAGCTGGTGGTAATTATCATCTTTTAAGCCTCGAATAGGTAAGTTTACACGTTTAGCAATGTGCTTCAAACGCGGACTGAATATTTTCCATGATAGTTTCCATCTCATGGCCTTCAATTTCATGGCGCGGAATAAAATGGACCACTTGATTGTCTTTCAAAAGAGCCATTGAAGGAGATGAAGGCTCATAACCTGTAAAGTATTCCCTCATTTTTTCAGTTGCCTCTTTGTCCTGTCCTGCAAATACAGTAACAGCGTGGTCAGGTTTTTTACTGCTGTCAGCAAGAGCCCTTGTCGCCGCTGGTCTTGCTAAGCCAGCAGCACAGCCGCAAACAGAGTTTACTACGACGAGCGTGGTTCCTTTCACCGACTCCATAAATTCTTCCACGTCTTCTTTTGATGTTAATTCTTCAAACCCTGCTGAGGTTAACTCTTGCCTCATAGGTATAACGAGCTGGCGCATATATTCTTCATATGCCATAGACATAAAAAAAACCCCCTTGTATTCTTTTACTGGAGTAAAGAATACTATAGAGGGCAACTTTTTTCAAATATTCTATTTTACAGGAGTTTTTTCCGGTACTTCTTCAAATAAATCAGTTACAGCACCTTTTGACGAGCATGAGACCGTTCTTGCATATTTCGCCAAGACTCCGCGTTTTACAAGCTCAGGCGCTTTAAACGATTTTCTTCTTTCTGCTAATTCCTCATCAGACAACGCCACGTTCAATACTCTGTTATCACTATCAACGGTAATCATATCGCCTGTTTGAATTAACGCAATCGGTCCGCCTACCTGTGCTTCCGGCGCAATATGGCCAACGACCAAACCGTGCGTTCCTCCGGAAAATCTTCCATCTGTCAAGAGAGCAACATTTTTTCCAAGTCCTTTTCCGACGAGAATTGCAGAAATTGAAAGCATTTCCGGCATTCCAGGCCCGCCTTTTGGTCCTTCATAGCGAATAACAAGGACATCACCAGGTTTAATTTCATCGTTTAGAACAGCGTTTGTTGCCTCTTCCTCTGTATCATAAACCTTTGCTGGTCCTGTCAGCTTGGTCACCTTCAAACCAGATACTTTAGCAAGCGCGCCTTCAGGAGCAAGATTACCTCGCAGAACAACAAGAGGGCCGTCCTTACGCAAAGGTGCTTCCAATGGATAAATGACCTTCTGTCCTTCCTTCAGACCTTCACATTCAGCTAAATTCTCGGCAACTGTTTTTCCGGTTACTGTCAAGCAATCTCCGTGCAAATAACCCTTTTCTAAAAGCAGTTTCATAACAGCAGGAACTCCGCCTGCTTCATGCAAATCCTGCATGACATACTGTCCGCTCGGCTTCAGGTCAGCAATGTGTGGAACCTTCTTTTGCATCCGGATAAAGTCATCAAGAGTCAAGTCAACCTTTATAGCATGTGCAATTGCTAGTAAATGTAGCACGGCATTTGTTGAGCCGCCTAAAGCCATAACGACTGTGATCGCATTTTCAAAAGCTTCTTTTGTCATGATATCTTTCGGATAGATTCCTTTTTCAAGGAGCTTGTACACCGCTTCGCCTGCCGCTTTACAATCCGCGTTTTTATAAGCGGAAATTGCAGGATTAGATGAGCTTCCCGGAAGACTCATTCCCATTGCTTCGATCGCAGAAGCCATCGTATTGGCTGTATACATTCCACCGCAAGAGCCGGCTCCTGGACATGCATGGCATTCGATTTGTTTTAATTCATGGTCATCGATATCATGGTTATTATGCTTTCCTACTCCTTCGAATACTGAAACGATATCAATGTCTTTTTCTTTCAGCTTTCCTGGTGCGATCGTTCCACCATATACAAAAACAGCAGGAACCTCGCTTCGCGAAATCGCAATCATACAGCCTGGCATATTTTTGTCACAGCCTCCGATTGCCACGAATGCATCTAAGCTTTCGCCGCCTACAACCGTTTCAATGCTGTCGGCAATGACTTCACGGCTTGGCAGTGAATATCTCATGCCTTCGGTTCCCATTGAAATACCGTCTGCTACTGTGATTGTGTTAAATATTAGAGGTGCTCCCCCTGCATCCTTAGCGCCTGCTTTCGCGCTTCTGGCAAGCTCGTCGATATGCATATTGCACGGGGTTACTTCACTCCACGTGCTTGCGATGCCAATCATCGGTTTTTTGAAATCTTCGTCCTTAAAACCAACGGCTCTAAGCATTGCCCGGTTTGGAGCGCGCTTGACATCATCACTAATCACTTTACTGCGAATTCGCAAATCTTTTTCCATTATCTAAAACTCCTTACTATAGTTACTGCTACTAACTATATAATTTTTGATTTTGATTATCAATAATATTCAGTATATTTTTCAGAAAAAACATTTCGTTCAATCATAATAGAGAACGAAATGTTTGTTTCATGAATTGAATATTGGATATTTTTTCTTTGATATTAAGAAGTTTACTTCATAATGAATTCCATGGGTAAGGCAAATAATATCGATAGGTTTTCTCACAAGATTATTTTTTTGAAATTATAAAATCATCCTTCAAGCAAATGGACTTTTAACAAAAGATCGATTAAGGTTTTAGCCTTCGTACACTAATTGCCAATAACATCATCTGGGCAGGCAACTGCGAATGCTTCAACTATCCATTGTTCTCTTGTTTTCTGCTTTCAGTCATTTGCTTCCATACAGAGCCTTTCGCTTCTTCCCCATGTTCAATGCGTTCGATCGCCATTTTGATTTGGAGGCTCACTTCGAACTCCGGATCGTCTTCGGCAGCTTTTAGACCTTCAAGTGCTGTTTCGTCGCCAACTTCATACAAAAACATAGCAGCTCGCCAGCGAACAAGCTTGCTGGGATCTTTCAAAGCTTTGACCATTGAAGGAATCGCCAGTGGATTACCGATATCTGATAAGCAATCACCGGCAGTTCTTCTAACGGTTACCGTTTTATCTTCCATTGCTTTATAAAGCAGCGGTAAAATATCCTCTGTTTCAAGCATTCCGATATAGACCGTCGCAAGCCTTCTGATGCTAGTTTTCTCATCGTTTAACGCCATAGTAAGGACAGGCAAGTCCGAGCTTGTAGGATTCATCTGGTCGAGATGGGCATATCTTGCTTTCCAATCCTTCTCTTCCATCATACCGACAGTAACCTTGTACGATTTTCTTTTCGGCTGCTTGCTTTCCGGCGTCTCGGATGAAGCTGCTTCTGCAAGCTGCGTAAGCCTTTCATCACTGTATGCTGCCTGTAACTCTTCGACAACATCCGTCCCGATGTCTGAAAAATCTCCGTATCTGACTCCTTGTTCTTTCCAGCTGCGATCTAGCACAACATTCGGAGAAGTGTCTTTTAGTTTTAAAATGGCATTTTGGAATCGATCGGGAAGTCCAAACCTTTTTTCCTGCTCGCCATCTGACAATTTCACCTGTATTGGAATTCCGTTAAACATTTGAACAAAGACCTTTACTTCGCCATATGAATCATCGATTGTACCCGTAACTGCTTCCTCTTCTTCAGAATCCTGATTGAAGGCTGCTCTTACGTTAGGAAGAATCGTTTTCCAATCGTATTTTGCATTTCTTTCAACTGCCAGGAAGTCGGCAACATGATACACTCCTTTAACTCCTTCTACGTTTAATATATTTTGAATAATGAGAGGTGCGTGCTCCATTTGCTCTTTTTTATAATTATTACTGGTTCCGCCAGGCAGCTCTTCCGATAAATTAATTTTCATCGTATTAGGGCTCGGTGTTGGTTCAATAGAAGTAATCTTCATGTAGATATCCCCCTTTTTTCTTTTTCGTACATACATTCTTCATCAAACTCATTTAAGAACTGTATCATAAATGAGTGCCTTCTTTCAGCAATGGCGTACGCAGTTTTTGTATTCATAAGTTTTTTTAGCAATAATAGTTTATCATAAAAATGGCTGATGACTCCTTGCCCGTTTTCCAGAAGTTGTCCATCATCATACAATGCATGTCCTTTGCTGCCGTCAATTATGAAGGGGTCTGCTTGTTGTTTCTTTGCAATGGCTTACTCATTTTGCGAGCCCTTGATATATGGAATGGAACCAATCAATGCCGCTATTTTCTCCTTTTAGCTCATTTTTGATCCAATCTTCAACTGCTTTAATTTGTGTCGGCATAACGTTTTCTGTCATGCTACACTCTCAGACAATAACGCTTCTATTTCCTTTTCAAGCTCCTTAGGCTTCGTATTTGGTGAATATCGCTTCACTGTTTCTCCCTGTTTGTCCACCAGGAATTTTGTGAAATTCCACTTTATCGCTTTAGAACCGAGTACTCCTTTTGCATCATTTGCTAATTTTTTGTAAAGCGGATGAGCCTTCTCACCATTGACGTCTATTTTTTTAAACAGCGGAAAAGTAACTCCGTAGTTCAAGCTGCAAAATTCTTGAATTTCCTCTTCGCTCCCGGGTTCTTGGCTCATAAATTGATTACAGGGAAATCCGAGTATTTCCAGACCTTCTTCCCGGTAGTTTTCGTAGAGCTCCTGAAGCTCTTTATATTGGGGCGTGAACCCGCACTTGCTTGCCGTATTGACGATAAGAAGCACCTTTCCCCTATAATGCTCCATCTTTATTTCTTTTCCGTCAATCGTTTGAACAGATATGTGATAAATTGACATCACTGATCCTCCTTCGATTCATGGTATGACATCCATGTAATATTTTACTATTTTCTTTTTAAGGAACAAACAATTATCCGAGTAAAAACAAAAAAATAAATGTAATCGAAACGAAGTCTGTAATTCTTTCGTCTAAGTAGTGGAGTTTTGAAAGGATACACGTGTTTAAGCTGGGTGTTGTGCCTTATATGATTGAAATGTCAAAGGAAAATTCCTATAATGAAGAAAACCTGACACATCAAAGGAGGGTGCACCTTGCCTATCAATATACCGGCTCATTTGCCGGCAAAACAAATTCTTGAAAGTGAAAACATCTTTGTTATGGAAGATCAAAGAGCATTTCACCAGGACATACGTCCTTTAAATATTGTTATTCTTAATTTAATGCCGCAGAAAATCAAGACTGAAACACAGCTGCTGCGATTGCTTGGGAATTCACCA
Source organism: Bacillus gobiensis (assembly GCF_001278705.1). GTDB lineage: Bacteria > Bacillota > Bacilli > Bacillales > Bacillaceae > Bacillus > Bacillus gobiensis. The sequence goes on from NZ_CP012600.1 coordinate 1,421,657, forward strand.
TTACAAGTACACTTTACATTCTTAATTCCCAGCACTCACACTCCTAAAAATACGTCACAGCAGCATCTAAACGATTTTTATACGACGTTTGAACAGATCCGTGATAAAAAGTTTGATGGAATGATTATTACCGGCGCCCCGATTGAGCATTTGCCCTATGACCATGTGTCCTATTGGGAAGAGTTAAAGGAGATTATGGATTGGAGTAAGGAACACGTCACTTCTACCTTTCATATTTGCTGGGGCGCTCAAGCCGGACTGTATCACCATTATGGAATAGATAAGAAGATGCTTCCCAAAAAACTTTTTGGTGTTTTCGAACACGATTTGCTTGAAAAAAATGAACGATTGGTACGAGGATTTGATGAAGTATACTATGTCCCACATTCCCGGCATACTGATATAAGTATAGAGGACATTAAAAAGGTGCCTGGCTTAAAACTTCTCAGTGTTTCACAAGAAGCTGGCGTTTGCTTGATTGCATCCGACGATGAAAAGCAGGTATTTTTAACAGGTCATCCCGAATATGATACAACGACCTTATTAGAAGAGTATGAAAGGGATTTGAAGAAGGAAGTTCCCATCTCTCCGCCGAAACATTATCTTAAGGAAATCGACGGTAAACAAGTTCCGGTTAACCGCTGGAAGTCACATGCGACATTATTATTTATGAATTGGTTAAATTATTACGTCTATCAGGAAACACCGTACGACTGGAAATGAAATTTTATTGGCCCTAGGTCCGATGCATTAAAATGATACTATGTTAAAATACAGTTGGATCGCATTTCCAAAAGCAATTATAGTGAACTTTTTCCTATTTAATATTTTATTTTCATAAAAATTTAGGTTATGTTAATATTTTTAATGAGGTTAATATGCTATCTTATATGTATCATCTATTAAAACTTTATTCCATAAGCTCTTGTTGTTGATTAGATTGAGGTGAAAATGTTGAAGACCGATAAAAAAATTCTATTGTTAACTGCTAACTACGGAAACGGCCATATGCAGGTAGCAAAAACCTTGCATAAAGAATGTGAAAGGCTTGGATTTAACAATGTAGTAGTTTCTAATTTATATGAAGAATCAAATCCAATTTTCTCAGAAATCACGCAGTTTCTGTACTTGAAAAGCTTTTCCATCGGGAAGCAATTCTATCGCCTATTTTATTATGGTGTAGATAAGATGTACAATAAGAGAAAATTTAACCTCTATTACAAAGTGGGGAACAAACAGCTTGACTATTTAGTAAGAAAGCACAAGCCCGATATTATTATTAACACGTTTCCGATGATTGTTGTTCCGGAATACAGGAGAAAAACGGGTAGAGTGATTCCAACGTTTAACGTATTGACAGACTTTTGCCTTCATAAAATCTGGGTTCATGAAAATATTGATAAATATTATGTAGCTACTGACTACGTAAAAGAAAAACTAATAGAAATCGGCACTCATCCGAATGATATAAAGATCACTGGAATTCCTATCCGTTCACAGTTTGAAGAAACAGTTCCCACGGCTGATATCTATACAAAATATCAGCTTGATCCAAGTAAAAAAAATCTCTTGATTATGGCAGGCGCTCATGGAGTCTTGAAAAATGCCAAGGAATTATGTGAGACGCTTGCAAAGAACGATGATGTCCAAATCATTGTCGTCTGCGGGAAAAATACCGCTCTTAAAGATTCTCTTGAAGAAATCAGACGGGCATACCCTCAGAAAATTAAGATTCTTGGCTACGTTGAGCGAATTGATGAGTTGTTCAGAGTCACAGATTGCATGATTACCAAACCGGGCGGGATTACGTTAACCGAAGCTTCAGCACTCGGCGTACCTGTCATCCTATACAAACCAGTGCCCGGGCAAGAAAAAGAAAATGCGCTGTTTTTCGAAGAGAAAGGCGCGGCGATCGTTGTAAACCGCCATGAAGAAATACTTCATGCAGTTGCTTCCCTGCTTTCTGACGAAAAACGATTAGAGCAAATGAAAAAGAATATCAAAAGTCTGCATTCTAAAAATTCAGCTGAAACGATCCTCATTGACATCATCAATGAATCAGATAAAGTATATAGCAGATACAGAGAAAGAGCTCTCGTTTAGTCAGAAAAAGGCTCCCCTCTTTAGGTGAAGGGGAGCCTTTTCTTTTGCTGGCATATCGCGAAATTTTCTGCTGTAATAGAAAATTATCGTTATTTTATCGTATTTTACCTCTTGACAACTTGACTTTGATCGGTAAATACTGTATAGTTTAAACATATCATTTAGGCGATAGCATTAAATGGTGAAAATTTTTTTTAGCACGACTTGTGCTACAGTACTAGGAGGATTATGCAATATGCAAAACGGTAAAGTAAAATGGTTCAACAATGAAAAAGGTTTCGGATTTATTGAAGTTGAAGGCGGAGATGACGTATTCGTACATTTCACTGCTATTGAAGGTGAAGGATACAAATCATTAGAAGAAGGACAAGAGGTTTCTTTTGAGATCGTTGAAGGGAATCGTGGCCCTCAAGCATCTAATGTAGTAAAGCTTTAAGCGTTACAAAATAACATCTTATAAACAACCAATAAAAAAGGGAGGCTGCTGCCTCTCTTATTTTATTTTCTGAACTTCTGCACCCCGACTTACGGTTTCGTTTTCAAATGTATCTCAATAGCCACTATATTTTGCTTCAGGCGCTGTTCGGCCTCTTCCATTTCTTTTTCCAAAGAAGGCTTGCTGAATTTAGCTATTTCCACTATCTTTTCGATGTCTTTATATATTTCAGTAAACGTATTGTTCAGTATTTTTTTTAGCTCCTTTTCTTCCATGACTAAACTCCTTTCATTTATAGGTCATTCGTCTCGTATTTTCCTATTCCATTATCTCACATTTTGTTTAATTAAAGTATGTATAAATGAAATTCATTTGAAACAACTTTTGTGATGTTTGTTTTCATGATTGGAAAGTCCCGCCTGCGCGGTGGATCATAACCTTATAATGATTTTTTAGATAAACAAAAAAGGGCATATGCTGTAATAGCATGCCCTTTTGATCCTATATCTTATTAATTTTTACCGATTCGTTTGTCAGCATCTTTCCGTAATCCCTCAGTTTTTCCCCTACCGTACATTTCGTTATGCAAAATGAATGAGCAACAGTTTTTCCATATTCTTTGCGAAAATGTTTTTTGACAAAGCAATCGCGGCAATACGTATCGTTCAGTTCGGTTAATTCTTTATATATCTCCTTGTTTTTCAATTTTCACCATCTCCAATGTTTTCCTCTATTTTAATACGGCTTTTAATGTAGATTTGGTTGATGCTTTTTTTTGCCAGATCGTCAGCCTCACTGTTTTCTTTTCTTGGTATTACCTCGTATGCTGGACTGATCCGCATAGATTCGATGCAATTTTCTATACGGTCCAGCCACCTGGAATGAACCTTGTCATAACAGGGCCAGTCACCTTTTAACTGATTCAATACGACAAGAGAATCCCCTTTAATCGTAACAGAATTCCTGCTCGTGCCAATGGCTTTAAGTTCCTCTAACGCTTCATATAATCCAGCATACTCTGCTTCATTATTCGTATCGACATAAATGCTTTTATTTTTGCGAATCCGAAACCTTTCACCATGCTGCTTAAAGTAGATGGCGTATCCAACTCCGGCAAGCCCGCTTTCTTTGTCATAGCTTCCATCAAAGAAAATTGTGATCTCATCAGGTTCGTCTGCTAATTCCTCTTTTAGCTTTTCCAGCTCTTTAACGGTCCATACCGCGCCTTTTTCATCTTCAAAGGTCAGGTGATCAAGCCTATGTTTTTTTGAAAGAGCGGCAGCCGCAGCTAACGCATCCTCTGTTTCCAGCCATTCATCTGCTGTAAACGGGATCGGTTCCACCCCGGGAATTTTTAGCACTATGCTTATTCGGAGCTTCATTTTCTTTCCCCCATTCATCTTCAGGCGGATGACTGTGCTATAATCGTAGAAATATGATGATTATACGATCCTTTATTTTACCATTGTTTTTCTTTTTATTAAAGTAAATGACCGTCTTATTATCGTTAGGATGTCTATAGGTTATGCAAAAAGGAATTTAAAAATGAAAGGATAAAGCTATGTTTATTGAAGTATATGTGGATGGAGCAAGTGCTGGTCACCCGGGCTTTTCCGGAGTCGGCATATATTTAAAAACTCCTCATGGCAGCGAATCCTATTCCCTGCCGATTGGAATCACCAATAACAACGAAGCAGAATTTATGGCAGTGATCAAAGGAATGGAACTTTGTATTAGCAAAGAAATAACTTCTGTGTCTTTTCGAACCGATTCTGAGCTGGTGGAACGTGCTGTTGACCAGGAATTTACGAAAAACAAATCGTATATGCCTTATCTTGAGAAAATTATTTCTTTAAAAAAACACTTTGATCTCTTTTTCATCAAGTGGATTCCGACGAAACAAAACCCGCACGCAGACGCCCTGGCAAAGAAAGCCATCCGGATGAATGAATAGTATTTTCACGAAAACTGGCAATGCTAAGTCATGAGGTGATAATCATGGCTGCAGACCAAAGCCCAGAAGATAAAGGCAAAGTAACCGGCGGGATCCCTCCACAAGGAGAAATTACAGGAAGTGCACATACCGATCCCAAAAGTGAGTTGGAGCAAAAAGCAAAAAAAAGCAATACGAAGCGTTAAAGGGATCAGTACTTAGCTGATCTCCCGATAACGTTCTAATTTAAATAGAAATGGCTCGATGCCTTTTATCTGATGGTCACTTAACATTTCCAAAGCTTCATCGAATAATAAACGTAATTCAGCATCCGCGAGCACACATGCGACAGGTACGTCACACTTAATTTCTGCAAGCTGTCTGGACAAGTGCAGATCACTTAGGCATTCATTTATTTTTGTTTGCTGGCCTTTTGTCAGCTCGTGGAGGTTTGCAAGCAGAGCATCGATGGTTTTATACGTTTGAATCAGCTTATATGCCGTTTTCTCCCCTATTCCTCTTACTCCGGGATAATTATCACTCGTATCCCCCATTAATGCTTTTACATCAATCAGCGCTTTCGGCTCGATTCCTGTCTCCAATCGAAATTCTTCCGCCTGATAAATTTTGTAATTCCCGATTCCTTTTTGCAGTAACGCAACTGATACATTGTCAGTCAGCATCTGCAAAAGGTCACGGTCACCAGTTAATATTGTGACATCTGCTTCTGCAGAAAAAAGAGTAGAGAGTGTCCCGATACAGTCATCCGCTTCGAAACCGGCTAGTCCGATATTTTTTATTCCCAGCTTTTCAGCAGCTTCTTTGGCTAAATCAAATTGGGGAATCAATTCCTCAGGAGGCAGGTTTCGATTTGATTTATAATGTTCATATATGTCATTTCGATAAGTTTTGCTGCCCATATCCCAGCAGCAAAGCACGTGGCTTGGTTCAAATGTTTTCAAAGCAGTTAGCAAATGCTTTAAAAAACCATTCACTCCGTTCGTAGGAATCCCTTTATCATTAATCATAAAATTCCGATGAACGGCAGTTGCAAAAAACGAGCGAAACAGCAAAGCCATTCCGTCAACAAGTAATACGTTCTTTTTCACATAAATCTCCTCCTCCGCCTATTTTACCACATCGGCAACAAAGAAAAACAGCTCCCTTTCCCAGAGCTGTCTTTCACTTATTTATTGGAAGAGGAAAGCTTCGCGACTTCTCTTTCCGCATATGAACCGGAATTTTCCAGGTTCTTCTTTTTTTCATTATTATTTTGCATGGCGTTTTTATTTGCCGGTTTTGTACGACCCATTTTTTCTCCCCCTTTTGTAAGGATACCGTTAGTATTTCCAAAAGAACGAGAAAACTTGATGGAAATCATTGCTTTTGATTAACGTACTCAGCCACCATTTCTTTTGTTACCAATTGTCTGACAGGGACGATTCCGGTTGAGGAAAGCTTTCTCATCTCTATCGTAATCTCATTGATCTGATCAACTGTGAAGCTTTCCTTTCGTTTGCATTTTCTGATCGCTTCTTCAATCGCTGCCTCTCTTTTTTGATCAAGCAGAAAAAATGTTCGGACAATTTTGTTTTGACGAGTTGAATGTGCGGTAATTGCAGCATGTACTTCTGCCATATTGTTCTTCCTTCCTTGGTAAATTTACGCGTTTACGTGCATCTGTCGGAGCTTTTCCAGCCATGACTTGCAAAATGATGCGGCTTGCTTTAACGTTTTTGCTTCTTTTATATCTTCGATTGCTTTTTCATAAGATGAGGCTTGCTCGTTCATTTGCCGGTAAGCTTCTTTCGCAAGTTCTGCTTGCAAATGCTCAGTCCGCTTAGCTAATTCATCCGCAATAGACAGTTTTGCTTCTTGAATCCACTGTCCTGCGGCAAGTGACAGCTTCTCGCGTAGAGCCTCGACAAACAAAGCTTTCCCTTTCAGATCCAAAAATGACCTCGGGCTTTTGATCATTTTTAACACTTCTTCTATCTCTGTTATTTCAACAGTTGGCTCAATCATTTGCAACGAGCTGTTCTGCTGAAGGGTTCTGGGTTCAAGAGTGATCGAAAAGAAAGATACCTCAAAGCTTTCTGCCTTCCATTGTAATGCTTGAATCCACTCAGCATCAACATGTTTTTCAAAAAATGCATTCAGCCGAAGTTCGAAAGCTTTCATTTCCTGATAAAACTCTGATTCGTATGCTGAGATGCATCTTCTCAATGCGCTTTTACAATTTTCCTGCCAGCTGCCGTTTTGCATGCCTGGATGAAATTCAGATTTGATAAGATCATTCGCAAAAAATGAAATTCTGCGCTGGATATGGTAAAGCTGCTCGCTCATATCCTTAATTGCCAGCTCTTTTATAATTGTAGACTTCCTTAGCATTTCTGCATGTTGAGCCAATTGAGCGAGCTGCTCTTTCATGTTTATTATTTCAGCTCGTTTATCTTCTTCGGATTTATTTAGAGAATCATTCAAGCGAAAAACCGTTTCGCACATGTTCTTACCGTCTTTTATCAATTGTTCGATTGAAGCTCTTGCCAAATCTTGCTCGATAAATTGGTAAAGATGGGACTCGAGTTCACGAAATTGATTGACAGAATCCGCATTTGTCCCCTCTAACATGTGCTTGCTTGATACCGGGTAAAGATTTGCTTGGGATATCCCTTCTTTACCCAACTCGCCTTTGACATAATGCAATACGATGTCCAATTCCTCTTCATTTTGGGCGAGGTCTGATGCATTAATGACAAAAAACATTTTGTCCGAGCCTAATGAATCCTGTACGAGACCAAGCTTCCTGATAAATGAACGATCCGCTCTTGAAAAGGAATGCTGATAATACGTTACATAAACGATAGCATCCGCTTCACTCATATACTGAAAGGCTGCTTCTGTGTGGCGTTTATTTATACTGCTTGCTCCCGGGGTATCAACGAGTTTAATTCCTTTTTCAGTAATCGGAGCTGATATGTAAACTGTGACTTCTTTTACGGCACAGGATACGTGTTCATCTGCCACAAATGGAAAGAGCTCCCCTGTATTTACAATCAATTTCTTGTTGTTTGAAATCGGCTCCTTAAACGCTTGAAAGGCAGTAAGAAAGTTTGAAACGATAGTATTTTGATCGGTTGAAAGCTTGCGTTGTTTTATCAATCGGCTTACACTCTCTTCAAATGAGCGCTTTTTTTCAGGGGAAAACTTCCCATCTGTCAGATTCACCAGTTCTTGCTCTATTTCTTCGACTGATTTGAATACAATCTCTGCCGTTCTATTCTGATGAGAATGAACAGGCTTGACGATCTTGTTTATCGTTGCTGTCGTCGGAGTCGGAGACGAAGGTAGAATTTTTTCTCCGAGCAGCGCATTGGCAAAAGAGGATTTCCCTGCACTGAAGGCACCAAATAACGCGATCGTAAACTGTTTCGTCTTGAGCCGCTCTGTTTTCTGATAAAAGTTCGTCCATTGGCTCTTGATAAGGTCAACTTCCGCTATTGAACACGCCAGATTTTCGAATAAATTAAGATAGTTTTGAACAGGAAGCTGCTTATTTTCACTCTCTTTGATGTGTCCTCGTTCATGCACCGGTTCATGATGCTTAACTACCGGAACATTTTTTTCCGACTCTGGTATATTTGTTAGACGATAATTGGTTTGGAACCAACGTGGATTCATATCAGGAATACTTTCTAATGGGTTATTCCATACATCCAAAATGTTCGTGCTTTTCTCCTTCAACTCCATTTGACGTTGAAACGCTGCTTCCATTTCTTCCAGCTTGCCTTTGTTATGCAGCCACTCATTATTTAATAATGTGGATTTCTCCCTTATTTTGCTGGATGCATGCTCATTGAAGCTGTTTAACAAATCGTTTACAGCATGTTTTCCTTTCCTCTTCAAAATGTCGGCGAGTTCACTTGAATAATTCATCACATATTCACTCGAAACGTGAGTCCCAGGTGTAACCGCTTTTAAAAGATCGCTTTTTAAAACCTCTGTTTCGTATGAAATCACTTTTGCTTTCAATTGTTCATCTCTAACGTAATAGCTTTCCATTGCATTTTTCAATAGATCGACCAGGTGCCAATCCATTTCTGCACGGACGCGTTCCTTCAACTCTGCAAAAAGGTTTTCAAATCTCGCCTGTTTTTCTGCTGACGTTTTAGCTTTCGAGAAGAACAACCCTTTTTTGAAATTCGGCAACAGCGATTCAAGATACATGCTTGCTTTTTCCCTCAGTTCAAAAGGTGTAAGATTTGCATTGCTGATGACTTTGTTTGCTTCAGCCTTTAACAACTCGTATGTATCGGCAGCATTACTTGATACATCATCCAATTTTTCTTCAATTGCTTCTAATTGCTTCTTTATGTCGGTGATCTGCTTTTGAAGCTCCTCCAGATTCCCATCCGTCTGAAGTACCTGCTCGATATGTTCATTAAGAACATTCGTTATTTTCGTCTCTGTATAGAAGCGCCTTTTTTCATCCGTTTGATTCTGGACGATGGAAAGCTCTTTTTTTAGATTTTCCATTTCATTTAAGGGAAAATCCGGTTCGGTTACTGACGTGAAAAACAGATGTTCTTTCTTTATACCTTCGTTCCTAAGCATATCAATCACTTGATTTTTATAAGCTTCGAAGGAAGTTTCGCTCTCGTCATGGCGATCGACTTGATTTACAATAAAATAGATACTTGGAATTTTGTCTTGAATGTAGTGTAAAAACCTGATGTTTTCTTCGGAATGAACATGATTGTAGTGGACAACATAGAACAGTGCATCTGCTTGATATAAAATTGATTTGGCATGAGCAAAATGAGTGTGGTCAGTCGAGTCAATTCCAGGCGTATCAATCATCACCGCTCGATCACCCAAAGCTGCAAATTCTCCGGAAATCTCGACAATTTCGGCCTGTGCTCCATTTTTGCAATACGCTTGAACCTTTTCTTTTTCATAGCGGCCTTTCATGCCGAAGCATTCTCCGTCAGACGTAAAAAGAGTAACCTGCGGCTCCCCCTTTTTTACCTTTACCAGATTAGCACTTGTCGGAATCGGACCAGAAGGCAAAACATTTTCATTCAGCAGAGAATTGATCAGTGAAGATTTACCGGCAGAATAATGCCCAGCAAAAGCAATATAAATTTCCCGGCTGCTTTCTTTATTCATGATGAATCCGAGCTGTTTGGCACGTTCGTGATCTCCGTTATTTATTAGCTCGTCATAAAGGATGCCTGTTTTCCATGCGAGCGCATCCTCTGTACGCGTATTTGTCATCTCTATCTATCCCCTTTTCCCTGATTCCCCGTTTGCAGGATTTCTCCTTATGTTTTATTTTACACAAAAATTAGATTATTTTCTTCCAAAAGAAAAAACCGCCATCGGCAGTTTTTATTGAATGGTTCGTTTTGATACTTTTTTTAAAACTAGACCGGTTAAAAGGCTGTAAGCAATTACGGCAAAGCTGAGAAAAAACGCGATCATGCTTCCACCTTCCCTTTGAAATAATAATTACAAACATCTTATCATTAATGATAATCATTTTCAATATTAATTCCTATTCAGCTGCAATGCTTTTTCTTCTTCTTGGATTCTTATTCTCATCATACATGCGTTTAATACGGTAAACATAAAAGCGGTGACATATGCATTATACAGCAAAGGCAGCAAAATAAATTCCAGAGCAACGACGATATAATTTGGATGCCTGCTCCATTTATAAGGGCCTTTGCTACAAAGTTCAGCGTCCGGAATAACAAAAATTTTCGTATTCCAGTAAAATCCCAGTGAGAAAATTGCCCAGTATCTAATCAGCTGTACGAGGCAAATAAAAGGCAGCAAAATTCCCCACCAGCCGGACAATGTCCGCTCCAACAAATTAACCTCGAGCATAAAGCAAAGAAAAAATAAACCATGCATGCTGACTAGGAACGGATAATGCTTCCTTCCATACTCAACCGCACCTAATTTTTTGACGGTGTTTTCATTTCGATTTGCCAGAAAGAGCTCACTGACTCTTTGCAGAAGAAGAATACTTATCATCAGCCAAAACATATTTAAGCTTCCACCCTTTCCCATGAGACAAGCAGCAGCTCTGAAGAAAATCCCGGACCAAGAGCACCGATTAATCCATATTTCTCTATGCCTATTTTATTTCGGCGGGCATGCTCTTCCAACACAAAAAAAACAGTGGAAGACGACATATTGCCATGCTTCGCCAATACTCGTTTCGAGAACTCAAGCTGGCTGTCTGACATGGATAGGCTTTTCTTATAAGCATCTAATACTTTTTTGCCGCCGGGATGAGCGAGAAATGGACCGATTTTATTTATCTCCAGCTGATTTTGCTCTAAAAAAGTGTCGACATTTCTTTTTAGCCATTGTTGAATGATCGCAGGTATATCTCGTGAGAAAATGACTTTAAAGCCTTCGTCGGTAAATTCCCAGCCCATCACGTCCTCTGAATGCTCCATTAGCATCGATTGTGTATTAAGAATTTTAGGAAATAAGGAATTGCAGTCAAGATTTCGCCTGGCTTCATCTCCGCACAACAGAGCACAGGCAATCCCGTCGCCAAATAATGATGTCCCGATTAAGTTGCTTTTGCTTTTATCCCCTTGCTGGAAGGTTAAACTGCAAAGCTCAACAGCAATGACTAATACAAATGCTTCCGGAAACGCCTGACAATATTCATGTGCTCTTGAAAGTCCGGATGCACCGCCAGCGCACCCCAATCCCCATAAAGGCATTCTTTTTGTCGATTTGCGAAAAGGGAGCGCATTCATAAGCTTCGCCTCAATGCTTGGAGTGGATAAGCCTGTCGAGCTGACAAAAATAATTGCATCAATTTGTTCCGGCAAAACTGTCTGTCCAAGACGCTCGTTCGTTAAGCAAGCTTGAACGGCATCTATGCTGTGCTTTAGCGCCATTTCTATGTATACGCGGTTTTTTTCTTGAAATGAATGATTCGCGAAATACCATTCTAGCGGTTTAACAAACTGCCTGCTTTCTATATCTCCATTAGTAAAGGATTTCAGCAGCCGTTCTATATCTTGAAACGAATCTTTAAACATTTCTCTTGCAAATTGAATTGCATCGGACTGGCTCAACTGATAGTCTGGCAGACTTGTCCCGATGGAAAGCACATAGCTCATTCTCTCACCTCCATGAAGTTAAGGTGTCCCGTGTGAGAATGAACTATTCAATGTATCAGTTGAGGAAATCGACTATACCATTAGTAAGTGAGTTGACCCTTGCGAGCGATTCGACCTTTATTCCTTGTTCCTCAAGCTTTTTTCTTCCTTGTTGAAATGATTTTTCAATCACAATTCCTATTCCCGCTAAGCTTGCTTCTGATTGATTAATAATACCTGCCAACCCATTGGCAGCTTCGCCATTGGCTAAAAAGTCATCAATGATTAATACATGATCCTCCTGATTTAAATAGCTGCCTGAGATCGCAATGGTCGACTCCGTATGCTTAGTAAATGAATAGACGGTGGCTGTGAGCAAATTTTCGTTTAGTGTAAGAGACTGCCGCTTACGTGCAAAAATAACAGGTACGCCGAGGACTAGTCCGGCCATAACTGCAGGAGCAATGCCTGAAGACTCAATCGTCACAATTTTTGTAATCGGCTCCTCTTGAAACCTTTTGGCAAACTCCTTCCCTATTTGGTACATTAGGACGGGATCGATTTGGTGGTTTAAAAACGAGTCGACTTTTAAAATCTCATCGGAAAGAACAATCCCTTCCGCAGCTATTTTATCCTTTAACATTTTCATAAAATTATACCTCCAATATAGGTAAATCCATGCTGATTGACTGCCGAAAAAAAACTGGTTTATCTGACCAGGTGTAGCTTTGAAAAAAAGTTTGATTAAAAACGTTCTTAACTCTTCCAGTTTTGGATTTCAATAATGTTACCTTCAGGGTCTTTTGCATAAACAACCGTCAATAAACCAAGTGATTCATATTGTTGGTTCACTAACTCTCCGTATTTTTCTCCGCCATGTTCTATCAACTTCGTCAAAACCTTTTCAACATCATCCACATGAAATGCAATATGTCCATATCCCTGCTGATTTACATATGAAGAATTAACCCTAAGATTCTCTGGATCATATTGAAAAATCTCTAAAGTTGGCCCCACGTTATATCCCGGTAATCTGAGGTGAATACCTTTAATTCTAGCTTTATCAATATTCGTCACTTTTTCTATCCATCCACCCGAAAGATTTCTTTCAGGATATAGAGGTTTACAGTTAAAAACCTCTATATCAAAATTAGCCAGCTTTTCCCAATCATTTGCGATAATATTTGTGTGAACATATTTTATTGCCATCTTGTTAGCCTCCTAAAGAATATTTCTGGTTACTAGTTTAACAGAAATGGTTAATGTCGACGTTCCAGTCCCCCTTCCATCCCTACTGAACCCAGCAAATAATCTTAGTTATTCCGCAAAATGGCCCGATTGCGGAACAAAAAAATCCTGCATATCATACAGGACTTTTAATCAAACTTTATTAGAAATTATCGAACTTTTTTACAAAGTATCAAACTTTATTTTAAATTAACACCAGGTTTTCTTACGGCTTCAAATAGAGAGTTTCGTATTTATCCGTTAAATAGTCAATTAAATACTGAACGTTTAATTCTTCGTTCGTAACCTCCCGGATGATCTCAAGAGGCTTCTTCCGCTTTCCGTGGACATGAACGTTTTCTTTCAGCCATTGTATGATTTGCTGAAACTCACCTTTTTCAATAAGCTGTTCAAATTCAGGTATGTCTTCAGCCAATTTGTTTTTAAACTGGGCTGCATACATATATCCTAACGCATAAGAAGGAAAATAACCGAAATCTCCGCCGGACCAATGAACATCCTGTAAAATCCCCTCAGCATCGTTTGACGGACTGATTCCAAGGTATGCCTCGTATTTGGAATTCCATAGATCTGGCAGCTGATCTACCGTTACTTCGTCATTAAATATTGCTTTTTCGATCTCATACCGAACCATAATATGAAGCGGATACGTTAATTCGTCGGCTTCGACTCGAATTAAAGAAGGTTTTGATTCATTCACCGCGCGGTAAAACTGATCTTCATCCACCGTTTTAAAAGCCTCTGGGGCATGGCTTTTAACGTCCGTAAAATACCTATTCCAAAAGCTTTGGTTTCTTCCAATAAAATTTTCAAAAAAGAGCGATTGGGATTCATGGATCCCCATTGAAGTTCCTTGTCTTAAATTCGTCCCGCTTAAGGCTTCATCAATGTTTTGCTCATACATCGCATGACCGCATTCATGAATCGTTCCAAATAATGCGGAGCGAAAGTCGTATTCATTGTATTTCGTCGTTACTCGGGCATCACCCGGATTAATCGTAATTTGAAAAGGGTGAACGGTTTCGTCTAATCTACCCGCGTTAAAATCATAGCCCAATTCCTTTAGAAAAAAGAGGCTAAGCTTTTTTTGGTCTTCCTTAGGAAAAAAAACAGACGCGAAGCTTGTATCTGGCTGACTTGATGATTGACCTACTTTTTTCACTAGCGGAACAATCGCTTCTTTTAATTTACCAAACATTTCGTCCAGTTTCTCAACCGTCAATCCCGGTTCATATTGATCTAATAACGTATTATATTTATTACCGGAGTATCCCCAGTACCCAAGAAAGCGTTTTTTATAATCAATCAGCTTTTCCAAATACGGAGCAAATAGGGAAAAGTCGGCTTTTTCTTTCGCTTCCTCCCACACGGTTTCCGCTTGAGATTGAAGTACAACGAAGGCTTGATATTCTTCTGCTGGAATTTTGCTGAAAAGATCATACACTTTTTTTGCTTCTTCGACGGCGTGTCTCGTATCATTATGTATGTGGTCTGATTCGTTGCTTAAGCTTTCAATCAGGTCTTTTATTTTTTCTGACGTTTGCATTTCAAAGATGACTGCCGATAATTCTCCGATAGTTTCTGCCCGGTCCGAAGCGCCTTTCTTCGGTGCCCCTGTTCTGGCATCCCAAAACAAAAGGCTGACTGCCTCTTCATAACGAGTAATTTTTTTTAATATCGAAAGGAATTCTGTTTCTTTTTCGCTGATAGCCATAGCCACAAGTTCTCCCCCTATACCAGAATAAGAGCATTAATAGATTTCAGATTAATGTAAACACTTGGATAAGTCAATCAAAAAACAAGGTTCGAAGCATATAGGAGAAACAGCATAAAAGATGTCGCAGTTATGCCTTGCTGCTAGTATTTCTGGATTCACGCCATAATAAATAAATAAAATAAGGTGCACCGATTACTGCGGTAATCAGGCCAGCAGGAAATTCAATCGGCGGCATGATTCCTCTTCCGATTGAATCGGCAATCAATAGAATTAGTGCTCCTGTAAGAATACTGACTGGCAGGAGATAACGGTGGTCTGCCCCTACCAGCTGTCTTGATATATGCGGGCTTATTAAACCGACAAAACCAATCATTCCAGCAGCCGCAACACTTGATCCTGTTAATAGGACAGAAATCCCTAATAAAACAAACCTCATCCACTCCACTTTAATTCCAAGGCTCGCCGCCACGTCTTGACCCAGCTGCAAAGAATTCAAAATTTCCCCTGACAAACCTGCAAATATGAGACATAGGATGGCCCACGGAAGAAGTTGAATGACGTTTTCCCAGGTTCGTCCGAACAAGCTCCCATTCAGCCATAACAGAGCAGTTTGCACATTTGTATCCGCTTGTGTCAAAAACAACTGAACACCCGATCCGCAAAAGGCACTGACTGCAATACCGACCAAAGCCAGCCTGATAGGTTCCGTACCAGAATCGTAAGCAATGAAATACACGAAGAGCGCAGCAATCGTTCCTCCGATAAATGCAGAAAGCCCGATGAATACGCTTGGAAGCTGCGGTAGCATCAATGAGCAGAAAACAGCAGCCACGCTCGCACCGCCGGAAATACCGAGAGTATCCGGTGCTGCAAGCGGATTTTGCAAAACAGACTGGGCGATTAATCCTGCAACCGCAAGGCTTCCACCCACAAGAATAGCCAGTACAATTCTAGGCAATCGGTAATGTAAAATAATATAGGCTTCGTTATGATTTCCGATACCGACGATGGCCTTAACGACCGACATAGGAGAAATAGGAACGGCACCAATTCCGATATTTATGATTGAAAATATTAACAAACATATGAATAATGCAGTAATTATGATGATGCCCCTCCGGTTGTTCACAACATGTTCCTCATTTCTTTTCTTCATTTCAAGCCCTCGAAAAAGATCTTCGTTTTTTGTAAAACTTAGCCAAATAAATAAAATATGGTGCTCCAATTAAAGCTGTTACTATCCCAACTGGTGTTTCATATGGAAAAGCGATAAATCTGGACATGACGTCAGCAGCCAATAAAAGAGCCCCTCCAAACAAAGCACTCAATGGCAGAATGACTCTGTAATCAGTTCCAGCGATATACCTCACCACGTGGGGGGTAATTAATCCGACAAAGCCAATAGGACCTACTGCTGCAACAGATGCCCCCGCCAACACGACGACGAGAAAACCTGCTGCTGCTTTTAGGATGAAAATTCGTTGTCCCAATCCTCTAGCCACATCATCTCCAAGCGCCAAAACGGATAGCGGACCCGCCAAACAAAAAGAAACGATAAGAGCAATAAGGCTGACCGGCAAAATAAGAAAAACATCCTCCCACTTTGTTCCGGCGACAGTACCTGCCAGCCAGACTAGGATGTTTTGCGCTGAATCTTCATTGAATAAAAGCAGCCCTTGCGTACAGGATGAAAGCAAGGCTTGAATGGCTACCCCGGTTAAGGCAACCTTTACCTCCAGATTTCCGCCTTTCAATATCGAACTAATAAGAAAAATAAGTGCAGCTGCAATAAAACCACCCAAAAATGCGGCGAGCAAAAGAGGCCATCCCATTATTCCCGGAATAAAAACGATGAAACTGACGACTGTAAACGATGCACCCGCGTTAATACCGAATACGCTTGGTGAGGCAAGTGGATTTTTCGTTAAAATCTGCATAAGTGCCCCTGCCACCGCCAAATTCGCTCCGATAACCGCAGTGATGACAGCTCTTGGCAATCGAACATCGTTGAATACAATCGATTCTTTTGACGTTTCACCTGAAAATAAAAAATGTATGATAGATGAAAACGAATAAGAAAAGGCGCCGATTTTTAAAGATAAATAAAAAAACAAAATAATAATAAAAAATAAACTTAATAGACATATCACGATCTTTTTTTTATGCGGATCCATGAGCGTTCACCCCAAATGAAGAGAACAGAACAAAAAAGTATGTTCTGTTCCTTATCACAATCATTGATTATCTTTCACAAACATTGAACCCAAGTCTTCCATAATATCATTGGCTGCAGGGATACTCCGGCGTCTCGACCAATCATTATGGTCTACTTCATAGACTTGATTTGTTTGTACAGCAGTTAATTCATTCCAAAGCTTATCATTTTTCAGTGCGTCTTTAGCAGAAGGTTCATCTTCTGTTTTTGTGATGATCAGTACATCAGGATCAATATTCACAAGTTGCTCTATTGTCATTTCCTGTTGAACCTCTTGCTCATCTTTTAAATCGTAATTGATGCCCACCGTTGTTAAAAAATTCGGAGTAAAGTAAGAAGAGGTTGGAACTTCAAATGTATTGCTTTCCGATGAGTACCCAGCTTGCAGAACTTTTTTGTCTTTTATATCCAGCTTAGCTTTTGTCTCATCCGCTTTCTTTTTATGATCAGCTATCAGCTTATCTGCTTCTTCCTCTTTGCCGAGAGACTTTCCGACAATCTCAGTTGCAGCTAATACATCCTGATAGCCGGCTGTATCGCTTTTCAACGCGATCGTTGGCGCGATGTTGGATAATTCCTTATAGATGTTTTTATGACGGTCAACGTCTGCAATAATTAGATCAGGATTTAAGCTCCGAATGACTTCCAAATTGGGTTGTGAGCGGGTACCCACTGATTGGTAGCCTTCAATTTTTTCTCGGATCGCTTGTGGAATTCTTTCAGGCCGCTCATCGTCAGCTACTCCTACCGGATTGGTTCCCAAGGTTGCAGCTAATTCAGTGAAGCCTAGCTCAAGTGTAATTATTCGTTCAGGATGTTCCGGAACGTTGGCTGTTCCTAGTGAATGCTTTATTTCTTTTGTATTCTTTTCATTTTTAGGCTCAGTTTGGGTGCCGTTTCCGCACGCTGCCAGAATAACCAGCAAAAATACGGAAAAGACGAGTCTCCATTGAAGCCGGTAACTATGTATCAATTCGTAAACCTCCTGTCAATTTCACCATAATAGCAATGATAACCATTATCAATTGGGAGGTCAATAGCCTGCACCTCATTGGAGAAAAAAAGTTGCTCCTAACGTTACTTTATTCCATTTGCCATAAATAAAAAAGAAAAGCTTTGTCAGCTTTTCTTCGTTTTTTAGGAGGCAGCAGGCTTTACCGGTAATACCCTTTCAACTTCTGGAAGTACATTTGTTTCCTGCTCTGTGCCTATGAAAATATCAATTGTACCCGTATCCTCACTCGATCGGATCAAACGGCCGATCCCTTGGCGAAGCCTTAGAAGCATGTACGGTAAATCCACTTCTTGATACGCATTCTCTGCACCGTTTCTCTTCGATTCAAATACAGGATCAAACGGAGGAAACGGAAGCGACCAAATGACGACATGCTCTAAAGACGCACCTGGAATATCGAGACCTTCCCAAAGGTGTACAGTACACAATACAGAAGCTTGTTCGGTTTGGAATTTTTTCACGAGCGTTGATATTTCTTCATCGCCTTCGAAATAGATAGGAAAATCAAATTGATGTTCGATTTGTTGTTTTTTAAACGTCATAAGCTCTTCGAATGTAGGAAATAAAACAAGTGTTTTCCCTTCGTATTCTTTGATTCGATTCACAACTTCAACAGCTTTCATTTCATTGGGATGATTTGATTCAGGCATTCTTTCAATCGTTATTTTCATTTGTTCCTCATAATCATAAGGAGAATCAACAGTAAAGCTGATAAAATCCTTGATCCCTAAGCTTTTGGCCATGTAATCAAACGATCCTGTTTCTGAAAGGGTAGCTGAAGAAAAGATAAAAGGAATATTTTTCGAAAATACCCGCTCTCCCAATACCTCCGAAACGGTCTTTGGCATGATAGTCAGTGTCGTATCTCCATCCTTGCTCTCGACCCAGCTGATCGCATCCTCATGGAACAATGAGAGAGAATGCGCCATTTGCTCAATGTACTCTTCCACGACAGTCAGTGCGTAATGGTCAATCGTATACAGCTCACCTTCGAACACGAGTGCTTCCCCGATTTGCTCAAGCTTTTTGTAAAGAGAAAATGCCTCGGTTTTCAACTCTTCCATTTGAAGAATTTGCATGCGGTCTGAACCAGCAATAGTTTCACTATGCTTACGAAGCTTGGCAAAAAAACGATCATTTTCTAGAAGTGTCTCTTCAATCAATTCGGCAAACTCTTCTCTAATATCATTTTGAAGAAGACGTTCAAGGAACATTTCGAGTGTCCCTTGCTTCACCCGATACGTCAAAGCTTTTTGCGCAGCGTATTCAAGCAAATGTCCTTCATCAAATACGACAGAACTGTGGTCAGGCAATAACGGAAGCTGTCCTTCCCTTTTTCTGCTTTCTTCCGTCCAGATGTGCTGCATGTAAAAATCATGAGAACAGATAATTAGATCTGTTGACTTTCGATAATGGTCTCTGGAAAGAGTCAATCCGCAGCGGTGTCTCATGTCACAGGTTAAGCAATCTTGGAAAGAATCATAGCCAACTTTAGCCCATTCGGCGTCGGAAAGCTCATGATAATCTTTTCTATCTCCGTACGGGTAAAAAGCTTGCATGGCCGATGATTCATGGACAAATGACGGTAAGGATTCGTAAAGATCAAGCCATTTCTCCTCATCCGAAAGCTGCATCGTTTTTTCTAATTTTTTCAAACATAAATATTGATCGTGTGATTTGGAAAGTCTCGCATCAATTTGAAGATTCAAATGCTCTCTTATTTTGGCGATGTCGCCTTCCTTTTTCACAAGCTGTTCAATCAACGTTTCATCCGCGCAAGCAATAATGGCGGGCTTGCCAGTATATCTTGCATGGCTGATGGCAAATAGAAGATATACAAGTGTTTTACCTGTCCCAACACCTGCTTCAGCAAACATCACCTTTTTATCTTTAAAGGCTTGTTCGAGCTGAAACGCCATGAATATTTGTTCATCTCTTAATTCAAAGCCTTTTTCAGGTAAAATATCGTAAAAAACGTCACCGATCCAATTGTTCAGCTCTTGATAAAAATTTGTTGATTTTGTTAACGCAAATGGCAGCTTTGATGTTGTCATGTATGCATCAACCTCCGTCCTCTACAATCTAAGAATCTTAATACTTACATTTGTTTCATTTGCCTGCTTTAGGAGATATTAGAAAGCAAAAACCGGCACCCCAAGCGATGCCGACTCTCACTCACTTACTTTCTGCTTATCGAATGCATATTGAAAAACGGGTGATCCGCAGATGATTGATGCTGTTTCGCTTTTTGCAGGTTTTCTTTCGCATTGAAAATCGATTGAAAATCTTCATCTAAGGCTTCTGCATTCCGCAATTCCGCCTCGATCGCGTCAAGCGCCTTTTCAATTAAATCATAGTGGCTGTTATTCATAATGGATGATCACCTCTAAAAAAGAGAATAATCACAAGTTTATGCAAATTGAATAACGCTTATACCAGAAATATTACGGCCTGTTTTCTTCCAGAACTTCCGTTAATTCCAAGGTGTACTTTCCTACAACATTTTTCCTTATAAAGATTGGTTATAGAGGTCGCATAATTTGAAATTGTTCCTTTAAAACTTAACCCATTCTCCGGAACAGAAACAGCAAATGTCCGTTCATACAAAAGCACGGCTATATCATGATACTCCTCGCTTCTTACCTGAAACGCAAACGACACCTGAAGCAACTCTTTTCCGTTAGCTGCTTTTACTATGTTTTGCTGGTAATCGGAAATGTGTAAATGGACATCATTTAGTATAACCACGTTTACCATAACCAGCCTCCTAAGACTACATTATCCTTCCCGACGCGGGGGACGCTTTCCCCAAAATTGATAATAATCCGTTTTAATAAATCCGTTAAAAAGCTTTCTTTTTTTAGTTGCTTTCTTACCGTATAACTCTTCGAATTGCTCATTCGAAGTGAGGACGTAAACGGACCATGTATGGAGATCGTTAAAGACCCTGCCCATGTCCTTATACATTTGATCGACTTCTTTTTTATCGCCGATTCGCTCGCCGTATGGCGGATTTCCGACGACAACTCCGTAATCAGAAGATGATCTGAAATCCTTTACCTGCATTTGTTTAAAGTTTATAATGCCGCCAAGCCCTGCCTCTTCCGCGTTTTGTTGAGAAATTTCGATCATGCGGTGATTGATGTCACATCCAGAAATGCTAAGCTCCTGATCGTAATTAGCAAGATCCTCTGCTTCCTGTCTCGCCTGATCCCATTTATTTTTAGGCATCCAAGACCACCCTTCTGACACAAAATCACGATTAAACCCCGGTGCAATATTTTGTCCGATAAGAGCTGCTTCAATCGGGATGGTTCCAGAGCCGCAAAACGGATCGACAAAGGGACGGTCGGGTGTCCAATTCGTTAACAGAACAAGAGCTGCTGCCAGCGTTTCCTTTAATGGTGCTGTTCCTTGATCAACACGATAGCCTCTTTTATGTAGAGCATCAGCTCCTGACGTATCAAGGGTGATCGTTGCTTTATCCTTTAGCAGTGAAATTTCGATTTTATATACTGCTCCTGTCTCATCCAGGAATTCTGAATTTTTTTTGTACTGCTGCTTTAGCTTTTCTGCAATTGCTTTTTTGACAATCCTCTGACAATCAGGAACACTCGCGAGTACGGATTTATGCGATTTTCCGACAACGGGAAACTGGCCGCCTTCAGGTATAAATCGGCTCCAATCAAGCGCTTTCGTTTGTTCAAAAAGCTGATCAAATGTTTTTGCAGGGAATTCTGCAATTTTTATTTTTACTCGGTCAGCTGTTCTCAGCCACATATTGGCTCTGCAGATGGCCTGCTCGTCCCCTTGAAAAATAACTTTTCCGTTCTCAACCTTACATTCATATCCAAGATTTTTCACTTCATTTGCTACAATTGATTCAATGCCCATAGGAGCAGTTGCAATCAGTGTATATGTCATTTGATCACCCAATATCATTAAAAGTTGCATTTCAAGATAAAAGCTCTCCTTTAATGGGAGAGCTTAAAATCATTTCGATTAACATTTTCAACGTTCTGTAAGCCATGTTTTGTTCCTCAGTACTGCAAACGGCCGCTGCCTCGTACAAAGGCGGTAATCATCTATCTACAGAATCGAAATTCTGTCCTTCCATCCGTTCACTTTCTTCAGGAAGGTTCCCCTACCAAAATTTGGGTTTCTCGCTCGTGGGGTTTACCCGTTCCACTCTCGCCATTTCTAGCGAGACTTCGTCACTGTGGCACTTTCAAGGTTACTCGGCCATGTCTAAAAAGATTTAGGCCTTTTTCCTGCCGTCAGCCGTCAAGCTGCCCTGGCTTATTTTTTGGCCAGGCACGAACACTACGGGCATCTCAGCACCGTGCGAGCATGGACTTTCCTCTACAGATTGGATCTGCAGCAATTACCCGAACGTTAAAACTGTACCTATTATAAATGATTACGGCAAAAGAAACAAGTCAATCGTATAATTTACTTCCAAATACGTGTTTTTCCAAATTTGATAAACGTTTCAAGATGTCAAAGTTCGTAGTGTTAGATTGCACAGGCTGCTTTTTATTTGCTTCTTCAAGCTGGCGTTTCAGCTGAAGATTCTCCTGCTGCAGCTCCTCTATTTCTTGATGAAAGGTTTCATAGTCTTTAATGACCATATCAAGAAATTTGTCTACTTCTTCTTGTCTATAGCCTCTGACCCCGGTTTTAAATTCCTTTTCCAAAATTTCTTTAGCAGATAGCTTTACTTTTTCAGCAAGCATAACCTTCACCTCATTCGTGAATCATCATACTATATTTTTTCAAAAAAATCAGCAGTTGTCAAATGTTCACTATGCGAACACCCGGAATGTATGAAAAAAATGGGGCAACGATCTGCCCCATTTGTCCGATACAGCTATTTTTTCCGGTAGCCTTTCCCAGATCCAGGACCTTCTTGAGCCCCGCCAACCTGACCAGGAAACATCTGGTTTGGAAACTGGCCTGTTTGTGCACCTGCTACTTGGCCTGGATCAGGACCCATTTGTCCCGGACCCATTTGTCCTGGTCCCATTTGTGCTCCTGCCACTTGACCAGGGTATGGACCGGGCGCATTGAAATTCTGATGTGATACTTGATTCGACTGTGACTGTGTTTGCGGATAGTAATGAACGTGATTGAATTTATGATGATTAACATTGTTCACGTGAGTTGGATGAATGTGCGGAACAACTGATTCTGAGAATGTGTTGTTTTGGCAGTGTTTCGTCGGATGAACAATGGGAGCCATCATATTTGGTCTTGGTCTACAAAACATGAAACAATCCCCTTTCATAAGCTTCTATCTTACATTATTAACCTATGAAATGGTCTGATAACATGTACTAATGAAACGACCTATTTTAAATGTGATTTAAAAAGCTTTGGCCGAAATTTGCAAGAAAAAAAACGATTAAAAATACTACAACAAAAAATAGATAAAACATTCCTCTATACATTTTCCAATACTCCTTAAAAATTATGCTAACAATCGATTACAGGAATCGCCACGATTCTTCTTTAATGGAAGATATATTTCAAAAAGATCCCGGGATAAAGGGCGAAATCCGTCAGCTTTTGCGCTTGCCCGGGGAATATTTTCTCGAGAATTTCTTCTATGATAATTTTCTGAGAAGGCGCTTTTGCCTTCTCTTTAAAGATTCAATTCTTTTCTCATTTTTTAGATCTTTTGCTTCTTCATAGTCGTGAAGTAGAGCTGTTGTTATTTCGAGTGCTGATTCGTATTCTTTTTCCTGGTGCTCCTTGTATTTAGCAAGCTCGATACCAGCATCGTGTCTTACTTTAAGATTTGTAGCAGCTAGAAGGCTCAGCCATATTTCAGAGGCTTCTGAATAATACCCTTTTTTCTTGTACAGAAATGACAAATCCAGATTAGCATGTTCTGTTTTATCAAACGTCACATGCCTCAGGTTCTTTAATTGCCTGATTGCCTCATCTGTTTGATTGTGGGCGATCATCCACCTGGCCATTTCATACGTTTCCAGCGGTTCGTCCGTACGGATCGGATTTAGAATTTTTTTGGAGATATGAATATAAAGCGTAATTAACGAAAGCAAGTCCTCTTCATTATGCTTCAAGACACCTTTTAGAATTTCAGGATCTTTTGATTTTAAATAGGAAAAGTAGAGCATCGGAGCTAGAAATCCTGGTGTATCTTCATCTCTTGTAACCTCCAGTTCATCCTGTTCGACATTGCTTAATGATACACGGTCAAGCTTGTGCTTCCACAGCCTTCTTGCACCATGCAGCAAATCAAAGTGCCCATAGGAAGGAAGCGCAGGAAGTTTATTTCTTAACAAGGTATGTCTCGTTTTCACATGCGGCCAATCAAAGGCTTTTCCGTTATAGGTCACTAGAGATTTAATATCGACCTCACTTAAAAACGAGTGGTAAAAAGCAACCTCGTGCCCCGGTCCGGGCAAAATCTGCTGCCTGACAACCACCTTGTCATCATATACTCTGGCATGTCCTAATAAGAAAATTGAATGCCCGACACCAGACAAACCGGTTGTTTCCGTATCAAAGAAAAAAAGCTGATTCGCTTGATAGCCTTTGCTCGATAACGAGTGCTCGATGTTGGTTTGATTCCACATCTCAACGACCTGTTGCAGCTCAGCCAAAGAATACTTCCCATGCATAGCGGACAAAGGATATGTCACTTCGCGAACGAAGCAATAGTCATCTTCAAAAAAACAAGGAGCGGCTCCAAGCCTTTCCCATGAATCAATATTAGGTTCAACCGCAGAGCTCGTTTGCTTCGAATCGGTTTTTTCCGGTTCGCTCCTGAGATGCTTTTTCATCCTGTTTAGTTTTCCTTTCATCGACGACATATCCGTTCAATCCTTCCAGTCATTTAAAAGGCGCATTACGAGTTCTTTTGCTTTCTGCCCCCCTGAATCTACCCCAATACAGGACGGGCAGCCTGTTTGGCACGGGCATTCGGCTACAAGCCTGTGGGACTCTGCAATAATACGATCCAACTGTTCGTGGATTTTTTTAGATAACCCGACTCCTCCTGGATATTTATCATAGATAAAAATCGTCGGCTTTTCATTATGTACTGCTTTGAGCTGGGGATAAACGTGAAGATCAGAAGGGTCGCACATCACTTGCAGAGCTGCGACATAGCCCAAAATATTCGCTGCGCCAAGAAGCGCCTGTTCCATTTGCAGGTCGCTCCACTTTTTAGCCTGGTGATCTGTTGCTTGAACCCACGCTGCGTTCGTATGAAGCTCCTCCTCGGGAAGATGAATCGGTCCAGAACCTATGTTCTCATGAGTTTCAAAGCGAATTTTCTTAAAAATAGTCGCTTTGGCATTTACTGTGATGTCTCCGAAGCCCGTAATTTTCTGCTCGCCTTCAGACAGCTTATCAATTTCAAGCACCTTCAGCACAACTGCGAGATTGGCATCGGTAAAATAATCGACCTGCACTTCTCTGACATATGCTTTTCTTTCCTCCCAATCCAGCAGCTCAACTTGAAATTGTTCACCTTTATGCAAATAGATCGCTTTCTCATGAAGGAGCGTCATTGCGCTAAAACGGTCCATTTCCCCAATGACAGCTGCTTTTCCCGGCACGGATTGATCTATGATGACCACATTCTCCTGAGAGGCTGCCCGCAGGCTTATTCCATGCGCAGGAAACGAATCGCTCATCCAATGGTACGTCCCATCGTGTAAATGCAGTACTTCCTGTTCTCTTAAATAGTCAAGAATGTCCTCAACCTCAGTTTGCCCGAACCGTTCATTTTGTTTAAATGGGAGCTCGAATGCAGCACATTTCAAATGATCTACTAGAATGACCAGGTTATCCGGGTCAATGACGGCTGTTTCGGGGGTTTGCTCAAAAAAATAAGCAGGGTGCTTAATGATGTATTGATCCAAAGGCGTTGAACTTGCCACCATAATGATTAATGCTTCATTTTCTCTTCTGCCTGCTCGCCCTGATTGCTGCCAAGCACTTGCGATCGTTCCGGGGTAGCCTGTCATAATGCACGCTTGCAGCTGACCGATATCCACCCCTAGCTCCAGCGCGTTGGTGCTCACCACTCCCATGATGTCTCCGCTGCGAAGTCCTTTTTCAATCTTCCTTCGTTCGGTAGGAAGGTAGCCTCCCCTGTAGCCTTGTACAGCGGGCTCGCCGGCAATCGGCCTCATGATATCCTGCAAGTAGCTTAATATCAGCTCTACTCGTACCCTGCTTCTTGCAAACACAATCGTTTGGATTTGATTTTTTAAAAGCTCTGCTGCAAGTGTCCTCACTTCAAGAGCGGCACTTTTTCGAATATTCATTGACCGATTAACAATCGGAGGATTGTAAAAAAGAAAATGTTTTTTGCCTGAAGGTGCGCCGTTATCTGAAATTAAATTCATCTTAGAGCCTGTCAATGTTTCCGCCAGCTCAAGGGGGTTGGCGATTGTCGCCGATGTACAAATAAAGGTTGGATTGCTGCCGTAGTAGCTGCAAATTCGCTTAAGCCTACGAATCACATTGGCTACATGGCTGCCAAACACCCCGCGATACGTGTGAAGCTCATCAATAATAATAAACTTTAGATTTTCAAACAAAGAAACCCATTTTGTATGGTGCGGCAAAATGGCGGAATGAAGCATATCAGGATTTGTAATAACAATATGTCCGGCTTTTCTTATCTTTTGCCGTATCGCTGGTGATGTATCCCCGTCATAGGTATATGAATGAATATCGATTCCAATTTCTTCGATCAGCTCATTCATTTCACTTTTTTGGTCTTGTGATAACGCTTTTGTCGGAAATAAATACAAGGCTCTCGACGACTGATCGTTGATGATTTCTTGTAATACCGGGAGATGATAACAGAGAGATTTACCTGAAGCAGTCGGAGTTACTGCGACAACGTTTTCTTTATTTCCGGTTTTTTCATAAGCGGAATATTGATGGGAATAAAGACGGGTTATTCCTTTTTTGGCTAAGGCATGAATCAAGCGGTCGTCCAAAGCCGCGGGCATCTCCTTATATTTTGCTTCTTTTTTTGGGGTAGTGTGCCAATATACGATCTGGTCCTTAAACCGATCATCCTCTTTTAAACCATTGAGAAGCTCAGTTACATCTTTTTTTCGTTCCAACCCTTTCACCTCTTTCCCTATTGTACTAAGGAGACGTTCGTTTCGAAAGAGGGAAAAATAATTAAATCTGTCAAATTTCCGCCTCGTCGTAGATGGCGGTTCACCTCTAATGCTGCTTACTTCTGTTAACGAAGGAAAAATGCAGGCTGGCTCACCTGCATTTTGTTATTTCACTTTTATATCAAACAGCTTTGTTTTTCCTTTCACCGCATCTGATTCACCGGATGGTTCGATTGATTCTACAATGTCTCCGTTTGTGATAACAATCGGGGTAATCGTACTGCTTGCTTTTTCACTGATAAAATCAAGGTCGCAAGTAATGAGCGGATCTCCCACTTTTACTTTGTCCCCCTCCTTCACATGAGCTTCGAATCCTTCTCCCATCAGTTCTACAGTATCAAGTCCGATGTGAATTAACAGCTCTATTCCTGACAACGACCGGATTCCAACTGCGTGCTTTGTATGAAACAATTGAATAATTTCTCCTTCAACAGGCGATACAATGTTGCCGTTTTCAGGCTTGACAGCAATTCCTTCTCCCATCATTTTTTGTGAAAATACAGGGTCTGGAACCTCTTCTAAAGGAACAACTTGTCCATCAATTGGCGAATAAACCGCTTCCTCGTTTTTTGTGTCTTGTGCTTTGCCTATGCCAAACAGTTTTTTCAGCATGTGATAGTCCCCTTTCAAAATCCCTTTAATCACCTTATATATTTATATTTAATCATATATCGAGAGCTTCCTCAATTTATAACCTTATTTCCTTTTTCTGCATAGGCTATATAAAAATTCAGCTAAAGGAGTCTGAAGATGAGTCAGGATAAAAATGAAAATAGCCAAAAAGATGTGCAAAAGCTAGGCAATTACTTGTCAAAGGCTGTTGAGGATTTCTTTTATTCATCCCCGTTTCACGAATTATTAAATGGATTTCAAAATATTGTGTCCAACCAGTTGAATAATGCCATGGCAAGTACAGAAATCAGAGAGGACGAGACATTCCTTTACGTGGATGTGCATGTTCCGGATTCTTTTGTCAATGGAGAAATTCTCGTTGAAGTAAAATCGAGATATTTGCATCTTTCTATGAGGGAAACGGTAAAGCATTCGGAAAGCAATTATCAAAAAATATCTTCAATGGCAAAATCGATTTTGCTTCCTTACCCTGTCATCCAGGAATCAATGAGTACTTCCTGGCCAAATCAGAATACGATGGTCATTTCTTTTGAAAAAACAAAAGCATGAATGCTTCCCATTCATGCTTTACGATTTAAAAAAGCTTGTAAAACCCTTTGCTAATGATCCCATTTGATTGACCGTATTCATCATTTGGCCCGCCGTATCCATCAGCTTATTAAAATCATATTGCCCGTTTGATTTCTTGAATTGAGACATGATGCTCATGAATTGTGAAGGCTGCTGCTGATTTGGCCTTGGCTGCGGATATGGATTTGGATAGGATAAAGGTAGCTGTTGCATGCCTTGATATGAATTTGGCTCATCGTAATAAGGTATATGACTCAGTGTTTGAGGTTGAGTTGGATATTGATTATGGGCTGCCCCTGGTGAATGAGTTTGGTAAGCAGATGGATAATGCGGATATTGCTGGGCAGAAGAATGATAAGGAGCATAGCCATAAAGCTGTTCCGGATATAATCGGGTTTGTCTCCTATTGTTCAATTTTAAACTCTCTCCTTCCGTTAATAATGATCTACTAGATTAGTTTATGATCGAATTTACGTTTCGGTGCCTATGTTCTAAAAAAACAAAGCACGCATGTACTATAGAAAAGCACTGGTATTATTGGTAAGATATAAGGAAGATGGATGAAGGGGGAGAAAAGACATGAACTTAGCAGAGCTCAGGCATTCTTTTGCTGAAACAAAAAAGTACGAAACTGATAATCTGAACAAGCTTATGGATTTCTCTAGGCATTTATATTTGCAAGGCCATCTTACGCTCCATGAGTTCCGGGTGTATTTAAAAAACCTGGAATCCGAAGGCGCCGAATCGCCTATTTATCAAACTAAATAACATAAGAAAGGCAGCGGATTAACGGCTGCCTTCTTTTACGTAATCTTTTAATGTTTTCAACGTGTACTGCACCGATTCGGATAAGTCTTTAAATCGCTTCAGGTGAATTTTGCAAAAAAAAGATTGCAGCACGACTTCGTTCAAATTTTCTTTTACAGCTTCTATTTGGCTGACATGGAGATATCTGGGACGCTTTTCGCTGATATACCGTGTGGCATTTTCGGTCCAGGTATCTATGATTTGCGTACTTTCTTGAACTGCCGGCTGAACTTCTTTATAAAAATCGACGGGAATGTCTTTGCCTTTCCGCTCATTATAGCGGCTGACAGATTCCTTCAGCAGGCAGAGCATCTCATCGTTAACTTCTAGAACTTCTGATTCTTTCACTTCACGTCACCTCAATGAACATCCTATCAAAGAAGCAAGAAATCAACAATTCACAAACATTTTACTGACAATTCACTTGGAATAGGAACCACGCTGCCAATTTTTTCAGATTGACCAATACATAGAACCAGTTCATCCAATTCTTTATCTATTTGTTCAAGGACGGCTTCAATTTTTACTTCTTTTTCTATTCTGTTCATCAGCATGCGGCTGCCGATGTTCTTCTCAATCTCAGTTACAGATTCTTCTATTTCCATCAGGATGTGAAGGACATTGTCTTTACTTACAAATCCGTTCATTCACTCTCCTCCTTTTTTCTTGTTGCCTTCTAATTTCTTTGTCCGGTGTAACTCTCCTTCCTGCTTGACAAAACTAGTACTAAATCGGCAAATGAACTTATCATTCAGCAAAACTCTTCCGCGCAAGGCCTGCCGTATGATTCTGCTTATTTGGGCAAAAATAACCGTATGGGAGGTGTTGACATGAAAACAAAAAAAGAGCCGAAGAAAGAAGAAAACAAGCGTCCTCTAGGGGACAAAAAGCTGAATGGCCCAAACCGTCCTTCAACGTAAGAAGCAGGGAAATCCTTGCTTCTTTTTTTTCGCTGCCTGCTTACTACAGCCATTCTTTTATTGCGAACAATGCCGCAAGCTGTCTTCTTTTTTGCTGATACCACTCTGTCAAATCTACTTGGTCTGGTAAATTCACCTCTTTAAAGGAATGGCGCACCTGTGAATTTTTGCGAAACCAATCGTCCTTTTCTTCGTCTAATGAATGGATGACCACGGGGTAGCATGTTCTGAGGAAAGGAGACGATCTTATTTTTCTTCCCATCATTTTTTCCATGTCATATCTTGACCCAGTATGCGGCACACAGTCAAGAAACTGGTAGCATGATGTATGATAGACAGGATGAAAAAGCAGCTTTCCCAGCTTTTTACCCAGTGCAATCCTTTTTTCCGCCTTCGTAAAATTATTTATAGAAAGACCGAGCAGCCGGCCGTCGATCGTTGGGAAAATAACTGTGTTAAAATGAAAATAATCACTCATAAGAAACGGAAAAGCTGCAAATACATTCTTTTTTAGCCAATGATTTTGTATAATTGGTTTTTGAATCGTATTTTGTTCATTTATAATAAGTGCATGCATGAGACGTTTTTTATCCTTTTCATGCCAAAAAAGCTGCCACTCTGTTTCCATAAACGCTGAGACACCAAATGCACCAAGCATAGAAAAAAGCGGGGTACCACAGCGTTTCGAATAGCTGTAAAGCAAAAGCTGGGGAAAAGCATCGGAAAAGATCAGCCAGTTTGATCTTTCGTATGTGGTAAATAACCACGTCTGTTGATCAGAAGTAAGGCCTTTTTGAAACAACCGGCCTTTCAGATCCGTCATCGACCAGCCGGCATTTCGAGATACGGCGCTTGCCAGCAAGGCCCATTTGATCTCAGGATTGGTATCATAAAATGTTTTGTACGCATTCGTTCGGGATATGTTATCTTTATTAAGGCGTCTCGTTTGCTGCTTAATTTGCTGTATAACCTTGTGTCTGCAGTTTGCAGTTAACAACATGTACACCACTTCCGTTATAAATGATTGTTTTAGGAGGTCTGGGATGATCCGCTATCCAAACGGCAAACAATACGTGCCGAGCCAAACCAAACCGGCCACGGCGAAAACAAAAAATGAAAAATCATTCAGTAATCGCGGAATGACCCTCGAAGACGATTTAAACGAAACGAATCAATATTATTTAGAAAAGCAAATCGCGGTTATTCATAAAAAGCCGACTCCCGTCCAAATTGTTCAGGTGGATTATCCGAGACGAAGCGCTGCGGTTATCAAGGAAGCCTATTTCAAGCAATCCTCCACCACGGATTACAACGGAATTTATCGAGGCAAATACATTGATTTCGAAGCAAAAGAAACCCAAAACAAAACCTCTTTTCCGTTAAAAAACTTTCATGCTCATCAAATCGAGCATATGAGACAGGTGGTTGACCATGGAGGTATTTGCTTTGTTATTATTTCCGCATTTAACGAAGTTTATCTTTTAAAAGCCGAACAATTATTTTATTTTTGGGAACGCTGTGAAAATAATGGAAGAAAATCAATACGCAAGGATGAGCTTGATCAATCGGCTTGTCTTATCAAGCTTGGCTATTCACCCCGAATTGATTATATTAAAGCTATTGATTCCTTATATTTTTCTTAACACTTTCGGGGAAAATGCGTATGGAAAATATGCGCTTAGCTAATGAAAGGTAGAGATGTTATGTCTGATCAATATAGTAGCCGTGAAGAACGGAGAAAGGCCATGCAAGGAAACAGCAGGTCGAATCCGTCACACCAAAAGAACAACAAAAAAAAGAAATCGAAAAATGGTCTGTTTAAAAAGGTTCTTTTATCACTTTTAATTCTTTTTGTGATCGGGACAGTTGCAGGCGGGGTTACGTTTGCTGTTCTCGTCTCCGACTCCCCTTCTCTTGATGAGGAGAAAATGAAGACACCATATTCATCAACAATTTATGATAAAAACGGGAAAGAGATTGCCGAAATAGGCTCGGAAAAACGGACTTATGTTTCGATAAATGATATTCCCGATCAAGTAAAAAATGCGTTTCTTGCGACTGAAGATGCTAGATTTTACGACCATCACGGGATCGATCCAATTCGAATCGGAGGCGCGCTAGTAGCCAATGTCACCGGCGGTTTTGGTGCAGAAGGCGGTAGTACCATTACCCAGCAGGTCGTAAAAAACTCACTGCTTTCACATGAAAAAACGCTTAAAAGAAAAGTGCAGGAAGTTTGGCTTTCTTTACAGCTTGAAAGGCAATATTCGAAAGATGAAATTCTCGAGATGTATTTAAACCGCATCTATTTTTCACCGAGAGCATATGGAGTTGGAAAAGCAGCGGAAGAGTTTTTCGGAGTAACCGATTTAAAAGATTTGACGGTTGAACAGGCAGCAGTCCTTGCCGGCATGCCGCAAAGCCCGAATAATTACAATCCGATTAAAAATCCTGAGCGTGCCGAACAACGCAGAAATGTTGTCTTAGGATTAATGGAGCAGCACGGTTTTATTTCAAAGGCTGAATATGATAAAGCTAAAAGTGTTGCGGTCACAGAAGGACTCGTTTCCGAGGAAACCTACGCTAAAAAGACGGAAGAAAATAAATACAGCGCCTTTGTTGAACAAGTTGTCGAAGAAGTGAAATCAAAAGCCGGTGTTGATGTCGGGACCGACGGGTTAAAAATCCACACTACTTTGGATCCTGATGCACAATCGTATATGGAGGATATGCTAAATGGCGATTCTCTTAGTTTCACAGAGGGTATGCAGGCAGGTATCACCTTGCTTGATACGAAAACCGGAGAAATCCGTGCGATCGGAGCCGGACGAAACGTCCCTGCCGGCGGATACAACTATGCGACTGACGCCAGACGCCAGCCGGGTTCGAGCATTAAACCAATCCTTGATTACGGTCCTGTTATTGAAAACAAAAAATGGTCAACATATGAACAAATTAACGACGAACCTTACTCTTATGATGATGGAACTCCGATTAATAACTTTGACAATAGTTACAAAGGCTGGATGACGGCGCGGGAAGCTCTTGCGCAGTCAAGAAATATTCCTGCTTTAAAAGCCTTCCAAGAAGTTGGTAAGGATAAAGCGAAAGAGTTTGCAGGTAAGCTTGGAATTAATTTTAATGGAGATGTATATGAGTCATACAGTATCGGTGGATTTGGCGAAAAGGATCCGGGAGTCTCATCCCTGCAAATGGCGGGCGCCTATAGTGCCTTTGGGAACAACGGCTATTACAATGAGCCTCATGCCGTAACATCCGTCGAATTTAATGATGGAACGAAAATGGACCTTACGCCAGAACCAGAGGCTGCAATGAGCGATTACACAGCCTTTATGATTTCTGATATGCTGCAAACCGCCGTGCAAACAGGTACAGGGCGGGCAGCGCAAGTCCCAGGCGTCAATATTGCCGGGAAAACAGGGACAACGAACTTTTCGATAGAGGAAAGACAAAAGTACAATATCAGTAAAAGCGGAGCACGTGATTCATGGTTTGTCGGGTATAGCCCGCAATATACAGCGGCGATTTGGACTGGTATGGGGAAAAATGACCAAAATAAAGTTCATTTAACCACTTCTGAGCAGCAGCTTGCTAAAAAAGCATTTAAACAGCTGATGACTCACGTAGATGATGGTAGCGGCTCATTTGAAAAGCCTGACAGCGTCGTCGCCGTCGATATTGAAAAAGGATCAAATCCGCCAGTCAAGGCCAGTGAATATACTCCTGAGAGCCAGAGGATTACTGAGTACTTTGTAAAAGGATCAGCTCCTTCTCAGGTTTCAACAAAATATGAGAAAACGAACAAACCAGAAAACTTAAATGTCTCATATGATGAAGCAAGTAAGAGTGTGACGTTAAATTGGACACATGAAAAGGATGACGCCACCTTTGAGGTACAGCAGTCTATTAACGATGGCGGCTATGCAGAAATTCAAAAAAACGGTGAAAAAAGTATCGTAATTCCAAATGTCCAGCCAGGATCTGTCTATCGCTTCCAGGTTACAGCAATTTCGGGTGACAATCGAAGCGACACGGCTTCAACGATGATTGAGATCCCTGGAGAAAAACCGCCGGAAGAAAAACCTGATGGAAATGGCGAGATCAATCCGCCAGCT
This sequence comes from Bacillus gobiensis, assembly GCF_001278705.1. GTDB lineage: Bacteria > Bacillota > Bacilli > Bacillales > Bacillaceae > Bacillus > Bacillus gobiensis. Next base: position 1,455,702 of record NZ_CP012600.1, read on the forward strand.
GAGCAGCCGGATAACCCTGGTGGGCAACAGCCCGATCCAAATCAAAATGGCAACAACGGCAATAACGGAGGCCAAAATGATGGGAATCCAGCTGATGGAAATCAAGGTGGCAATACTCCTCCTGAAGAGCAGCCTGCAGACGGAAATCAAGGTGGCAATACTCCTCCTCCTGAAGAGCAGCCTGCGGACGGAAATCAAGGTGGCAATACTCCTCCTTCTGAAGAACAGCCTGCGGACGGAAATCAAACCATTTTGCCAGGTGATCAAAATTCTAATACTAGTGATTAGCATAAAAAAACCACTCGTGATGAGTGGTTTTTTTGACAAGAATTATCGATTCGTCATGGCTTTCCATTTATAAAATTGTTTTTCCATTTCGATAAACAGCTCGTCCAATTGGACAAACGCAGGGAATTGATTCGGTTTTTGCAAAATATATTCCGCTCTTTCTTTCCAATTGATCGGTGAAACAGCAAAGTCTTTATTAGAAACCTCATCCCAATCAAACGTTTCTGAATGGGTGCCCCGGATCCAGTAAAAACTAGTTATTAAGCATACCATCCCTTTGAGCATGAGCCCTTTATCCCCTCTTGATTTTCTCGTATCAAAATCAGGAAGCAGTTTTTCTTTGATCATTTTCCATACATCAAATAAATACGGCACGTACTCACATGGGTGCTCCCACGGTTTTATATCTGTTTGATTCTCATAATAAAGCGGATTTTCAAATAGCAGCATCTTGATATCGGCGGAATCGCTCAGGACTATTTGCCGCAAAGTTTGTTCATACTGTTTTAAATCATTCATATCGCTTTCACAAGCCCTTTTTTTAACCTTTTTTGCCCTTCTCTGCATAAAGAAAGCAATGGACATTCTCCACACTTTGGCGCTTGCGCCTTGCAATGATAGCGTCCGAAGAAAATCAGTCGGTGATGGCTGACAGACCAATCCTCGACCGGAATTTTTTTCATTAATGTTTTTTCAACTTCAAGAACACTATCCTTCCATCTGCAAAAGCCGAGACGCTTGCTGACTCGCTCGACATGCGTGTCAACTGCGATCGCCGGAACTCCAAAGGCAACAGATGCAACTACGTTAGCCGTTTTTCTGCCGACTCCCGGAAGGCGTACGAGCTCGTCCCTGTCGGAGGGAACTACCCCGCCATACTCATTGATGATCATTTCGCTCAATTTTTTTATATTTTTTGCTTTATTTCTGTATAATCCAATAGAACGTATATCCTGTTCAAGCTCTTCTGTACTCGTGTTTGCATAATCTTCCGGCGTCCGGTATTTTTGAAACAGCCCCTCAGTGACTCTATTGACGAGGGCATCAGTACATTGCGCAGACAGAGCGACTGCGACAACAAGTTCAAATGGGTTGGTGTGCTTCAGCTCGCATTCTGCATGAGGAAACATCTCACCAATGGTTTGTAAACAAAACTCAATTTCTTTTTTAGATAGCATAATGTCACCTTGTTTTCTTATTTCTCAAGCCAATTGTAAAAAGGAACTTGCCTTACATATTCGGATTCCTCTTTAACATGCGGCTTTCTGGACTGCCTGAATTTTTGGCTGTGCGCTTTCACCTGTTCAACAGATTGGATATTATTTTTTTTCCATTCAAACAGTATTCTATCGATGTAGCGAAAGCTCAGCTTTCCTGATAATACAGCTTCTCTCAGAGCGAGTTTAATTATCTCTTGGCCATGATGGTCCTGATCGAGCCAGATCGACAAAGTTTCACCCTCTAACGGTGATAAAGGCCTCGCAAACTCTTCTTCAAAAATGGAATACAAGCTCTTTTGACTACCTTCCTCTTTCTCCGCTGATCGTTGTTTTTCTTCCATTTGCACAAGATCAAATAATTTTCCCCAAAGAGGCTCCAAAGAATACTTTTCAAATTTAATTCCATTTGGCTCTTCACACTCTTCAATATCGAGGCAGCCTTTTTGAATAAATGAACGAAGCATCGACGTGCATTGGTCTGTGGAAATGGTCATTTCCTTCGCGAGCTCTTCAGGTGTTGGAAAGTAAAAGCCTTTTTCTACGTACATTTTTATTTTTAAAAGTAAAATAAATTCTTTCTCATTCAATCCTAATTTGTGATAGTGAATGAGCAGCAAGTTAGGGATTTGGGTTGATCCTAATTCCTGCATCTCAATAAATTGCGCTTTGTTCATTGTGGTACACCTCTTTGTATAAAGTATAGCATCTTCATACATTTCTTTATCGTATTAAGTGATAAAAAGTCTCCTTTAAGACAAGGAGACTTTTTTCAAGCATTCACAGGCAATAAAATTCTAAATCCTAAGGGTATAAGCGGTTGAGCAATCTAGGGAACGGAATCGTTTCCCTGACGTGCTCTACCCCGCTCAGCCAGGCGACCGTCCGTTCTAAACCGAGTCCGAAACCTGAATGAGGGACAGAACCGTATTTTCTGAGTTCAGCGTACCATTTGTAGGCATCTGATTCCAGTCCGTGCTCCTTCAATCGCGACTCCAGCAATTCCATGTCATGGATCCGTTCCGAACCGCCGATGATTTCTCCGTAGCCTTCAGGCGCAATTAAGTCTGCGCATAATACGACATCCTCGCGATCTGCGCTTGGCTGCATGTAAAACGGCTTAATCTTTGTCGGATAGTGTGTAATAAAGACTGGCATGTTATAGCTTTCGGCGATAGCTGTTTCATGCGGGGAACCGAAATCTTCCCCCCATTCAATATCAGTGAAGCCTTTTTCTTTTAGAAACTCAATAGCTTCATCATACGTAATTCGCGGGAAAGGAACTTTAATTTTTTCAAGCTTGCTTGTATCTCTGCCTAATGTCTTTAATTCGATCTCGCAACGCTCAAGCACGCTTTGAACAACAAATGACACATAATTTTCTTGAACCTCAAGATTTTCTTTGAATTCTACAAATGCCATTTCCGGTTCAATCATCCAAAATTCAATAAGGTGCCTTCTTGTTTTTGATTTTTCTGCCCGGAATGTAGGGCCAAAGGAAAATACTTTCCCTAATGCCATAGCGGCGGCTTCCATATAAAGCTGCCCGCTTTGTGAAAGGTAAGCGTCCTCGTCAAAATACTTTGTCGCAAAAAGCTCTGTTGTTCCTTCAGGCGCACTTCCAGTAAGAATTGGCGGGTCTACTTTCACAAAGCCGTTTTCATTAAAAAATTCATATGTAGCACGAATGATTTCATTGCGGATTTTCATGACCGCGTGCTGGCGTCTGCTCCTAAGCCAAAGATGCCTGTGGTCCATCAGGAATTCTGTTCCGTGCTCCTTAGGTGTAATCGGAAAGTCGATGGATTCACTGATCACTTCGATTCCTGTCACGGCGAGCTCAAAGCCGAGAGGTGATCTTTCATCTTCCTTCACAACTCCTTGAACATAAAGAGAAGTTTCCTGTGTTGCCGATTTGGCTATTTGAAAAATCTTTTCTTCGACTTCAGCCTTTACGACAACTCCTTGGATGAATCCCGTTCCATCTCTAAGCTGCAGAAAGGCAATCTTTCCGCTCGACCTCTTGTTGGCAACCCAAGCACCGATTGTTACCTCTTCGCCGACATGTTTATATACTTGATTAATTGTTGTTTTCAACCAATTTCCCTCCAAAGCAAAATCACAATTTCTTATCATGCATGGGTGGGCAGGAAGGATTATGGCAGTTTCCCATCGTAACTCCCTCCAACCTGAAGATTCACTATATTATACCTTTTCAGATCGATAAGGGTCAATTCAGCTAGGGCATATCAAGGAGTAATTGTTTTATGAATTTTTCCGTTTGAAAAATCTACATAACTTAACGTGTATTGATTGTCTTGATTCATATATGCAATTTCCCAAAGCAGAACATCTCCTTCTCTCGCCAGCTGTATACCTATCACGTCTCTGGCTTCTCCCCCATCACGAAGCACATCTGCTGCCTGCTTTTCTGTGATTCCTTCGTTTATCGCTTTATAAATAATTTTTTGGTTTTTATTATCTGGAACCCACACATACACTGATTCATTTTTATCATTTTTACCTTCAATAATAAAATGTTTTTCTTTCCCGACAAACGTCTGTGCCTGGTCAATCTTAGTTAGATGAGCCGCTTCTTCTGCTTTATTGATTGCTTGATCATGCCCTTCAGCTTTTTGAGCCATTGCTGGTTGGTAAATCACCGTACCTGCGAAAATTCCAAAAGCCAGAAGCAAAATAAGAGGCAGGACAATAAATAAATATTTTTTTTCCATAATCACCACTACGTTCTATAGATTGTAAAGATGGCCCGGTCTTTGTCATTATCGTCTAAGGCCAGTCCGAACATTAAGTCCTCTCTTTTTAACGTTCGGTTTAACAAGTCAACTATTTTATACAAATCATCACTGTGCTGAATGGTGACAGTAGATAGAACTTCAATTTTTGAATTCACTTGCATTTTTCCTCCTTAATCATGCAAAAATTTAACATTCATACGAGTGTTATGGATTGGGCAAGATAGATATACGACGGTAAAAGCCGTTTATATAAACCATTATCTCCTATCCACACCACCGGCCGCTTTATGCGGCTTTTAATCGTTCAGTTCATCTATATATCGTTCAAGCTCATCTTTTGTCATTTGTTCGACAGCAGAATGCGGAAGTGCGTTCATAAACGTCCGGCTGTAAGTGGATGTTAAAATCCTCCGGTCAAGAATGACGACCGTTCCTGAATCTTTGCTTGAACGAATCAAACGGCCGATTCCCTGCTTGAACAGAACAACCGCTTCTGGAAGCGAAAGCTCTTCAAACGGATTGCCGCCCCTGTTTTTAATGTAATCAAACCTCGCTTTTGCTAAAGGCTGTCCCGGAGAAGAAAAAGGCAATCTGGCTATGACCACAGTCGTTAGCTCATTCCCTGGAAAATCAACGCCTTCCCAGTACTGCCTTGTCCCCAGCAAGACTGCCTTTTCACTAGCTGCAAAAGCCTTTTTCACTTTTGCCGGACTTCCGGCTGTAATCCCTTGCCCTAGCAGCTCACCATCTAAGGTGTCATATTGCTTTAACTTATTGTAAACATCCCTCACCATTTCATATGAGGTGAACAACACCAATATTTTCGCTCGATTTTGCTTGGCCAAAATCGAAACGTATTCAGCTGTCATTTTGGCATATTGCTGCTGATCCGTTTCATGAATAAGCGGCATGTGCTCAGGAATGAGAATTCGCATGTGTTTTTTATATAAATATGGCGATTCGATTTGCAGCGTCCGTGGATAAAAATCAGTTAGCCCTAATTTTTTGATCATGAAAGAAAAAGACCGATCCACAGTAAGTGTCGCAGAAGTCAGGACCACACTTTTTTTCATCGTAAAAAACTGATCTGCAATTCTCTCAGCAATTTCAAGAGGCTGATCATAGAGGCTGACGGCATTTTTCGCGCCTTTAGCGTCGATTTCAATCCAGGTTATCCGTTTTGCGTCTTCGGTAAAAAACATCTGCAGCAGCGTTTGCTCCAGCCAAGAAAAATAGGCAACGCAAGATCGAAATTCATGATAAACAAATAACCCTTTCAAATCCAGCTGTCCTTTTACTGCTTCTGTTTGACGTAAAAGTCCTTCAAATCGGCTGTTAAGCTCAGAAAGCATTGAGCAAAGCCTTCTTGCTCCTTCTGTCATAGCCTGTCCTGCAATATCATTCCGCTGTTTTGTTTCTAATCTAAGGGTTAGACGATTGACATCGTCCATAGGTTTTCTTTTTTTTACAAATGAATGCAGCATACTAAAAAAAACATCGCATTCTTCCTGAATGAATTCAAGATATTCGTCGATTTGAAACTTAAGCTCTGCCGATATTCCAAAACGAGCGAAACGCTGCTGAAGCTTCTTCAAAAGGCCCCCATTTTTAAACGAGCCCATTTGAATCCGTTTTACATGAAAATCAAGATACGAGATTCTCGTACCGGTGTGATCCAAAGCCGCTTTTTCAAAGTGATGGGCTTCATCTATGATTACATAGCCGGTGGCGGGAACGGCTCCCGATTTGTTCTTCTCATTCGCCAGCAAAAATGAATGATTCGTAATAACCAAATCGGCCGCTTGAGCTTTCTTTTTTGCACTTTCATAAAAACAATCGTTTGTTTTCGTCTGAAATAAAAAGCCCTCACAGTTCAGCCTGTCCCAAATCCGTTTCCCGCCGGAAGGCAGATTGATCTCTTCAACGTCTCCTGTTGACGTTTCCAGCAGCCAGACAAGCAACTGTGCGATCGTTAATACTGTATCATAATTTGAATCCTTTTCTTCCATGATATAGTTCAGCTTGTAAATGTTCAAGTAGTGTGAACGGCCTTTCAAGACAGCTGTGCGGACAGGCGTTTCGAGCAATTCGTTCAGCTTCGGAATGTCGTGTTCCACTAACTGCTGCTGGAGAAGAGTAGTATATGTACTGAGCGTGATCGGAACCCCTTTCTCCCGTGAAAACAATACGGCAGGCAGCAAATATCCAAGTGTTTTTCCGGTACCTGGAGCTGCTTCAATAAGAGAATGCTCGTTATTATTAAAGGAGGTGTAAACTTCTTTCATCATCTCCTGCTGACCTTCTCTACGCTCTAAATTTGCCGCGGAAAAAGAATCAAAACAAATGTCATTTAATGTTTTGAGGTCTGCTGCTGAAGGTTCACGCTTTAAAGCATCGGATTCAGCTTTTTTTACGGCAATCGATTTCACCATTTTATAATCTATTTCTTTCGCAGGATCTTTTTTCCGCAGAATGTCATCGAGCAAGGGCTCCAAATCACTAATTAAATGTGAGGATAAGCGTTTTAATTCTGTTAACGTTGGAATGGGAAGGCTTTTTAGCTTCTTCACCATTTCCAGAAAAATTCGACTTGTCACCTCGGCATCACTGTCTGCCCGGTGGGGGCTTTCATGATGGATTTGCAGCGCTTCGCTCAATTCGGTCAGCTTATAGCCTCCAAAAGAAGGAAACAGGATTCTTGCCAACTCTACTGTATCGATCACCATACAATCGAGCTTGTCATACCCTGCGTTTTTAAGTTCACTATTAACAAAGTTGGTATCAAAATGAATGTTATGAGCGACAAAATAAGATTGAGTGAGGAGGTCATACACTTCATCCGCAATTTCCAAAAAACTTCGTTCGTGTTTGACTGTCTCATCTTTAATACCAGTAAGTTTTTCTATAAAAGGCGGGATCTTTTTTCCGGGATTCACAAAATAGGAGATTCGCTTTGAAATCTTCCAATCATCGATGACCACCGCACCAATTTGTATAATTTTATCTCCTTTTTTGGGGGAGTTTCCGGTCGTTTCCACGTCCAGTACCACAAAGCGTTTGTTGTTCATCAAACGGACACCTCAAATTTATTATGTACCAAAAAAGTGTACCATGGTTTCTTGGACAAGTCTTGCTTCATCTAAGAAAAAAGAAGGAAAACCCCCTTGTCGAAGGGGGTTACAACACAGTCCGTGCAGGCTCGTTAGCAATAAGCTGCTCAATTTGATTATTTTCGTCTAATATTGCGATCTTTGGCTGATGGTCTTTCAGCTTCTCTTCAAAAATTTGCGCATACGAAATGATAATGACAATGTCATTTTTTTGCACGAGCCGTGCTGCTGCACCATTCAGACAGATGATTCCGCTGCCGCGGTCCCCCGGAATTATATAGGTTTCCAGCCTTGCCCCATTATTGTTATTTACAATTTGAACTTTTTCATTCGCAATCATTCCAACAGAGTCCAAGAGATCTTCGTCGATAGTAATGCTTCCGACATAATCCAGATTAGCCTCGGTCACTCTTGCCCGATGTAGCTTTGCGTTCATTACAGTACGAATCATGTATGCTTCCTCCCTTAGGAAATGGTCAAAACAATATTATCAATTAATCTTGCTTTGCTGTATTTTACAGCCGCTGCGATGATGATTTTTCCAGACAGAACATCTTGCTTCTTCAATTCGGGATAAGAATAGCATTCCACATATTCAACATTTCCCCCTGCTGCTTCTAAGTGCGCGAGGACCGCAGAAATGACTGCTTTTGGATCTCTCTCACCTTGTTCAATCATGGCTGCCCCCGCTTGCAGCGATTGGTAAATATAAGGTGCTTGATCTCTTTCTATTGGGGATAAGTTGATGTTCCGGGAGCTTTTAGCAAGGCCGTCTTTTTCCCGAATCGTTTTCGAGGCCACCAGCTCCACATCCATGAAGAAATCATGAATCAAAGCATCTACTACGGCAACCTGCTGGGCATCCTTCATTCCAAAATACGCTTTGTCAGGTGCAATGATGGAAAACAATTTTGTCAATACTGTTGCGACCCCATCGAAATGGCCCGGCCTCGTCCTTCCGCAAAGCACATCCGTGCGGCCATTGACTGAAACCGACACTGCATGATTTTCCCTGTACATTTCAGCTGCAGATGGAAGAAACAAAAGCTCCACACCTGCTTCTTCAGCCAGCTGTATATCTCTATTTACATCCCTTGGATATGAATCGAAATCTTCACCCGGACCAAATTGGAGCGGATTGACAAAAATGCTCATGACGACAATATCATTCTCTCGTTTTGCCTTTTCAACAAGAGAGAGATGCCCCTCATGCAGGTACCCCATCGTCGGAACATATCCAACAGACTTTTGTGATTTTTTAAGATGAGTTGATGCTTCTTTCATTTTTGCTGCGGTTTTAATTACTTGAATCACGATTTAATTCCCCCATGTAACCTTTCGATGATTTCTTTCTCCATTTTGTAAGAATGAGACGAATCAGGAAATGAACGGTTCCTTACATCACTTACGTAGCTTCGAAGTGCGGATTCAATTGAATGGTCAATTTGTTCATATTGCTTCACAAATTTTGCTGTCTTAGAAACGCCGTACCCTAACAGGTCATGATAGACGAGAACCTGACCGTCTACACCACTGCCAGCTCCTATTCCGATCACAGGGATGCTAAGAGAATTCGCAATTTCTTTTGCCAGCAAATACGGGACACACTCTAAAACAAGAGCGATCACACCAGCTTTTTCACAGTTGATACTGTCTTCTAGCAATTGTTTTGCACTTTTTTCATCTTTTCCTTGAACTCTGTAACCGCCCAAAACGCCGACAGATTGAGGGGTTAAACCTAAATGGCCGACAACAGGAATTCCACCGTCAGTCAATTGCTGAATGGTTCCCAAAACATTTCCGCCGCCTTCAAGCTTTAATGCATCTGCCCCTCCGCGCTGCATAATCGCAGCTGCGTTTTTCATCGTATCTTCCTTTGAACAATGATATGACATGAAAGGCATATCTGTAACGGTAAATGTCTGTTTCGCTCCTCGTTTTACCGCTTTCGTATGATGAATCATGTCATCGACGGTTACTGCCACTGTAGATTCCAGTCCAAGAACAACCATGCCGAGTGAATCTCCTACCAAAATCATATCCACACCTGATTGTTCAGCTTGCTTTGCTGAGGGATAGTCATAGGCTGTCACCATCACTATCGGTTCAGATTCACGCTTCATGTTTAAAAAATCGAGTTTGCTTTTCATTTGTTCCTCCTCCTGTGCATCAGAGGAGATGAAATCATATCAAAACAAAAATCCTTCTATTTTATTAAAAATAAAACAGAAGGAATGGCTTTTATATCAAGGCTACGAGTTTCATCCCTCTGTCCCTGTCCATCTTTTTTCGGATCAAGGCAGACTGCTTTTTTACATTTCGTCAATACAAGGTGCAGCTCCATAATCGGATACCGCCCAACCGAAAGTATATCAAAAAGAAAGTGAAGTTCCAACTAAGAAGTACGGAGGTCGATATCTGCCGAATAAATTTTCTTAATGTCTCCTTCTTTTGTTACAAGCAAAAGGACACCCTCATCGTCTATGCCTAAAGATTTGCCGGAAATCAATCCTTGCAGCGTTCTGGCAGTAATTTCTTTTCCCTGGATGGCGGCATAGCTTTCCCATATTGGTTTAATCGATTTGAAACCGTCCGATAAAAACTCCAGATATCGTTCTTCGAATTTTTTTAGAATCGTCTGGATGATTCTTGCCCTGTCAAACATGGTTTTTTGCTCGATTGACAGAGAGGATGCGATCGATTGGATTTCAGTCGGAAAATCACTTTGGCTTTGATTTACATTTATGCCTATACCAACAATGACGGAACTTACGCGATCAGCTTCCGCCTGCAGCTCTGTTAAAATCCCGACAATTTTTTTACCGTTACACAAAATATCGTTCGGCCATTTAATTTGCATTTGTAAGCTGCTTACTTCTTCCAGAGCTTGTGCAACCGCTACTGCTGTAAGGAGTGTTAACTGGGGAGTCTTGGCAACCGGAATATCAGGTGTCAGGATTAAGCTCATCCATACCCCTTTTCCAGATGGTGAATGCCACGTCCTGTTCATCCGCCCTCTTCCTGACGTCTGTTCATCAGTGACAACCAGTGTCCCCTCCACCGCTCCTTCTGCTGCCAGCTGAAGGGCTTTAATATTAGTAGAAGGCAATACATCTCTATAATGAATCTCACGGCCGAGAATATTCGTATCAAGCCCGAGTCTGATTTCATTTTCACTGATTTTATCCGGTTTCGCGACGATTCTATATCCTAATCTTCTTACAGCTTCCAATTCATACCCTTCGCTTCGTAAGCTCTCAACATGCTTCCAGACGGCCGTTCTGGAACATCCTAATTCCTCACTGATCTTTTGCCCTGATACATAATCATTGCCCGCTTTTGAAAAAAGCGCCAATAACGAATTTCTTATGCCTGATTGCACGTTTTAAGCCACTCCTTTATGGCTTCTCTGCCATTTTCCAAACCGTCTGTAATAACGGCTTTTTCGATTTTTTCTAACTCCTCGGCAATCCATTTGCCGGGTTTTTTTTTCCGGAACTGCATCAGTTCATTTCCATCAATATCTAATTCCTTTACACTTTTGATAGGCAGATGTTCATAAATCTCTTCAAGCTGAAGAAGCCGCTCCTGATCGATTTGCTTGTCTGAAAGAAGCATTCTGATACGTTCAGCTGAAAGAGCAGTATGCATCCCTGTTTTATATAGGCTAAATCGATCCCAAGATGCACGCTGGCTTTTTTGAATCGCAGCTGCATCGTTGAAAAGCTTAGCAGAGAGCTTCCACTGCCTTAAATATGCCTGGGATGATTCGGGTGAAATTTCAAGTAAACAAAGGATCGCAGCCCATAACTCTTCTTTTGATTTTAAATGATGAAAAGGAAAGCGGGAAATGGCTTCAGCTTGATGAGAGCTGCATGCTCGAAAGCCGGGCAGCATAGTCGACAGCCCGGTAGAAAACATCAATAAAAGTGCTTGTCCGCACCACGGTCCAAAAAGCATTTTTTCCATTTCAATGGCCTTTCTCTCAATCGAGATATGAGAAAGCAATTCTTTTTCCCGCTTAATCGCAGCACAAGTTTCCTCAGACAAGTGAAAACCTAACTGGCTGACAAACCGCAATGCTCTCATCATGCGCAGAGCGTCTTCATGGAAACGTTCAGATGGATTTCCTACCGTATGGATCCTTTTTTTCTGAATGTCGTTCCTGCCCCCGAAGTAATCGATTATTGATCCATCCTTCGTCATAGCCATGCTGTTAATCGTTAAATCCCTTCGTTGTAAGTCTTCCTTTAGGGAACGAATGAAGGAGACTTTATCCGGTCTTCTAAAATCAGAGTAACCTTCCTCTGTTCGGAAGGTGGTAACTTCATATGGCTCACCTTTGTGAAGGACGATGATGGTTCCGTGCTCTTTTCCGACATGAATCGTTTTTTTGAAATGCCTTTCGATCTCTTCAGGCTTTGCATCCGTTGCTATATCGATATCGCCAATCGGACGGTTCATGAGGAAATCCCTCACCGAACCGCCGACAAAATAGGCTTGAAACCCTTCAGTATGCAGTTTTTCAAGTAGAGGGACCGCGTTGAGAAATTTTTCGTCCAAAACCATAAGCTTCACTCCGGTTCGATTAATCGATTATAAATTTGTTCATACTGCTCAACGATCTTTTTGGAGGAAAATTCATTCTCCAACGCTAGATATGACCTCCGGATAAATTGAGCTGCAAGCTCTTCATTGGTTAATAACTGCAGCGCCTTTTGTGCAGCTGAGTTGTGGTCGCCAACATCGACAATGAACCCTGATTCACCATCCCTTATCACTTCAGGAATGCCGCCTGCATTAGACCCGATACACGGGACACCACATGCCATTGCTTCAAGTAAAACCAATCCGAAGCTTTCTTTTTCAGAGAGAAGCAGCATAAGGTCGCTGATTGAATATAATTCTTGCAAATTTTCTCTTTTCCCTAAAAAGAGCACGCGATCGACAATATCAAGCGTATGAGCCAGCTGGCAGGCTGCAGACATTTCCGGTCCGTCGCCGACGAGCAGCAGCTTGGATTTTATTTTGCTTGCAACCTGATGAAACACATGGATAACATCCTCGACCCGTTTTACTTTTCTAAAGTTTGAAACATGAATGATCACTTTTTCATCGGGATCTATGCCGTATTGAGCCAATAAGTAGCTCGCATCAACTTTGTTGTATTCCCGCTCATCAATAAAATTATAAACGGTTTCGATTTCTTTTACAGGTTGGATTAATTTAAATGTTTGTTCAACCAGAGAGCCGGACACTGCCGTCACATGGTCCGAAGCTTCAATCGCAAACTTTATTAATTCCTTTAACGATGAATCATAACCCAAAACGGTTATGTCTGTTCCATGCAAGGTCGTTACTATTTTCAGCTTGCCTCCGGTCATCTCTTTTGCTAAAAACGCGCTTATCGCATGAGGAATGGCATAATGTGCATGCAGAACGTCAAGCTTCTCCCGTTTTGCCACTTCCGCCATCTTGCTTGCTAATGCCAGATCATAAGGGGCATGCTTAAAAACTGCATATTGATTGACTTCTACCTCGTGAAAATATATATTCCTGTGTGCTTTATTTAACCGAAAAGGTACACTAGATGTAATAAAATGAATTTCATGCCCCCGTTCAGCAAGCAGCTTTCCTAATTCGGTTGCTACAACACCTGATCCGCCAACCGTCGGATAACAGGTGATGCCGATTTTTAATTTTTTCATGTCATGCCCCCGCTATAAAAATGAACCGTTAATCTTCTTTGTCCTTTACGAGGTTCCGAAATTGGAACGCATCAGTGTTTAATGACCGGATTAAAATTTCTGCCGTTCCCATATTAGTCGCCAGCGGTACAGCGTATACGTCACAGAGGCGGATAAGCGCTGATACGTCCGGTTCATGCGGCTGGGCAGTTAACGGATCACGAAAGAAAAGCACCAAATCCATTTTATTGTCAGCAATCAATGCTCCGATTTGCTGATCTCCGCCAAGCGGCCCCGATTGAAAACGGTAGATAGGAAGAGCAGTCGCTTCCTCAATTTTTTTTCCGGTCGTACCCGTTGCAAATAAGTCATGATCCTTTAAAATTTCTTTATAGGCGGTTGTAAACTGTATCATATCCTGTTTTTTGCGATCGTGCGCGATTAAGGCGATTTTCATTTCTATTCCCCCCGGTTATCCGATAATATGTTCCAACCCGTAAATGAGCTGGTCAACTTTCATAACTTCTTCAACAGCCAATTTAACGCCAGACATAAAAGATGCGCGGTTATACGAATCGTGCCTGATTTTCAACGTTTGGCCCTCACCTCCAAATAATACCTCTTGGTGGGCGATTAATCCCGGAAGTCGTACACTGTGTATGCGAACTCCCTCGCTGTTTGCGCCTCTTGCTCCTTCTGCTGTTTCTTTTTCATCCGGATGTCCCTGTGGTTTCGGTTCTCTCACCTGGTGGATCATTTCTGCTGTTTTTAGAGCAGTTCCGCTTGGAGCGTCTAATTTTTGGTCATGATGCAGCTCCATAATTTCGATATCTTTAAAATAGTGAGCGGCCATTTGTGAAAACTTCATCATTAAAATGGCACCCAGCGCGAAGTTCGGCGCAATAATCGCTCCGATTCCTTTTTCCTCTGTCAACCTGCCAATATAGGTTAAATCTTCATCGGAAAAACCAGTCGTTCCCACAACAGGGCGAACCCCATGCTCTAAAGCTTGAATCGTATGTTTTTTGCCGATCTCAGGTGTGGTTAAGTCAATAAGTACATCTGGAGCTGTTTCAGTAAAGCATTCTGTTATATCTGTATAAATCGTAACGTCAGGAGCTCCTGAAAGCACCTTTGAAAGTTCCATTTGATTATATGTATGGTCAATCGCTCCGACTAGCTGAAAGTGCGGGGTGCGCTCTACAAGCTTTACAGCTTCTTCCCCCATTCTGCCTCTTGGGCCGGCTATTACAATTTTAATTGTTTGTGTATCCATTTTGTTTCCTCCTAGCTGTCTTCCTTTTTCGTCCATCTGTTTTTATCTCTCGTTTGAAATTTTTCCATGACCTTGCCATGAGCCTCCTCTAAGGAAATGCCAAGTGAGTTCGCCAAGCAGATAATAACAAATAAGACATCACCAATTTCTTCTTCAATTTCTTTTTCAGTTTCACTTTTTTTCTTCGGCTTTTCCCCGTAGCGATGATTAATTTCGCGGGCAAGCTCTCCTGTTTCTTCTGTAATTCTCGCCATCATCGCCAGCGGACTGAAATAACCTTCTTTAAATTGCCCGATGTATGCATCTACTTCCTCCTGCATGCTTTTCATCGTTTTGCTTTCGGTCATCTCTCTACCTCCTGTCATCATTCTCATGTTAGCTAAGTCCGTACAATTTGACAAATGATTTTCTTATCGGGCTCGTTGCCACTTCGCCGCCAATCAACTATAATATGTAACATTATCTTCTAGATAGATTGGAGGTTTCTATGGTGCTGGCAGAATTAAAGCTGAAAAACGTTTGCTTTATTTTGATTGGAGCCGCGATTTTTGCATTCGGGCTTGTTCATTTTAATATGCAAAACAATCTGGCAGAAGGCGGATTTACCGGAATCACTCTCTTGCTCTATTTTTTATTTGATTTCGATCCGTCAATATCCAATCTCCTATTGAATATACCACTTTTTTTTATCGGCTGGAAGCTGTTAGGTCGTACTGTGTTTATCTATACAATTATCGGGACATTCGGACTCTCCCTATTTTTATGGTTTTTCCAGCAGTATCAGTTTCATATTCCCCTCCAAGGCGACCTGGCTCTTGCCGCCTTATTTTCCGGGGTGTTTATCGGGTCCGGCCTCGGAATGATTTTCAGATATGGCGGAACGACCGGTGGAGTAGATATCATCGTCCGGCTCCTTAATAAATATTACGGCGTAAGCATGGGAAAAGCGATGTTTATATTTGATGCATGCGTCATAACAGTTTCACTTTTGTCCTATCTTTCATATAAAGAAGCAATGTACACGCTGGTTGCAGTATTTGTTGGAACACGAGTGATTGATTTCATGCAGGAAGGCGCATATGCTGCAAAAGGCGCAACCATTATTTCTGAAAAAAACGAGGAAATCCGCGCAAAGATTATGAAGGAAATGGAACGGGGTGTTACGATCTTAAAAGGATCGGGAGCTTATACGCAATCAGAAAGAGATGTCTTATATTGTGTCGTTCCTAAAAATGAAATTGTCCGCTTAAAAAGTGTAATTATGATGATTGACCCGCATGCTTTTGTAGCCGTTAGCGATGTCCATGACGTGATGGGAGAAGGCTTTACGTTGGATGGTGACAAAAATCCGATCAACCGTTAAAGGACATTGCGCTATATCACGCGATGTCCTTTATTTTTCCGGTTTTTTAACCTTTTCTTTTTTTCTATTGGTTTCTGCTCTGTACTTACGAAATCCTACATAGATTAACGACAAGATAATTGTGCTGCCTGTTGTCAGCATCACCCAAAACAGCGAAGGATCCGAATCGTCTTTTTTATTTTCAAATACATCGATCAAATCCTCTTCCAGGACTGTCATTTGTTCTAATTGTGTACTCATTGTCATCTCGGTAAACTCGCTCAGTTCAATGGCTTCGATATGTTTATCCACCTCTTTTATGGCAGCAGCGGAAACGGAAACGTTCATGCTCGGATAGATCGTTCCGTATAAAGAAAGAAATTCATTCCATGTCTTGCGGAATCGGGTATCCTCTCCTTTTTCTATTTCTGACTTCATCTTTTCTAATGAATGAAAAACAGTCTCCTCAAATGAAAGCCAAAGCGGCTCGTATCGTGAATAAACTGAATCAAGGAGCAGTCTGAATTGTGTTGCCGCCCTCGCCTTGTCAGCAGTCGGAATTTCTTCATTTGATAAAGCATCAATTGCCAATCGGTAATTCACATTTATCTGCCGCGCCTGATCAGACGGAACCTCTCCTTTTTCTTCTAAAACTTGAAATTGCTTTTCAAAGAAGCCGAGCACTCTTACAGCTTCTTCGTAACGATCCTGCCTTGTTAATTGAAAAACTGTATCTGATAAATCATTTAACTCTGTCCATGTTACTTCTTCCGCTTTCGCTTCCATCGAGAAGGCTTGAAAAATTAATATGAAAGATAATACTCCGCAAATCAGCCATCTGTCCATTTCTGTCCCCCCCAGCCGTTTTCATTAAAAGGTATGAAGGTGTGGACAAGATTAGACCATCAATGTTCGTTATGGCAGCTGAAGCTTCGAAGATTTAGGAGATAACACGAGTGCATAAGCTGTAATTAGACAGACGACACTCAGCCAAAACGTAAAATAGCCGATTTGCGGCATATAATCCGTCAGCACTGAATAATTGGGCATCATTCCGAACACATAATCGATGAAGTCATTATGAAGCGTCCATATCGCTGCGATCACTAGATGCCAAAGCTTAAATCGGTAATAAGGAGCATAAAGAACTCCTTGTACAGCCATGGCAAAATGGGAAACGATAAGCATGTATCCCGTCCAATGAAGATCTCCTGTTGTCAAGAGAACCAGCAGATTCATGATTACCGCCCATATCCCATACTTCATCAACGTAACGATCGCAAGCGCTTCGAAAAGAGACCAATGGTGCTTGAACAAAAAACCAATTAGAACAATTAAAAAGAACAAACTGGCCGTCGGACTATCGGGTACAAAGACGATAAAACGGGCTGGGGTTTCTGAGAGCTGTGACCCGTACCAGTAATAGCCGTATAACGTTCCGATAAAATTCACGACGAGGAGAAACAACAGAATTGGTTTCGTACCAAATATGTATTGAATATCTTTCACTTTTTTCTATCCTGCCTTTATAAAGAGTCACAAAAAAAGCTGACCGCCGCCAGCTTTCTTTGTCTATAAAAAGTATATCCCTACAAAAGCAGAAACACAATCGTAAAAGCGTCACTATTTGGTTGTCGTTTCTGAGATGAATTTCGAGAGCTTTTCGAGCTCTTCATCCGACCCTTTGAAGATACCCGGAGGCATATTGCCTTTTCCGTCTTTCGCTATTTTTGCCACCTCTTCCGGAGATAATCCGGTTTCTACAAGTGAAGGACCTGCTCCTCCCCCCTGCAACGTATCCCCATGGCAAGAAATACAGCCTTGCTCCTGAAAAATTTTATATCCCTCAGATTCCGTGTCGATATCTGCTTCCTCTGTTATTTTTCCTTGCTGCTCTGCTGCTTCCCAATCATGGGTAACAACCGATTCATAGGTTAAAGCAACAGTCGCAAAAACTGCCAGGAGCATCATTCCAGTCGCAATCGGACGTTTATGGGGCCTTCTTGCTATTCCCCTGTCTAAAAAAGGAGCCAAGAGAAGCGCCGTAAATGCAATCCCCGGCATGACAATCGCTCCAATTACCGTATATGGTCCCGATGCATATTGATATTTTAATAGTTGGTATAAAAATAAAAAGTACCAGTCAGGGAGCGGAATATATCCTGTATCCGTCGGGTCTGCCATTCGCTCCAACGGCGGTGCGTGAACAATGGTGAGTACAAGAAAGCCAACTAAGAAAACCGCGCCGACCATCCATTCCTTCAATAAAAAATTGGGCCAAAACGCCTCTGTCTTTCCCGGGTATTCTGAATAATCCTTCGGTATATTCGCCTTTCTTTCTGCAGGAATTCGTGAATCGCCGACAAATTTCATCCCTTTGCCCCTTTGCATACCTTCCCCTCCTTGTCATGATTTTACTTTTGCTATTCGGTTTACAATGGACCAGAAATCCCTTGTTTTCGAATCATGATAAAATGCGCAGCCATTAATCCAAATAATGCAGCAGGAAGGAAGAAGACATGGATCGCAAAAAAACGGGTAAGTGTTTGGGCACCGACGATCTCTGAATGCCCCGCTAGAAGAACCTTAATATGCGTCCCAATCAACGGAGTTGCTTCAGCGATCTGCAAGCCTACCTTCGTCGCGAAAAGCGCTTTCATATCCCAAGGCAGCAAATAGCCGGTAAACCCAAGTCCAAGCATGACGAAAAAAATCAGCACACCGACAATCCAATTTAATTCTCTTGGCTTCTTATACGCTCCCTGGAAAAATACTCTCAGCGTATGTAAAAACATCATCACAATGACAAGACTAGCTCCCCAATGATGCATTCCTCTCACTATTTGGCCGAATGCTACTTCATTTTGCAAATAATAAACAGATTTCCAGGCATTTTGAATATCGGGTACATAATACATGGTCAAAAACATGCCCGATAAAACTTGGATAACGGTTACAAAAAAGGTCAGCCCGCCAAAGCAGTACACAAATGCCGAAAAATGATGAGCCGGATTCACGTGTTCAGGCACTTCATGATCTGCAAGGTCCCTCCATAACGGAGTGATATCCAGCCGTTCATCAACCCAGTCATAAATTTTGTTAAGCATGTTACCCCGCCCCCTTCGGCTTTGCTTTCCCGAGATAAAGAAACCCATCCCTGATTTCATGTTCGTAATGGTCCAAAGGTCCAAGCGGCGGAGTTCCGGGTACATTTGTTCCATCCTTTTCGTATAGTCCGTAATGGCACGGGCAGAAAAACATGTTTTTATTTTTGGGATCGCTGTTCCAGTTCACGGTACATCCCAAATGTTTACAAATTGGTGATAGCGCTGTCACTTTATCGCCGTTTTTGTACACCCAAGCTGACCGTGACTCCTCTGATTCATACCAAGCGTCTACCTGATTGATTTTAAAGTCAAAGCGCTGAGGCTCCTCGGTTAATTCATCGACGCTGACCACTTGCACCATCTCTTGATTTTCCGTCGGCCGCAATACTGGATCGAGCGCGAAACGAACCATAGGCATAAGCATCCCTGCAGCCATAAATCCCCCTACGCCTGTAAGCGTATAATTCAAAAACTGGCGCCTAGATACCTGATGTCTTTTTTCGCTCATCACATACTCCCCCCTAAGTCATCACCCTTCGTTTCATGAAAAAAACAATTCCGTATGGCAAGACACCCTCATAATATATCAATCTCTTAGTAAGGTCAATACAGAGAAATCCCAGTCTGATGCAAATGTAAGGGTTTTTATGAGCCGTTCCAATATTGTAACAAAATGTTCAAAATTTTCTCTATTTGGTCTTGAACCATTTTTTGTTTCAAGGCTGTGCTCAAGTCTTCAAGAGGGACATGCGGAATGGTGATTACTTGAAACTCTTCCAATGCATCCTTCCATTCTTCCTCAGTGGTGATAAATACGACATGCCGAAACTCGCGATTGACTGAATCACCAAGCTTTCTTATAAATGGCAGCGAAAATTCTTTTTCCACATAAGTTGACGAAGGGAATAAGAATACCCGTCCTTTTAACTGCCTTTCAAGCTCCTCTGTGATCAGCGACGTATACTCTCCTTTAGTGACAATTGATTTCCAGTTTGAATCTAGTTGTACAGAAACGATTGGGATAATAGCCGTATCTATATACTCCTTTGAGTGAAGGTATAGCTCGGCATCTTTTGCTCTCCATTTCATCGGGTGCTCCTTTCGCAATCTTTTTGATCAAGAAAAAAAGCCCTGCAAAGAGTGTGCAAGGCTGGTTGCTGCGTACTAAGCTTTGGAGACTGGTGCTTTATCACACTCTTCATTTTAACTTTTGCAGCTTTTCTGTGAGTTCAACAAACGCTTTTTTGTCTTTTCTATCCAGCGCGAGATCAATTTCATGCAAAAGCTTCTCTTTTTGAAAGGAGGCTATGGCGTGTTGGAGAAGATCTTCGGCAATCGTCCGATCCTTCTCGTTTTCATTCATTTCCTTCGGCAGGTGCGGGTTAGATTCCAACACAGCCGCATACTCTGGCGAATGATAGGACGAACGGAAATTGAGCTGAATAAATAAACTTTGATTTTTGTTAAGGCGAATATCGTGAAAAGATTTTTCTGCGTCGGTAGTCATTACGTTTTGTTTGTAAAATCGAAAAGGAGCTTCCTCTACGCAATGAGTTGACATGATGATGCCGCGAGGGCAATATTCTGCATTTTCCACAAAATGCACCTTTTCCATTAATGAATCATGACTCATTAAATAATTTAGAATCCATACACACTCTCTTCTTTTCAATTGGTAATGATTTAGAAACCACCGAATAAAATCTTTTTTTTCATTGACAGAAACAGGGGTGTGCATTTTATTCCCTCCTCTATCGTTCCTTATATTCTTCCCTTTAATCTATACTTCCACATAACCTTATTTTTTCCTTCTTTAACCCAAAAATTCTTCCTCTTCAATTCGCAAAATGGTTTCTTCCAATTCCTGATTTACCCCATCAATGTGAAGCACTTTTTTCAACAGAGGAAGAGCTTCTCGCTGCCTTCCTTCCTCAAGCAGAAATTGTCCATATTCGTAAAGGAAGTCTCGATCTGATTCAAAATGTTGAGAGGCTTCCTTGTATTTGGCCGCGGCTGAATCATACTCTTCCAGTTCTTTGTAGGCAGTTGCTAAATACCATGAAAATTTCGGGTTAGTCTCCCCATAGCTTTCTACCTCGCGAACCAAGTCAAGTATTGCCTGGTAGTCCTCTTTTTGCAAGTATACGGACAACAACACATGAGCGGCCTCCACATAACCGGGATCCAGTGCAACAGCTTCCTGCAAAAGCAGTTCGGCATCGGCGTCATTTTTTAGCTTTAAAGAGAGCTTCGCCGCAAAAAGGTATAGTTCTTTGTTGAATTCATCCTGCTTTATCCCCTCTTTTGCTGCGGCTATGGCTTCATCAAACATGCCTTCTTCTTCAAAGCTTGAAGCCAGCGGGACATACAGCGAAGTATAGCCGGGATCCATCTCTTTTAATTCAGTTAAATGCTTGACGGCCGTTTTGGTTTGTCCAGCTTTAAGTGCGGTCATACCGTAACCGAAGAGGGTGTCGGGTTCCAGAAGATGTTTTGGTATTTGGTTATAAAACGTAAGAGCTTCCTCAAATTCTCCTAAGTGGCTGAGTGATTCGGCAATTCTGCTGTCAAGGGAAATACCCGCGATTGTATGTTCCTTTCCGGATGCTTTTTTATAATAGGATTGCGCTTTACCATACAATCCTTGAGTAAAATAAAGCTCGCCAAGCGCAAACTGTATGATCGGTTCATCCGGAAGCAACTCTGCGGCATTAAGAAGTTTTTGTTCACTAACTTCGAATAGTCCTTGCATCTGATACAAATCAGCCAAAAGTAAAAGGCTTTCCGGATATTGTTCATCTGAAGCTGGGATCTCTTCTAAAAGAGCTATGGCTTCTTCTTCTTTATCCAGTTCAATTAACAGCTCTGCGTAAAAACACGTCAGATTGCTTTCAAAAGGATACAATTCATGTAAATCTGCAATCATGGCAGCCGCTTTATGAATATCACCCCAATTGTAATAAAGCTCGGCAACAACAGCCTTTTCTTCATCATGGAGATTCTTCTCGATTCTGTCCAATGTTTTCAGGCCTTTTTCTGTTTGCCCTTCCTCTACCAACGCAATCGCTTCTTGAATAGCTGTATTCACTTAAAACCTTTCCTTTCTTTAAACAAATGCTGATTTATTATGGAACTTAACTGCTTTCCCTGTATAACATTCTTCTCCAAAACCTGGTTTGAAAAACACTCCTTCTCCTGCTTTTTGCAATTTTCCCTTGTGCACGGATATGATTGGGGTATCCCTATCATAAAGGCGGTAACCGTCTCCTGCAAGAATTCTGCTTTCATTTACGTAAAAAAGATTATAATCCACATCTCCCCCCACACGAATTTCTCCTTTGGCAGGACAAATTCCCAGCTTAAAAAGCTGTTCATGAGCCAATGTAAGTTCTTCTTTCAACGGCTCATCCAAAAAAGTAATCCGAGCGCTGGAGAGTGATTTTCTCCACCTTGCTTTTAACATAAATAGCTTAATAAATGAAAGGGATTCCGGAAAACACGGAACAAGCGGAATCGAGGTGTCAGAAAAGGCATCGCTAATCCATCCCCAAGGCACATTATTCCAATCATATTGGTCCAGGTGTTCGAGAAATATGCAGGATACGTTTAATTTTTTGCAGGCTCTGACAAATGATGGTGTTAACGCAGAAAGAGGGATCTGCACAGCGATATAGTAGTCAATCGGGCTGTTAAAATACGTTTTTCTTCTTTTTCCGACCTTTTGCTTTAACTCTCTTTCATGAGAAAGCTTTACAACAGTAATAATCACAGTAACACCTTTTTTTAAATATGTTTCTTCTGCATGCTTTTTAAACTGGGAAAAAGGCAGCTGCTCTACCGGAGTCCGGTCGATGCTCACCCTTCCCGGAGCCATAATATATGGGCTCATATTCATCTTAATAAAATGATAATTATCCATTGAGCTACGGATGTAATCAATTCGGCTTCCGTTAACAAGAATCGAGCACGTTTTCACTTTGTCATTTTTCATTATTCTCGCACGATCCAATATATAAGACAGATATACCGCCGCCTCTCATTTATGTCTTAAGACAAGCTATGAGAGCATTCTCAAAAATATGAGGAAAACTAAAATAGAGAAGAAGCCTGAGTCCAAAAAGTCCTCAGGCTTTACCCGTTAATGTATCGATGTGGCTGAAGAAATTCGGGTAAGATACTTCAATTGCATCGGTGTTCTCAATATTGATGGCTTCCTCGCAAATTAAACCTGCGATTCCGAGCATCATGCCAATTCGATGATCCCCGTGGCTGGAAACATTTGCTCCGCCCTTTAAGGTTGTTTTTCCGTGGATAATCATTCCGTCCTCAGTAGGTTCAATGCTTGCCCCCAGCTTTTTCAGCTCAGAGACTACCGTATCGATCCGGTTCGTTTCCTTCACCTTTAATTCGGCAGCATCCTTAATGATTGTCGTACCTTCTGCTTGAGTTGCCAACAGGGCCAAAATCGGAATTTCATCGATCAAGCGCGGAATTAAGTCACCGGAAATCTCGGCAGCTTTTAGTGAAGACGTTTCAATGATAAGATCACCAAAAGGCTCAGGGCTGTCCGATTGATTCTCGATGATTGTAAGCTCGACGTTCATTTTCTTTAAAGCATCGATTATACCGGTTCGAGTAGGATTTAATCCAACGTTTTTCAGAACGATTCGGCTGTTAGGTACGATAGCTCCGGCCACAAGAAAAAACGCAGCGGAAGAAATATCTCCTGGTACAAAGACATCAGTCCCTTTCAGCTTCTGCCCGCCTTGAACGGAAACAGCCATACCGTTGGTTTCGACTTCAGCCCCGAACATAGTAAGCATACGTTCAGTATGATCTCTGGATTTATGCGGTTCTGTAACTGAAGTTGTTCCGCTAGCCTGTAAACCAGCAAGCAAAATCGCCGATTTTACCTGCGCACTGGCTACCGGCGACGTATATTGGATCGCTTTTAGCTGGCCGCCTCTTACAGAAATCGGTGTAAAATCACCGCCATTTCTGCCGTCAATCGAGGCGCCCATTTCTCTTAGCGGAACGGTTACACGCTTCATCGGCCGTTTTGCAATGCTTTCATCACCAGTTACAGTGCTGTGAAACCCTCTTCCAGCCAGTATACCAAGGATGAGTCTCGTCGTTGTTCCTGAATTCCCGGTATCAAGCACCTCAACAGGTTCCTGTAATTGATCGATTCCTTGTCCGTACACAGTCACGATTTCTCCATCACGTTCAATAGAAACGCCCATTTTTTTGAAACAGCTGATCGTGCTCAAACAGTCAGCCCCTTCTAAAAAATTGCGAATGGTCGTTTTTCCTTCTGCCAATGCACCAAACATGACTGACCGGTGGGAGATGGACTTATCTCCGGGAATTTGAATTTCTCCTGATAATTGATCAACTTTACTTATTTTCATGCATAACCACCTCAGTCAGCGTAAAATGTATCATATTCTGCGCGGATTCGAATGCACTTTTCCGCTTGCTTCCGATCAGCATCCGATTGAAAGCTGATTCGAAGCACTCCGTTTATCTCTTCACGCGTTTCGATAATGCGAATGTTTGTGATGCTTATTCGTTCTGCAGCTAAAATTGCCGTAATTTCTGAAATCACTCCCGGTGAATCAGGGACATCAACATAAAGGTCATAAAACGCAGGTATTGCGCCTTTTTGCTTGATCGGCAAGCCATCCCGGTAATTTTTCGCCATCTGAAAATAGGCATACAAGTTCTCGGCATCTTCATTCTCAACATACGAACGGATGTTATCCATCTCTTTTTGCCATTCATCAAAACGGCTGATCATTTTATCCTTATTATGCAGCAAAATATCCCGCCACATCGCCGGACTGCTGGAAGCTATTCTCGTAATATCGCGAAACCCCCCAGCTGCAAGTCGCTTCACAATCGGAAATCCATTTTCAAATCGTGAAGCTTGATGGACTAAGCTCGCAGCAACAATGTGGGGAAAATGGCTGATGACGCTCGTAACTTCATCGTGGTCTTCAGGACTCATTTCCAAAAAGTTCGCGTGAGTTCCTCTCAGCAGTTCCTTTAATTTAGCAAGCGAAGACAACTTTGCTGATTTTGATGGCGTGAGTATGTAAAATGCATTTTCAAACAAAAGCTTCTTTGCCGCAGTGACTCCTGATTTATGCGAACCAGCCATCGGATGTCCGCCAATAAATTCGAAGTTCTCCGGAAGCACCTGTTCTGCATAATCAGCCACTCGTTTTTTTGTGCTGCCTACATCAGTAACGAGAAGAGGTTCCTTTCGTTCCGACTTTGCAATACAGTCAAGCAATTTCACGGTTTGTTCCACCGGCGTTGAAAGGAAAATGATCGAGGCTTCGTTTATGCCTTCTTCAATGGAAGAGGAAATACGGTCAATAACACCTAATTTTTTAGCAGCAACGGATTGTTCCTCAGAGATATCATAGCCGGCAATACAAATTTCCGGAAATTCATTCTTGATCGCAAGTGCTATGGAACCCCCGATAAGACCTAGTCCTACCATAAAAATGGTTTCGTTAGAATGATTCATTGATTCTGTAATCTCCCTGGTCAATAGACATAAGAGGTGACGTTCATCACCTCTTAGAGTAATTCCTTTAAAATTGCAATGATTTCTTCGTTTTGTTCCCTTGTACCAATTGTAATGCGTAATGAAGTCGGGAAGCCTAAAGCCTTTCCGGACCGGACAATATAGCCTTTTTCTAACAAGGATTGAAACAATTCATCCGCGTCCCTGTTAAAATCAATTAGTATGAAATTGGCTTGGGAAGGGTAATAATCAAGATTATTTTCTGAACAAAAGCGATAATATTGCTCCAGCCCTTCCTTGCATTTGGAGACAATGTCTTTTATAAAATCTTGGTCCTCCAAGGCTGCAGCTGCCGCTGCTTGAGCAAATCTATTTACATTAAATGGCTCGCGTGCAGGCTCTACCGCTCTCAAAAGCTCCGGACGGCCAATTCCATAACCGACACGCAGCGAAGATAATCCATATGCTTTAGAAAAAGTCCTTAGAATGATTAAATTCGAATGTTCTTCTAAAAGAGGGATCGTCTCCGGATAATCCTCTGCATCGACATACTCATAGTAAGCTTCATCTGAAACGACCAGCACATGCCGTGGAACTTTAGACAAAAATTCTCTGAATTCTTTTTCCTTAATGTATGTCCCTGTCGGATTGTTTGGTGTACATAACCAGATGATTTTAGTTTTTTCATCGATTGCATCAAGCATCCCTTTTAAGTTATGGGATCCATCCTCAAGAAGCTGGACTTCACGAATTTCAGCACCTTCAATGACTGCATTGTGTTTATATTGCGGAAATGAAGGGGCAGGCATAATTGTATTGGAATCTTTATCCAATAAAGATCTGCTGAGAATTTGAATGACTTCATCAGAGCCATTTCCGAAGATTAGCGACTGCTCATTCACATGTAAGAAGGCAGCAAGCTTCTTCCGAAGATTCGCACACGAACCATCTGGATAAAGAGCTAAGAAAGCCGCTTCCTTTTGAAGGGCTTCCTTCACATGATTTGAAGATCCGAAGGGATTCTCATTGGACGCAAGCTTTGTCACTTTGCTTAAATTAAATTCTTTTTTTACTTCTTCAATCGGTTTTCCAGGCTGATAGGGCTTCAGCTTGGTCAACTGTTGTTTAATCTGCAATTGAACGTCACCTCATTTTAGCATGTAAGACCCGCTGAAAGTTTTGGCGTATTCCTCAAATTCTTTCAGTGCTTTTTCCCTTGTACCCGGTTGAATTAACTCGTCCTCTAATTGTTCAATTTTGTTGACGAGGGCACTTCCCACAACAACCCCATCACTCACTTCGTTCATCTCTTTTACTTGTTTCGAGCTGGAGATCCCGAAGCCGACAGCTACAGGTAACGAGCTGATCTCTTTCACTTTGCGAATAAACGGGTAAACCGACGGATCAAATTGATTGCGTACCCCTGTGACCCCCAGGCTCGACACACAATAGATAAATCCTTCAGCTTTTTCAATTATCTTTTTCATTCTGTGTTCACTTGTTGGCGCAACAAGCGAGATGTAAGTGATTTGATGTTTTTTGCATTCTTGCTGCAGATAGGCGCTTTCTTCAAAAGGCAAATCAGGGACTAGCAGTCCTTCTGTTTTATTTTCTCGCAGTAAAGTGAAAAAGTAATCCGGATTTAATTGTAACACAGGATTATAATACGTAAAAAGAATTATTGGCACCGTTACGCCATTTTTTTTCATCTCACCTGTCAATTCAATCGCTTTTACGATATTCATATCGTTTTTCAGCGCCCGTTTGGATGCACGTTGGATCACAGGACCATCAGCTAGCGGGTCAGAATAAGGAACGCCTAATTCAATTGCAGAAGCCCCGGCTCTCTGTAGTGACTTAGCTAGCTCTATCGTTACTTCCGGCAAAGGATCTCCTGCAGTAATAAAGGGAATAAATAATTTATCTTGCGGATGACTTGAAAGCTTCATCTTCTACTTTCACCTCTTCTTCCATTACTTTCATTATCGTATGAACGTCTTTGTCTCCTCTTCCTGAAAGACAAATCAAGATAGTTTGATCGTTTGACATTCCTTTTGCCATTTCAAATGCTTTAGAAAGGGCATGAGCAGACTCTATAGCCGGAAGTATGCCTTCTTTGCGGGTTAGCAGTTTCAATGCAGCTATTGCCTCATCATCTGTTACGCTATGATAAGTGACTCTGCCGGTGGAATGAAGATACGCATGCTCCGGCCCGATACCAGGATAATCAAGTCCTGCTGAAATGGAATAAGGTTCGATAATTTGTCCGAATTGATCCTGGATCATGTAGGTCATCGACCCGTGGATCACCCCTTTTGTTCCCTTCCCTATAGTAGCAGCATGAAAAGGAGTATCGATGCCTTTTCCGGCAGCCTCTGCGCCGACAAGCTGTACATCTTCTGACAAAAAGCTGTCGAAAATGCCGATTGCGTTGCTGCCGCCACCAACACATGCTACAACGGCATCAGGAAGCTTGCCTTCTTTTTCTAAAAATTGCTGTTTAGCTTCTTCGCCGATGATTTTTTGAAATTCCCTCACTATGAAAGGATAAGGGTGCGGGCCGACAACTGAGCCAATAATGTAAAAGTGATCGTTGCAGTGCTGTACCCAATATCGGAAAGCTTCGTTCGTCGCATCCTTTAATGTGCCGTTTCCGCTTGTCACCGGAACAACTTCCGCTCCGAGAAGCTTCATCCGAAAAACATTCAGCGCCTGTCTTTCGATATCTTCCTCTCCCATAAATATCCTGCACGACATGCCAAACTTTGCAGCAACTGTCGCCGTCGCAACGCCATGTT
Organism: Bacillus gobiensis; assembly: GCF_001278705.1. Classification (GTDB taxonomy): domain Bacteria; phylum Bacillota; class Bacilli; order Bacillales; family Bacillaceae; genus Bacillus; species Bacillus gobiensis. The sequence continues at coordinate 1,483,824 of NZ_CP012600.1, forward strand.
GACCAGCTCCGGTTTCCGCAATGATTTTCGTTTTCCCCATTCGCTTCGCAAGCAGTGCCTGGCCAATGGCATTATTGATTTTATGGGCTCCGGTATGATTCAAATCTTCCCGTTTCAAATAAATTTTTGCCCCGCCTAAATATGCCGTCATTTGATCTGCATACGTTAAAGCTGTCGGCCTGCCGGAATATTCTTGTAATAGATGAAGGTATTCCTCGCGGAAGCTTGCATCTTCTTTTATGTTTTGAAAAGCGGTTTCGATTTCAATTAAAGGCTGCATAATCGTTTCAGGAACAAATTTGCCGCCGAACTCGCCGAACCTTCCCTTGTTATCAGGATAGTTATTCATGATGAAACATCCTCTCTTCCAACATTTTGATTAAAGCACTTGATTTTCTTCCATTCTCCTCAATGCCGCTAGATAAATCAACCCCGCTCGGCTTCCATTTCATCAAGTCTTCTACGTTTTCCGCTGAGATCCCGCCGGCGATAAAACAGTCTTTTCCAGCCTCTATTGCCGCTTTCGTATAGCTTGGGATATACTCCCACGGAAACGATTCACCCGTACCGCCGCGTTGTTTTTTAGAAAACGTATCTATGACAAACCCGTCAACTGCCGGAGAGTATGTTTCCATCAATTGAAGCGTCTTGTCATTATGATGAAGAGCCTTCCAAATTTTTTTCTCTGGAGAAAGTTGTTTCTTTAGCTCGGTGATCTCGCTCACGGTTTCATCTCCGTGCAGCTGAATCACATCTAACGACGACTCTGCAGCTGTTTGGACTATGGATGGAACAGATTCATTCACAAAAATGCCAACAAGCTTTTTGCCTGCCGGATCCGTATGATCTATCCAGCCTTTTACGTCCTGCGGCAATACTTTTCGTTTACTCTCTGCAAAGATAAACCCGATATAATCGGCTTTTGATTGCGAGGCGACTTGAAAATCACGCAGCGATGTCATCCCGCAATATTTTAATTTAGGCGTTCCCATTTTTGGTTTCTCCAAATAAGTCCTGAATAGCCACGAGCTGGTCATCTTTTCTCATTAAAGATTCTCCGACTAATACCGCTTTTGCACCGCACCCTTCAACAAAAAGCAAATCCTCTGCTGATGAAATGCCGCTTTCACTAATCAATAATGATTCTTTTGGGACAAGCTGGGCGATACTCAATGTTTGCTCAAGCGTCGTTTGAAACGTTTTTAAGTTTCGATTATTGATACCGACAATTTCAGGTGTAAATCGCTTCAGAATCTCTTCAAGGGTGTGCTGATCGTGTACCTCTACGAGGACATCGAGTCCTTTTTCATAAGCTTCCAAATACAGTTCGTGCAGCTTATCCGCCTCCAGTGCTTCACCAATTAAAAGAATCGCATCAGCACCGATTCTTTTAGATTCTTCAATTTGAATCGGTTCGAGTATAAAATCTTTTCGCAAGATCGGCAGCTGTACGGTTCTTTTCACTGACGTTAAATACTCATTTTTTCCTTGAAAAAATGGAAAATCCGTGAGCACGGATAAGCAATCCGCGCCTGCTCTTTCATAGGAACGAGCAATTTCTTCCGGCTGAAAATCAGCTTTTATCAATCCTTTTGATGGGGAGGCTTTTTTCACTTCTGCAATTAAGCCGAGAAATCGAGTTGATGTTTCTAAAGCTTCTTTAAAAGGCCGAATGGGTATTTCCAAATCTTCTGGCAGGCTAAGATCCTGCAAATCTTCTCTTTTTCTGGTGATAATTTTGTTAAGCATATAATTCTTCCTTTTTTTGTTTTAGTTTTTCCAATTGGTCAAGTGCTTTTCCGGTTTTAATCGCATCTAACGCTATTTCGACGCCTTCTTTCAGGTTCTGCGCCTTGCCTGCAGTATAAAGGGCAGCGCCTGCGTTGAAAGCGATAATGTGTAAGGCTGTTCCGCTAGTACGGTTGTTAAAAACTGACGTAATGATCTTTCCGCTTTCCTCGGGGGTATTAACTTGAATGTCCGTGATCCTGCCATACGAAAGTCCGGCTTCTTCCGGTGTGATTTTATATTCCTTCCGCTCTCCGTCCTTAAGTTCGATCACATTTGTCGGAGCCGTTATTGTCAGTTCATCCAAGCCGTCTTCACCATTGACAAATAAAACGTGTTTCGGCCCGAACCGTTCAAGGGCAGCAGCCATGATTTTCGCTTTTTCTAATGAATATACACCGATTACTTGGCGCTTTGCCTGCATTGGATTGATCAGAGGCCCAAGAATATTAAATACGGTTCGGAATCCCAGCTCCTTTCTGACTTGAGCTACATTTTTCATAGATGAATGATAAAGTGGAGCAAACAGAAACGTCATATTTTTCTTTAAAACGGCTTGCTTTGCTTCGTCGGGAGTCGACTGAATGGCAATCTGCAAGTGCTCCAACACATCAGCGCTTCCACTTTTCGAAGATACGGATCGATTTCCGTGTTTAGCAATCTTGGCGCCGCAGGAAGAAGCAACAATGGCTGCTGCAGTCGAAATATTAAACGTTGATGCACCATCTCCACCGGTTCCGCACGTATCCACCACTTCATCGATTTCGTCCACTTGAACAGCACGGTTTCTGATCGCTTTTACAAAACCGGTGATTTCATCAACCGATTCCCCTCTGTACGCGAGAAGAGATAAAATACCACCGGTTTCTGAAGGTGTGAGCTCGCCTGCCATCATCTGGTCCATCAGCTCAGCTGCATTTTGCTCAGTAAGCCTGTGTCCATTAACTACGTGGTTGAGTAGTGAGTTCATATACTTTTTCCTCCCTGTCGGCAAAAATGTCTTCTGCTATTTTAATTGTGTCTAAAAGAGCAGCGGCTTTGTTTAAGCTTTCCTCCCATTCCTTCTCTGGGACAGAATCCGCGACTATTCCTGCACCGGCTTGAACAGACGCAATTCCGTCTTTTATGCTCATTGTACGAATAGTGATGCACGAATCTATATTTCCATCGAAGCCAATGTAAGCGATACACCCGGCGTAGGTTTCCCGCGGTGTCGGTTCAAGTTCGTTTAGTAGCTGCATAGCCCTGATTTTAGGTGATCCGGAAAGAGTTCCTGCCGGAAAGGCCGACATCAGCGCGTCCACAGGATGTATACCTTCCCGCAAAACTCCTGTCACAATCGATATAATGTGCATGACGTGTGAAAAGGAGACGACTTTAGTCAGCTCGGGAACGTTGACAGACCCGTATTCCGCGACTCTTCCAATATCATTTCGGGCAAGATCTACCAGCATATAGTGTTCAGCCAATTCTTTTTCATCGGCTAAGAGATCTTGTTTTAAATCATCATCCTCTTTCTGATTCGCGCCACGTTTTCTCGTGCCTGCAATCGGATGAATTTCGAGGTGTCCATTCTGTATATGAATTAATCGTTCAGGTGAGCTACCGACAAGTTCCCTGTCTGGAAGCTTAATATAATACATATACGGAGACGGATTCACCATGCGTAACACTCTGTACAGCTCAAAAGCATCTGTCTTGACTGGCATTTCAAACCGCTGGGATAAAACACCTTGGAATATATCCCCGGATCTAATGTACTCCTTCAGTTTTTCAACATCCTTTAAAAACCGGCTTTTTTCATAATTGGAGGAGAACTCTTTATCACTCAGTTTTTCTTTTTGCTGGACGGTTGACAGAAGAACATCTTTTGTTTCCTTTGGCTCGGAAAGCTTTGTGACAAGGCGTTTTAACGATTGCTGGTTTTCCAAAAACACCTTTTCTTTTTCCTTGTCTGACTCTGTTCCATTTAAACGGGCGTAATGGATAAAATGAACCTTTTTCAGCTCATGGTCAAAAGCAATGATGGTCTGGCATACAAAAAGCATGCATTTTTCTAGATCTGTCACGTCACGATGCGGCTGAACCGAAGGCTCTATTAACGGAATGAAATCATAACTTAAATAACCGACAGCTCCCCCAGTAAATGGGATATCGAGTTCCGGTATTTTGATTTTATACGCTTCATTCATCCATTCGATCATTTGTTTCAAATGAGGCTTGCTAATTAAATGCTTCTCTTCATCACAGGCAAGAAAGGCTCCGTCTTTTTCCTTTATCGTTAGAAAAGGATTCAATCCGATAAAGGAGTATCTGGACCAATCTGAAGACTCATCCTTGCTTTCTAAAAAATAAGTAATCTCCCGGTCAAGCTTTTCAATCATTTGAACCGGAGACAGTGTATCCACTGTAAAGGACTCAACAATTGGAATCGTTTTGTAAGAAAGGCTGTCATTTAAAAATGCGGATAATTCGGATTGGTAATTCAATGGTTTTCTCTCCTTCCGGGATGGAGGAGAATGAGGCTTAAGACGTGAGGATATACAAAATAAACCCAAAAGAAACATCTATTTCTTTTGGGCAGGATTTAATCATTCACTAAAACTCAGCTCAACTCATTCTCAACTACCCTATGCTAATCTCATACTATGTGCTTATTACTCTAAACTAACTAATCTTTAACTAACTCTATGGTAATATAATTCAATCTTTTCTGTCAATTATTTTCTGTATCGCCTTAACAAGGCCTGGATTCCGTACTCACTGGAAAAAGATTTCCACCCCTAGCTATTCTCTTTAGAATATGCAGGGGATGATAGCTTTGCCAATCAGCCGGATTAAAATAATGACTAAACCGCAGATGTCCTGTTTCAATGCCTTGGGCGCAAACGTCCCATTCACTTTATTAAGTCAGGCCGTAATGAAACTGCCTTTCCTAAATATTCATGCTTAACTTCATCTTGCTTCAGTTCGGTTTCGGCTGTCAGCATGACTCTGATACACTTCTTCAACCCGGATTCGACATCTATTTCCTGCATGCACATGACAGGAACGTGCTCCCAGCCGCTAAATTCCCTGACGACCTTGGCGGGGAATCCTGCATGCAAGTCGGGTGTCGCTGTGAAGATAATGTGCACCACGTGATCTGGTTTAATATTATTTTTTTCTATCATATTTCTAATTAACTCTTTTGTTTTTACGATCATTTCTTGATCTGTATCTTCTTCTAATGTCGTGGCTCCCCGAAATCCGCGTATCATCTTGAGGTACCCTCCAATCTCCATTGGTCAAGCAATTCGGCTGCTTCTTCCTTCTCGATAGAAAATAGCTGTGGATGACCGATCTCAGTTAACAGCACGAATTGAATAATTCCTCCGACGGTTTTCTTATCGTTCATCATCCGATTGATTAATGAATCGGTTTTAATTTCTTTGTTAATAGACGTCGGATAGCCAAGCTTTTTAAGCCATTTCAAATAGCTGGAATAATCACAGTCAAGCCCTGCCTTTTTCTCACTTAAATACAGCGCAAATAACATTCCCATCGCCACTCCATCCCCATGGCTGATCTCGCCGTAGCCATACTCCGCTTCAACGGCATGCCCAAGCGTATGGCCAAAATTCAGGAACGCACGAATGCCTTTCTCCTTTTCATCATTTGCGACCACAGAGCTCTTCACTTCTATTCCTTTATAGATCATTTCACTGAGCTGGCTGCTAGTTAAACCGGCAATGCTGTATGTCTCCATCAGTTGAAGAAGAAACTGTTCGTCACTGATAAATGCATGCTTGATTACCTCTGCAAAACCTGACCTCATTTCAGCTTCAGGCAGCGTGGACAACAGCTCTGTATCATAAATGACGGCCTTCGGCTGATGAAAAGAACCGATTAGATTCTTACCGAGCGGATGATTTATGGCAACCTTTCCACCAACTGCGCTGTCATGGGCAAGCAGCGTCGTCGGAATTTGCACGTAAGGAATTCCTCTCATAAATGTCGCTGCAACAAAGCCGGCAAGATCTCCGACAACTCCTCCGCCAAGCGCAACGACACACGAGGATCGGTCCATGTGAAATTGAATTGCATCTGTCTGGAGCTGATGATAACATTCCAATGACTTGGACTGCTCGCCGCTCGGAACGACAGCCTTCTTCACAGGCCATTTTTCCGCCAACACTTGATAGATTTGCTCGCTGTATAACCTGTCTACCTTCTCATCTGTAATGAGAAGAATACGCGTCGGTGAAAAACCGGTTATTTCAGACATCAACTTTGACGTTTTTTTACGAATGCCTTCGCCTATATAGACCTGGTATGGTTCCTTTGTTTTCACATCGAGGATTTTCATTTTAGAATTTCCTCGCCCATTCTCTCATTGCCTCTACGTTTTCTGAAATAAGATCCATTCGATCAACACCGAATTGCTCAACGATGCTCGATGCGATTTCCCACGCGACCACCGCTTCAGCAACTACGCTCGCTGCCGGCACAGCACAGCTGTCGGATCGTTCGATGCTTGCGGAAAATGGCTCTTTCGATTCAATGTCAACGCTTTTTAACGGCTTATAAAGGGTTGGGATCGGCTTCATCACACCGCGGACGACAATCGGCATCCCTGTTGACATGCCGCCTTCCAGACCGCCTAAACGATTTGTTGATCTCGTATACCCTTTCTCCTCATCCCATACGATTTCATCGTGTACTTCACTTCCGTTTTTCCGTGCAGCTTCAAAGCCGATGCCAAATTCTACGCCTTTGAAAGCGTTGATGCTCAGCACTGCTCCGGCTAGTTTGCTGTCAAGCTTGCGGTCGTAATGGGTATAGCTTCCGACGCCGACCGGCATGCCTTCTACGATGACCTCAACGACTCCGCCAATGCTGTCTCCTGCTGCTTTCGCATCATCGATCGCTTTCATCATCTTGGCTTCTGCTTCTTCATCAAAGCAACGGACAGGTGAATTTTCAGTCACTTCTTTTAGTTCTTCAAGATTTGCGTACTCTGCTTTTTCAGCTTTAACTCCGCCGATTTCAAGAACATGGCCGGCAACGGTAATTCCTAATTCAGACAATATTTTTTTCGCAACGGCTCCCGCTGCCACGCGAATGGTCGTTTCCCTGGCAGATGAACGCTCCAACACGTTACGGATGTCACGGTGATTATACTTTATTGCACCATTTAAATCCGCATGTCCCGGCCGCGGACGCGAAATTTGCCGTTTCATCTCTTTTTCCTGTTCTTCCGTAATTGGCTCGGCACCCATTATTTTCGTCCAATGGGTCCAATCTTTATTTTCTACTACAAGAGCCACTGGCGATCCCAGCGTCTTTCCATGCCTGATTCCGCTCATGATTTGAACCTGGTCTTTTTCGATCTGCATCCGTCTTCCGCGGCCATGACCCTTTTGCCTTCTGGATAATTCAAAGTTTATGTCTTCATTCGTTATGTATAGACCGGCAGGAACACCTTCTATAATTGCTGTTAATTGGGGACCGTGTGATTCTCCGGCTGTTAAGTATCTCATGTCTTGTTTCTCCCTTCATTACATTAACGCTTTTAAGTAAAACTATATCATTGAATCGAAAAAAAGTCATGCTAACTTTTTTGATAAAAAAACGTGTCCACTGACTCCAGTCCATATTTTTCGGGATGAAAAATTTGTTCTGTGCTTCCTACAAACAGAATTCCTTTGTTTAGCAAGCTATCGCTCATTTTTTGATACAGTGTTTCCTTTGCTGCTTCCGTAAAATAAATAAACACGTTTCTGCAAACAATTAAATCAAATTCGTTCTCGTACAGATCGGCAAGTAGATTATGCGTTTTAAAGGTGATGTGCTTTTTTATGCATTCTTTTACCACATACGTATCTTCATTTTTCTCAAAAAACTCTCTTTTTATTGATTCCGGAACTTCCTGCAGAGACCTTTTTTGATATTCTCCTTTTATCGCAGTTTGAAGTGCTTTCGCATCTATGTCTGTGGCGATAATTTGATATCCCGACACAGGCTTTGCTTTTTCTAAAATCATCGCAAGCGTATAGGGATCTTCTCCAGTTGAACAGGCAGCACTCCACACCTTCAGCATTTTGCCGGACTGTAACATAGGCAGCATTTTCTCTTCAAGAACCGCCCAGCGTTTATAATTTCTGTAAAATTCAGATACATTTATCGTCATCCGGTCAAGTGTTTCATTCAAAAGCAGCGTATCTTCAGCAACCGCTTTTGCAAACTCCCTAAAATGCCGATACCCCTTTTTCTCATATAAGGAGGTCAGCCGCCTTTTCATCTGCGCCTCTTTATAAAGCGCTAAGTTAATGTTCGTCAGTTCCTTCCATTTCTCAACAAAATACTTATAGTCGTTCATTATGCTCTCCCAAATATAAAATTGAACTTCAATCAGCGGGTATTTTGAGGGCAAGGATGTGTCTGTGAAGGCTTTGAAGCAAAGATCTCAGAGGTTTTAGCCTTTGTTCTTTCGTTACCCTTTGATTGCCATGGCCGCTTTTAGCATTGATTCCCCAGCATAACCATTAGACGTTTCCTATGACATAGTATACCTTCAATTGGCGTACACTGCGCACGAAAAAAGAAAAAAATCAGCATTTTCAGCTGATTTTTAGTAGACCCATTGATTCAACTCATTTTTATCTTCAATGAGATCTTCCGATTCAAAAAACAAATTAATTTCCCGTTCTGCACTTTCAAAAGAATCTGAACCATGGATGATGTTTTTTCTGACGGCCATGCCGTAATCACCGCGGATCGTTCCCGGAAGAGCATCTTTCGGATTTGTTGAACCGATCATCTGCCTGGTAATTTCAACGACATTTTCGCCCTGCCACACCATTGCAAATACGGGGCCGGATGTTATAAATTCAACAAGGTCTTTAAAAAAAGGCTTGTCTTTATGTTCGGCATAATGCTGTTCAGCTGTATGTACTGGAATCCACATCAATTTTGCTGCGACTAACTGCAAACCCTTTCTTTCAAGCCTGGAGATGATCTCACCTACTAGCTGCCGCTTGACACCATCAGGTTTCACCATTAAAAAACTCTTGTTTTCCATTTTCTCCACCCCGCAAATTATGTATGTATTCTTTAAAATCTTATCATTTTATAATGAAATTATCAAAGCGCATAATGCGCATGTTTCAATAAATGAGGAATTCGGCGCATAGGATGTGCTGGTGAAGGCGTTGCAGCAGAACACCTAAAGTAACAGCCATCGTAAATACACCCACTGATTGTTAATGATCCCTCCTAAGACCTATACGATAGCAAGCATAGAAGCGGGGATTAATGAAAATAACCAGGCTGTTTACGATTTTCTTTTTCCGATATACTTAGCAATGGATCGCAAAGAAGTTCTCGCCCGATTTTTCGGCAAAAGCTGCAGCTGGCGAAATGCTTTTTTTAAATATAGATCACTAATGGCAAGCGATTTCTCAATTGCATCTGTTTGATTGATTCTATCAATGACAGGCATAAGCTGTTCATATCCCGTTTCTTCGGATATGTTATTCAACATAGCTGCTATATCGGGATTCTTTCTTGCCAGAAGTACTGGCAGTGTAACATTCCCTTGCAACAGATCCCCTCCGACAGGCTTCCCCAATTCTGCTTCACTCGAAGTAAAATCAAGTACATCGTCGACGATCTGGTAGGACATTCCAACGTAATACCCGAACCAATATAACGTTTCGTGCGTTTTCTTATCCGCCCCTGATGCAATAGCCCCCAGCTGGCAGCTGGCAGCAATCAATACTGCTGTTTTACGTTTGATTCTTCGCAAATAGGTTCGAAACGACTGCTCCATATTGTATTTATCCTTGATTTGTTCAATTTCGCCCAGGCACACTTCAACGATCGTTTTTGAAAGAATTTCATGAGCGGCAGGCTCTTTTATCTTCGTCATAAATTCTAGAGATCTGGCGAATAAATAATCCCCTGTATACATAGCGATTCGGTTATCCCATTTCGCCTTTATCGTTGGCTTGCCTCTTCTTAATTCGGCATCGTCAATGACATCATCGTGTACTAACGAAGCCATATGAATGAGCTCGAGCGCTACTGCTACATGCTTTATCCTGTGAATATCGTATTCTCCGAACATTCCAGAAAGCAAAACAAAAACTGGTCGAATTCTTTTTCCACCAGCCTGCAGCAAATGAAGCCCTGCTTCACTCAATAAAGAATAATCGGATTGGACGGTACGCTCCAGCTCCTTCTCAATTAAATCAATATCTTCGTTTAAAAAAGAATATAAGCTATTAAATTTCATTTTCGTCACCCTAATGCTTCATTATTCATCCTTCCAGCCGATATGCGTTGCAGCAACACCACCGGTAAACGAATGGTAGTTTACACGTTTCAGCCCCGCTTCTTCGAAAAGGTCTGCAAGCTCACTCATACCCGGAAAATTTCGTGCTGATTCCTGAAGCCATGAGTATTCGGCGTAGCTTTTAGCAAACATTTTTCCAAACATAGGCATTATGTATTTGAAATAAAAAAAATAGAGCTGTTTGAAGCCGATGAGTGTAGGCTGAGAGGTTTCCAGACAGACGATTTGCCCTCCCGGCTTAGCTACTCTGGCCATTTCTTTAAGAACTGTGAGATAATCAGGAACGTTTCTCAGACCGAAACCAATCGTCACGTAATCAAATGTGTGATCAGGAAAAGGGAGTTCCATCGCATTCCCATGAAGCAAATCAGCTTGGGTTAAGCCTTCATTTTTTATTTTTTGCCGGCCGATGCTCAGCATGTTTTTGCTGAAATCCAGTCCGACAACTTTCCCATTCTTTCCAACTGCCCGAGCAAGATCTAATGTCCAGTCTCCTGTTCCGCAGCACACATCCAAAGCTTTGGCTCCTTGTTGGACGTTCATGATTTTCATTGTACGATCCCGCCATTTTTTGTGCTGCTTAAAGCTGATCACCGAATTCATGCGGTCATAATTTTTGTATATTTTTTCAAAAACGCCGTGAACTCTCTCTTCTTTAGACTGCTGCATAGCTCTACCCTTCTTCCACTTTCTGATGATACGTCCAAAGCTCCTGTTTAATGGCATTCAGCCTATCAATTAAAGAGGTTTGAATAAGAGGTTTATTTGATAATAATTCTTTGATTGAAGCCACAGCTATATTGTATCTCGAATCCTTAATTTCATGCTGATTCTCATGATCGGAAAAATATGAGGAATTGGGAGATTCGCCACCAAGAGGCTTAAATAGCTTAGGATCGCTCATAATTCGTTTATAGACTAGAAAATCATTGGCAATGACATTCCAGCTTGGTATTTTCAAATGCTCGGCAATATATTTAAATAAAGCCGATTCAATGTTTCCCAGGCTTGAAAAGAAAGCATTAAGATCATTTATGGAGCGGTCATACAGACGGACTTTGTGTTCATTAATTTCTTTAATGGCAGTTGCGAGAGTTCGAATCATGAAAATATCCTTCATGTCTGAAAGCAAAGAATAATATAATCCGCTAAAGTAATCTCCTGCCAAAACAGTTAATTGCCGGTTCTTTTGGTCGTCCAACGCAAGAGCCGTTTCCGTATTCACATCTTCATGGGTATCAAGGGCAATCTGGACGAGCATGGCTGTAATAATATAATTTTCTTTATCCGCCTCTGCCAGCACACTTTCTTCAAACAAAGCATGAAAAAGAAACAGTTTATCCCGATCCACTTTAGGCGCTGGCAGGTTCTTGGCTAAATATGGATGAGACAGCTTTTTGTTTAATTTCTTTTCTAATTCAAAAATATTCTTATCGATGTCATGCAAAAGATATCACCCTTGTCCCAGAATTACACTTGATGTCAGCCAAATAAGTATCGTACATGTTAGTAAACAAGAGATATTATAGCATAATGCTCTCCCTTTGGCTGATTAGAAAGTGGAATCATTGTTTGATTCCTTATTCAATGTTGTTATTTTTTCGCATCACTGCTTATTTCACCATGGGAGGTTTGGATGAACGCTTCACCTCTGACCTTTATCGCAGAAGTATGTTCTGTGAATTGCGCAATGATCACTTCTCCTTTATCCAGCTTTTCTGAATGGTGAAATCTGGTGTCCGCCCCTCTTGTTAATCCTATTACGTTTACTCCATCTTGCATCGCCTTTATTACAATATAATCAGCAAGAGGCTTATTATTCATAGATTTGACACCTCTATCTCTTAATTATTAATCAGACTGAGCACTTCCGACCTTGCAGCCACATCATCTCTGAATGTTCCTCTGACTGCAGAGGTAATCGTTTTCGATCCGGGCTTTTTAACTCCGCGCATTGTCATGCACATATGCTCCGCTTCTACAACCACCATCACTCCATGAGGATCGAGAGTATCTAAAATGCTGTCTGCAATCGTCGACGTGATCCGTTCCTGAAGCTGCGGCCGTTTGGCAACAGCATCCACCGCCCGGGCAAGCTTGCTTAATCCAGTCACTTTTCCTCCTCTTGGAATATATGCAACATGCGCTTTACCAAAGAAAGGAACCAGGTGATGCTCGCACATTGAATAGAAAGGAATATCCTTCACTAATACAAGCTCTTCATGCTCTTCGCCAAAAATGGTTTGAAAATGTTCTTTCGGATCTTCATTAAGCCCGGAAAAAACTTCTCTGTACATTTTGGCAACTCTCTTAGGAGTATCTTCTAAACCTTCTCTGTTAGGGTCTTCACCAATTGCTTCTAATATTTGCCGAACGGCAAGCTCTATTTTTTCTATATTCATTTCGTTCATCTACGTCCTCCAGCAATATTCGCTACATGTAATCAAATACTAGCACAAAACAAGCTGTAAAATCAAAGTGTAAAGTTTTTTCTACCAGAAACTTATGTTTAAATAGAAAAGCCCCTCATAAAAGGGGCTTTTCTATTTAAAAATGGCGTGTATGTATGATTGTGGCATACACTTAAATTTTCCTGCTTTATTTTCCAGAAACAGCGTCTTTAAGCGCTTTACCAGGTTTGAAAGCAGGTACCTTGCTAGCTGGAATTTCGATTTCTTCACCTGTTTGCGGGTTACGTCCTTTACGTGCAGAGCGCTCGCGAACCTCAAAGTTACCGAAACCGATGAGTTGAATCTTTTCACCACTTTTAAGTGCATCTAAAATTGTATCAAAAACAGAATCAACTGCTTTTGTAGCATCCTTTTTAGATAATTCACTTGCTTCTGCTACTGCGTTAATTAGTTCTGTCTTGTTCATGCCTTTCACCTCCTCCCAAAGATATGGGTATAAATTATCTTCATTTCTTCACAGTTCCGCCAGTTTCTATACCTCAACGCCAGAATTTTGTGAGTGAGAAAGAAAAAGGCATCGAAACTTACATGAGAAATCTTCCCTACAAGGAATGTATATCCAAGGGAGTGAAGATTTTCTCTATGTAGAGTAACACATAAAAATGTGCATATCAAGCATTTTAAAGGGTTGAACCCTTGTTGGTCAAGGAATCCGACTCATTTTCCGAACAAATATTCTTATTTTATCCAGAAGACTGTCTGCTTCTCTTCTGTCTTAAGAAATAGAAAAAGACCTCCTTCGATAAAAAGAGGTCTACAGGATGATGGCAATTAAGCCGCCAGAGCCTTCATTAATGATACGTTCGAGCGTTTCCTTCAGCTTATACCTTGCATTTTCCGGCATTAACGAGAGCTTCGCTTGAATCCCTTCCCTAACAATCGAGCTCAATGAACGGCCGAAAATATCTGAATTCCAAATAGACAGCGGATCATCTTCAAAGTCCTGCATCAAATATCTGACAAGTTCCTCACTTTGTTTTTCTGTTCCAATGATAGGGGCAAATTCACTCTCGACATCCACTTTTATCATGTGGATTGAAGGAGCTACCGCTTTAAGCCGGACACCGAATCTCGATCCCTGCCTGATAATTTCCGGTTCATCGAGGCTCATATCCGTCAAAGCTGGAGCCGCTACGCCATACCCAGTTTGTTTGACCATTTTCAATGCATCGGAAACCTGGTCGTATTCTGACTTTGCATGGGCAAATTCCTGCATGAGCTGGAGAAGGTGGTCTTTCCCTCTAATTTCAACCCCTACTACTTCTTTTAATATGTCATCATACAAATAATCCGGCGCATACAAATCGATTTCAGCAATACCCTGGCCCATTTCGATTCCCGCCAAGCTGGCCTTATCGATAAACTCAAAATCACTGAAATGGCCAACAACCCGGTCAACATCCCGCAGCCTCTTTATATCCTTTACTGTTTCTTTTACTGATTCTTGATAGTTTTCCCTGAGCCAATGATTTTCCTTGAGCACCATTACCCAGCTCGGAAGATTAACATTTACCTCTAGAACAGGAAACTCATATAATGCTTCTCTCAATACATTAAGCACGTCTGTTTCGCGCATGCTTTCTACACTTATTGCCAAGACAGGAATATCATATTTCTCAGTTAGCTCATTTCTCAAGGCCTCTGTCTCAGGGTGGTAAGGTCTGGTCGAATTTATGACCATAATAAATGGTTTTCCAACTTCTTTCAACTCATCAATCACTCGTTCTTCTGCTTCAATATAGTCGTAGCGCGGTATATCGCCAATGGTTCCGTCTGTCGTGATGACGACTCCGATCGTGGAATGCTCGGTAATTACTTTTCGCGTGCCGATTTCTGCAGCTTCATGGAAGGGAATAGGGTCCTCATACCAAGGAGTATTTATCATTCTTGGACCGTTTTCGTCTTCATATCCTTTAGCTCCCGGAACGGTGTATCCTACACAATCGACTAACCGAATATTAACATTAAGCCCTTCGCTTACATGAACGGACATAGCTTGGTTCGGAACAAATTTCGGTTCGGTCGTCATAATCGTTTTTCCCGCAGCACTTTGAGGAAGCTCATCTTGTGCTCGAGCTCTATCAGCCTCATTATTAATGTTAGGGAGTACTACAAGCTCCATGAATTTCTTAATAAAAGTGGATTTCCCTGTACGAACAGCTCCAACTACACCTAAGTATATATCGCCACCTGTTCGTTCAGCGATATCCTTGAAAATATCAACCTTTTCCAAGTGATCCCCTCCCGGACTTCCAATCCATTCATTTTTAGATTTAACTCACAATACAGGACACTATATGTTTATGACATTGTCCTATTTCGATATGACAATTGCTTGAAAAAATATTTACATTGAAGGTCTCGTTTTTCTCACAAAAAAACCTTTCTACACATTTGTATGATGTACAGAAAGGTTCATGCCTGTTTCTTAAAAATTATGTGAAACTTCTATCAGCGGGGTTTCAACTTACTGGATTTGCTAGTGGAGGCGCCCGCAGAAAGACAACTTCAGCCTATCCGTCCGCGATCCTCTATTTGAAATAATTTCGGTAGCACTACTTCTCCATAATCGAAATAAATTCAGGTTCCCCTTTTTCATTCAATGTATATCCAGGGGAAAAAGCCGGGACAAAGGGCGTCTCTTTCCAATATATATCCTGAATGGGCGCTCCCTTTGAATACAATTCATTTCTATGATCTAAGAGAAAAGATAAATCCGACCGATAGTCAACAACGATTTCTCCATGACCGTCTATCAAGAGCGGAAGAGAATTTCCGGTAACCGGGCTCGTCACCTCTGGAGGCTGCTTCAATCCCAGTTTTTCATAGTTTAATGCAAACAGTCCCCCAGCCATCTCTTTATGAAACGGAGGATATTTATGGCGGTCCTTGTACATTTGGAGCAAAAGCTTTAATTTCCTGATTTCTTCACTGATTTTGAGGTCGATCAGCTTTACGGTTGGTTTATTTTCAACATCTGTCAGGACGTACAAATACTCTCCCCCATTTTCAAATGACGTTCCCGGAGGCTCAGTCAAATACCTTGGCGAAAGACGGTCGAAATCAATTACATATTTTTGATAGAGGGGTGTATCCGTGCCGCTCGTTTTTATCGGCAGCAGTCCTCCGTTGTCTTTCTTGAATTCATTCACTGCTTCTTGAACTCCTGACAGTTGGTCGTTTTTTGGCACCATTTGATGAATCTTTTTTTCCTCAGGATACAAACATCCCGAAAGAAGCAAGATAACTGAAATCACGCATAAAATCTTTTGGACTCTCATCATATCATTCTTCCTTTTCGCAGGGCTATTCTTGGACCGGACCGCTGAAAACAACGAAAAAAACGATAATGCCGGACAGGATCATGCATATATATGCCAGTCCTGAGACAAAAAATTTAAGATAAC
Source organism: Bacillus gobiensis (assembly GCF_001278705.1). GTDB lineage: Bacteria > Bacillota > Bacilli > Bacillales > Bacillaceae > Bacillus > Bacillus gobiensis. The sequence continues at coordinate 1,499,828 of NZ_CP012600.1, forward strand.
GGTTATTGAACTTATATCGGCTTAAATAGATTGATAGAACAGCAACAGCCATCAGCCCCATTGAAGCAAGAGCAAACCACATTTTTAACAGCCCAATGCTCAAAATAAGAGACCCCCCGTCAACCGTAATAATGTAAGCGCTATAATTAATTGTAATACAACCTTATGCTTTTAATCAATTGTATTCCGTCCAAAAAAAATGGAGCAAAGCGGGAACTTTACTCCAGTGAAACATGACTATTATAACCCAAATCGGCCAAAGCAGCTCATCCTACTTCAAGGTTATGTTATGCGGCTAATAGGACAATTGTATCCTCTTTTGCCCAGTTCTCTAAAAAGTTTCTTATTTGTTCATCTGGCTTTCGAACATGTTCACCAAATCTTCCATTTCATGTGTTCTTCCGCGAGCCATCAGAGATTCTACGGCATCATTCACATTTCTGCCGTTAAACAATACGCCGTACAGAGCTTCGGTGATCGGCATCTTGACGTTCATTTTTTGAGAAAGCTGAAAGGCTGCTCTCGTCGTCCTGACACCTTCTACGACCATACCCATTTGTTCAAGCACGTCTTCCAGCTTATACCCTTTCCCGAGCAAATTTCCGGCCCGCAAGTTTCTGGAGTGAACACTTGTACAAGTCACAATTAAATCTCCAATCCCCGTAAGGCCTGAAAATGTAAGCGGATTGGCGCCTATTGCCGTTCCTATCCGGGCAATTTCTGCCAAGCCTCTAGTAATAAGAGCCGCTTTTGCATTATCACCGTACCCAAGTCCGTTTGTGACTCCTGTAGCAAGAGCGATAACATTTTTCAGCGCCCCGCCGATTTCGACGCCAACAATATCAGGATTGGTGTATACCCGAAAATTTTGATTCATGAACAAGTCTTGGATCTTTCTGGCTTGAGACAAGTCCTTCGACGATACCGTGACCGTAGTCGGCTGGCGAAGCCCGACCTCTTCAGCATGGCTCGGTCCGGAAAGAACAATGATCGCATCCCTCAGATGATCAGGGAGTTCCTCTTCCATCATTTCAGAAATACGGAGAAGAGAATCAGGCTCGATCCCTTTACTCACATGGACAAATGGCAGCCCTTTCTGCATATGGGGAATAAGTTTTTTCAAAACTTCCCTTATCGCTTTTGTCGGAACAGCAACGATTACCACATCACTGTTTTCGACTGCTTTTTTCAAATCGGTCGTTGCATTGATTTGAGAAGATAGCTTTACGCCCGGTAAATACTTCGAGTTTTCTTTTTTGTCATTAATTTGATCCACAAGCTCTTGCCTGTGGCCCCATAATTGGACCTGATGCCCGTTGTCTGCAAGAACCGCTGACAGTGCTGTTCCCCAGCTGCCTGCGCCGAGCATTGAAATAGTTTTCATGAACGATCACAACCTTTTGTCGATTTCTCTTATTTTCTGGCTCGCGCAAAGATTTTAATTGGCGTCCCTTCAAACCCGAAGGCATCTCTTATGCGATTTTCTAAAAAGCGCTCATAGGAGAAATGCATCAGCTCTGGATCGTTAACAAACACAACAAATGTTGGAGGTTTAACCGCCACTTGAGTGGCATAAAAAATCTTCAGCCTCTGGCCGTTATGGGTTGGCGTCGGATTCATTGCAACGGCATCCATTAAGACATCGTTCAACACATTTGTCTGAACCCTTAAGGAATGATTTTCGCCGGCAGTAATAATTGCAGGCATCAACGTGTGAATTCTCTTTTTCGTAAGAGCAGACATAAAGAGAAGAGGCGCATAATCAAGATATTGAAAATGAGCACGAAAGTTTTCTTCAAATTGATTCATCGTCTTTTCATCTTTTTCAACGGCATCCCATTTGTTTACGACAACAACGACGGCTTTCCCCGCTTCATGCGCATAGCCGGCTATTTTTTTATCTTGTTCTATAATTCCTTCTTCTCCATCGAGAACAACAACGACCACCTCGGAGCGTTCAATTGCCTTTAATGCCCGAAGCACACTGTATTTTTCAGTCGTTTCATATACTTTGCCTCTTTTGCGCATTCCTGCAGTGTCAACGATCACAAATTCCTGCTGGTTATACGTAAACACAGTATCGACTGCATCTCTAGTGGTGCCTGCGATATCGCTGACAATCACTCGGTCTTCCCCAAGCATCGCATTCACTAAAGAGGATTTCCCAACATTCGGCCGTCCGATTAAACAAAACTGAACAACATCTTCATCATAATTGGAATCGGGAATATTTTTGAAATGCTCAGCAATCGCATCGAGCAAATCCCCCATCCCAAGTCCGTGTGTCCCGGAAATCGGATACGGTTCTCCAAAGCCGAGAGAATAAAAATCATATGCATTCATTCTCATCTCTGTATTATCAAGCTTATTTACAGCCAGAACAACCGGTTTTTTCGAACGGTAAAGGATTTTGGCTACCTCTTCATCAGCAGAGGTCACCCCTTCACGTCCATTGACCATAAATACGATGACATCCGCTTCATCAATAGCGATCTCAGCCTGTTGGCGAATTTGCTCCATAAACGGTGCATCGCTTAATTCAATTCCTCCTGTATCAATTAAGTGAAAGCTGTAGTTCAGCCATTCAGCCGAGCTGTAAATCCGGTCTCTTGTTACCCCGGGTGTATCTTCAACAATCGAAATTCGTTCACCGGCCATACGGTTAAATATTGTGGATTTTCCTACATTTGGTCTTCCAACAATGGCTACGACTGGTTTACCCATAGAACCATTCCTTTCAAACGGCGATTCGCCACGAATAAAGAAACCCTTCTCTTATAGGGCAAGAAGGGCTTAACTTTATATATTATATCAATTCCTGTTTAAATCACAACTCTAAGGGCTAAAAATGTTTGACGATTAAAAACAAATCATCGCCAATTCCGTGAGCAATCCCGTCAAGTATCGCCTCAAGGTTTTTCGCGTATAACGCCATTTCCTCATCGTTCTCGCAGAAAAAAACAGCAGTTCCACCTATGACCCTTTTATGGTTTGTTGTTACTACAGCAAGGATATACTTCTCAAGTGATTCACTCATGTCATCACCTTTTTGTTTTTTTTACGTTCTGTAGACATTCTGATAGCATTCTCCAAAGTAGGCACATCTTCAATGACTTTGATTGCTTCATCAATTTCCTGGACTTGGGGCAGGACAAATATTCCTACCCTGCCATCCTCAAGATCGCGCTTAGCAAGCGGGCTCAGGCTTGGTTCTCCGGAATCCCGGTAGATCCCAAGTACGGTAGAAACATCGAAAAGAATAGCCTGCCGCTGCCCTAAATTCGCGATTGTCGTTTTTGCATTAAAATTTTTCGGCGTTAATATAAATCCCATTCCATATTTTAATATTAATTCCTGTTTCTCAGGCAAACCAATATTCATGATATAAATATTGTCAATATACAAGCCGGAATCTTTAAAATGCGGTTTTTCATATTTGATATCAACGATCTTTTTTAACGTCGCTCCCGACATTAGCTTTACGGCGCAAAAAAAGCAGATAAGCGCGATTGCAACTGCGGCCCACACTGATATAAAAATGTATGACGCAGTTGTTAGCAAAGAAGTGAAAATGACAAGGTAATTCCTGCTTTCAAACGCAATCGCGATTCCTTCTATGTATGTGCTGCCTCTTGAAACGAGCTCATAGGAATCGAGCTGTGTTAACGTATTGCGTTCCATATTCCGTACATCTCTGAACTGCGAAGCAGCGAGCGTCAAAAACGTGATTGCCGTGAATTCCTCTCTGAGTAAAGCAGGAAGGATGATACTTCCAAGCCCTGCAGCGATCAATCCGAGAGCGATATGAATGATCTTCCCGTGCAGATGCGATGGATACTGCCTGTAATCCGTTCTGAGCATGATAATTCGCGTCACAACCCCGGCAACCGTACCTAAAATGATCGGGAATACATAATTGCTCATGACATTTTGGATACCCCTTTTCCCATGTTTTTCATTCGTTGCGAAATTTGCTTTTTTAACGATTCGAATTGAGAGACTCCATAGAGTGCAACAATACCCACCGAGCTGCAAGACAGCCAGATATAACTGCCGATTATTGCTTCATCGTATATACGATGGATAATCAGCCAATAGAGCAGCTCTCCTTGGCACATGCCGGCAAGAAAAGTCCCCAGGCGGACCAACAGATTTTTCTCAAACGAAACAGCGATGATCAATGTTACCCCGGTTACCAGCCATTCCGGTTTTAGGATGAACCAAATCGGGTCATATAATGCAAACAGCATAAAAAAGCAGTATGAGAAAACGATGGAGAGATGAAGCATCACACTTCTTACGTTTTTATAAAATCGGTAACGCCCTGCAATAAAAAAGGCGGTTGCATAAAACAGCAAATACGCAGCGTTAAAAAGAAAATGAATTTGAAGTGTTATCTGACTAAGAATGATATTAATTAATAGAAAGATGGATACAACAAATCGAAAGTTATCTTTTTTCCATATAAACGTAGCAATAATCCATAGAAACCACATCGACCAATAGTAATAAAGCATTTCCAATCGTCTTCACCCTCCACACTTCAGTATGGAAAAGTCCGGCATATTTTAAACCGGAATGAATGGCATTATAAATTTTTTGAAAAACTAGTGGTGTATTAAGCTATACATTTAAGAAGAAGGGGGCGAAAAAATGGGTAAAGACAGGCAAGAAAAAAAATTGAAGAACGAGCGCAGGGTAGAGTCAGATCGGGATCCATCCATTCAGAAGAATGGTGCAACCAGGATCGAGCAAAATTCAAAGTAAGTGTTAAAAAAGCAGGCGAATCTCGAACCAGTTGGGTGAACACAAAAAAAGGCGAACATAAAAGTCCGCCTTTTTATCATTCAACTAATAAGAGTTATAGGTTTTCCATCTTATCCGAAGAAAATTATTTTAATTTTTTCAGCTTGTCTCCGATCATTTCGCCAAGCTGAAAGCCGCTGCCTTCATCTTTTGACTGGTATTGGCGGTAATCCTCTTCTTCCTTATTATCGGGTTCTTCAAGTTCACGAAGGCTTAAAGAAATACGTTCTTCTTCTTCATTTACATCGAGAACCTTGACATTCACAATCTGTCCTTCTTCAAGTACCTCGTGTGGTGTGCCAATATGTTTATTGGAAATTTGAGAAATATGAACCAAACCTTCTACGCCTGGCAAAATTTCAACGAAAGCTCCGAATGAAACAAGACGCTGCACTTTCCCTTCCAAGACGTCGCCTTTTTTCACTTTCTCATTTATTTGGCTCCATGGCCCTGGCAACGTTTCTTTAATTGATAAAGAAATCCGCTCATTATCACGGTCCACAGACAATACCTTAACATTAACTTCCTGACCTTCTTCCACGACATCTGATGGCTTGTCGACGTGGAAATGTGAAAGCTGGGAAATATGCACGAGGCCGTCAATTCCGCCGATATCGACGAAGGCTCCGAAATCTGTCAGCCTTTGGACTTTACCTTCTAAAACTGCACCCGCTTCCAGTGATTCTAGAAAGGTTTGTTTTTTTAATGTTTGTTCTTGCTCAATAACAGCGCGGTGGGATAAAATCACTCGATTTTTTTCTTTATCGAGTTCCACTACGATCAGTGTTAATGTTTTTTCTTTATAATCTGAGAAATCTTCTACATAATGGGCTTCAACAAGCGAGGCAGGAATAAAACCGCGCACACCGATATCCACTACTAAACCGCCTTTGACAACATCCTTGACTTCAGCTTCGAAGATTTCTTTCGTTTCGTATTTCTTCTCAAGGTCTTCCCAAGCACGATCAGCATCAACAGCGCGTTTCGATAAAATGATTGCCTCATCTTCAACTTTTGTAACTTTCAATTCAAGCTCATCATCTATAGCGACTACATCAGAAGCCTTCTCTACGTGCAGACTTGATAATTCGCTGATTGGAATAATACCATTCTGTTTCACGTTACTAATTTCAACGTCTACATGTTTGTCTTCAACCTTAATAACCAAACCTTTAACAATATCTCCAACCTCTGGTGCTTGAACGTCAAATTCGTTCATTTCCTCTGTCATTCCAATACCTCCTTGGTACAAACCTACAAAGCTTTTTTAAACGGACTGCACACAATACATGGCAGCCGAATATGTAGTTATGAAATTGATAAATGCTTAATTAGAAAAATCTTTATAATAAACTTCTAATAAATGCCCGATTTTGTCAAGTGATAAACCTGAAGTGAGGTCAATTTTTGAGACAAGATAACCAGATTTGGAATAATTACCTATGACTTATGATCTACTATTTGAAGAATCTTCTCGGCCACCTCTTGAATGGACAAAGAGGTCGTGTCGATTTCGATCGCATCTTCCGCTTTTCGAAGAGGAGAAATTTCACGTTCCGAGTCCAGTTTATCCCGTTTGGCGATTTCTTCTACTAGTATATCATAATTGACATCGTATCCCTTTTTCTTATTTTCCTCAAATCGCCTTTTCGCACGTTCCTGTACTGAGGCGAGCAAAAATATTTTTACTTCCGCATCAGGGAGCACATGCGTTCCGATGTCTCTGCCATCCATTACGACTCCGCCTTGCTCAGCCATTTTTCTTTGCCTCGCTACCAAGCTTTCCCTTACTTGTCCATGCTTTGCTACCAGTGAAACTTGATTGCTGACCTCATCAGTCCGAATTTCGTCTGTTACCTCATCATTGTTTACAAATACCTTTTGTTTGCCTGATTCAACAACCAAATCTATCGTTGTTCTTTTTAACAGTTCTGCAAGCTGGTTTTCATCAGCCAGATCGATTTGATTTTTAATAGCGGCGTATGTGACCGCACGATACATCGCGCCTGTGTCAATATATATAAATGATTTTTTCGTTGCGACAATTTTGGCGACTGTGCTTTTTCCAGCTGCTGCTGGCCCGTCAATCGCGATTGATAATTTTTTTTCCATAATACAACTCCTTGCTTCTTGCACCTTTAGTTCTTAAAGGTTTCAATCCATTCCTCAATTTTAATTTGATTCACACCTTCATAACGTACGGTCTTTGAAACGTATGGCTCAATATGCACGTAATGAAACAGAAGCTGAATACCGACAAGCATAATCATGTGCACCACTGCGATCTTAAATAATATCCGTTCGATGGATTTCACACCATGCACCTCCATATCTTTCTAGTATGGGAGTGCTGCTGCCCGATTATTCAGCCAATCCTTTTAGATTTAATTCAATTTGATGATGAAAGCAATATTTCATCAGAAGCTGCTGATGGTCTTCACTAATGTCTGAAAACTCAACCGAGAGGGTTCTCTTCTTGTTTTTCTCATCCCATTGCAGCCTTTTCACTCGGGAAGCTGCTGATACAAGCCTGCGCTTTTCTTGATCGTTAGGCAAATTTATATGGACATCGACCTGTTCGTCCAGGTCAAAACGGTATTCCTCTGGAATGATCATCGATAATCCGCCTGCGCTGATGTTTGCTGTGATCGTCGTGAAAGGCTTTTTTTCTGGATTTCCAGGATACGCTGCAATGTCTAAAAGGGCATCTACCCGAAGAAATTGCCGCCGCTGAATTTTTTCCAGCTCTTCAAAGCCCGGATAACTTAAAGAAATCATAGGAATTTCTTCTTTCAATCTGCCTATCACTTTGCAAGTGAACTGATAAGGAATTTGCTCTTTTGTGACAAACGTGACGACAAGATCTGTGCCGTTGATTAAAAATTTAGATCTTCCTGTCACTTGATCGATAGGGTATGTAATGTGCAATTCTTTTTCAGCAATTTTTGCCACCTTGCATTTTAATACGTGAGGACGGGGGTTTTCGGAATCATAGCTTTCTAAAAGCAAAACATCTCCTACAACCAGCAAAATAATCACTCTTCCCTTGTCGAAAATACACACCCCTATTATTAAAGCACGGAATAAAAAAAAGGAAAAGACTCTTGTTGTCTTTTCCCACAAAATCCCTTAATATATCGGTTCTGCATTTTTTAATTTTTCTACTTTCTCTTCTATGCCTGTATTTGCATTGATAAACATGCGATAGGTGTCATTATCGATCGTTCCAAAAAACTCGTAGCATAAAACTTCATCGGACATTTGATTGGTTATGATGGCTAGCCGGTTGTCTTGTATTTGTACATTTCCGCTCACTTTTTTCTTTGCTTCTTCAAGGGACAGTTTCGGTTTTGGCAGATTTCTTTTCCTGTGATTTGTTAGAAAATCTCTTGCTGAGAATCCGACAATTTCACCGTTATCCAATGCAACCTTCATTCGTACCGTATCTGGATACAACAAAACATCATTTTCCACTGGCACATATGAAAAAATGCCGATATTATCATATTGCTCGCTTTCATCCAGAACAAAATCAGTTGCTTCATAGCCGTTGTCTTTCAAAAATTTCAATGCTTTGTTAGAACCATCATTCAAGCTCAGCTTCTGATCCTTGACTTCACGGTTTTGGATCAAATAGACCGGATATCCGCCTTTTTGGGTTACGTCCATATAAATATTTGTCCCGTGTTTTTCATCATTCATACTTAAGCTGTATACGTCCCGGTTCGTTTTATTCCCGCTTTTTGCGATTGTGAAATCAGAGTTTTGATCCGGCGCAAATTTTTGGGCGATTTTCTTAGCGTCAGACTCCGAAATCTGATCGCCTTTTAAGTGCTGAAAACCTTTTTCTCTCTGCTTTGTAGTAGTATTGTCATTACTTGTATCCGTCTCGGCAAACGAATCTGCATTTTTCTCAATCGTCTTCAATCCGTCAATGATTGTATTGTCGCCTTGTTTTTCGCCTGAAGCCAGAGCCAATTCAACATCCATCCATCTTAAATTATTATCAATCACAAGATGCTGGACGTTTCTTAATTCATTCTGAACGTCTTGGGCATTTGAATAAAGCTGCTTTAGCGTATTGTATTCTTTATCATTTAAAGGTTCTTTTGCGAGATCTCTTACCGCTGTTTGATAGCTGAAATTCCCTATATTCGATAAGAACTCCTCTGTTTTATTAAAGGGCATTAACGTAAGCGGCAGCTGGCTGACACTGCTGTGGGCCTCAGATGCCAGCTTCCACACCTCAGTTAATTCCGGCGAAAGATTTTCTTTGCTGTTCATCGCCAAAGAAGTTCCGATTTTATCATGAAGCTGATCCATATCATAGGCCAAGTCATGAAACGCGCGCTGATAATTGTTTTCCGCATGCAACAGGACAGCATCCTTCTCCTGGTGTTCCTTATACCCCCAATAGCTGGTTCCAATAACGGCTACTCCAAGTATTGCGATTAGTATCCCTCTTATCATTTTTTCTCACCTCGCTGATTTATTCGCAGAATATATGTTTCCCTATCCGTTTGATTTGGGGTCTTCCCCATATCCATGGATTGGTCGCTGTATCCGGATTAAAATAATAGGTAGCATTTTCTGATGGATCCCAGCCATTAATGGCGTCCATCACAGCTTCCTTAGCCGTTTTATCCGGCTCCATATAAATTTGCCCGTCTGCAACAGCTGTAAAAGCCAGCGGCTCGAATATAACACCTGAAATGGTATCAGGAAAATTAGGGCTGTCCAGACGATTTAATATTACAGCGGCGATGGCAACCTGACCGTCGTATGGCTCACCCCTCGCTTCTCCGTAAACCGCTTGAGAGAGCAATCGAATATCATTTTGAGAGTATCCTCCAGCCCTGTTTGCTGCTACCGGTTTCACTTTCTTCTTAGCAGCAGGCTGCTTCTTGTTTTGCTTTGCTTGTTGTTGAGCTGGCTTTTTTTGTTCGTCCGGAAGTGTTTGCCTTGCTTCTGCTTTTTTTCTGGCCTGCCTTCTTGCTTCAGCTGAAGGGCCAGTTTGATATTTTAACGGCATTCCTCCGTAATGTGTGAATTTTTTGCCTTTTTCAAGCTGTTCTCTTACAAACCCCTCATAATATTTCGTTTTGGAGATAAGCTTTTGCTTTGTCTTTTCTCCAACTAAACCATCAACCTCGCCAATTTGAAATTGATCCTGAAAGTTGCGGACAGCCCAATAGGTTCCCCATCCAAACACTCCGTCTATGTTCCCATTGTAATATCCGTTGTACTGAAGCCTTGCTTGGAGTTCAACTACATCTTCACCAGTCGCCCCCCTCTGAATTACCTGGTTAGAGAATGCATAGCTTTTTTCTGAACTGAAAAGTACAAGACACAAAAGTATTACTCCTGCAAAAATAAAGGGTTTATAATAAAATCCTCTTGATTCCATAGCGGCTCCTCCTGTATGAAAGTTTGTACTCCTATTTTCTGTAGGAAGCTAACTTTTATACCAGATTTAGAATCATTGCTTAAAATGCTTCACAGTTTGGTCCAGAAAAGGTTGGCAAAAAAAAGAAACTGCCGCAATGGGCAGTTCAAAATTTTTCTGAGGGAATGGCTTTTATTGTTCTTGCTTGTTTTGCTTTGTGAAGGGAAAACCACCATAAAAAAAACATAAATGGCAACATTAGATAGAGCCAATTTTCTAAACTTAGTAAAATATAATCATAAAATCCGTGTAAAATTACCGGTAGGCCAAGTGAGAGAATAAGCCACTTTCTCCGTGCTTTTTTTTCGGAAAATTTCAGCTTTCCTATGTAAAATCCCATGATTACGCCAAATAGAGCATGGCTTGAAACTGGCAAAAGAGCTCGCGTAAAAGCATACTCCAAACCGTGGCCTACCAAAAATAAAATATTTTCCAAGGTAGCAAAGCCCAGTGAAATGCTTGTCCCATAAACAATTCCATCATAATGGTCATCGAATTCAACATGCTGAAAAATGCCAACCATCAATAGAAACCATTTGAAAAATTCTTCAAGCAAACCTGACGATAAGAAGGAGAGCAGTAGCTTGTTTGTGACCACATTTTCTTGTTCTAACACGTACTGGATGAACATAATCGGAAAAACGAGCAGTACACCCAAAATAAACATACGAATCACAATATGTATTGGTTCGGTATCATATTGATCCTTTAAATAAAAATAAAGCAAAAGTGCAATTCCAGGCGCTATGCCCGCCGAAATAATTGCAACCATGATGAGACCTCTTTCCCATTATATACTCTTGCTTAATCGTATCATGATCACAAGTTGTTGGAAACGAATTATTCCTGATTTTTGAAAAAGGCACACATAATCAGCATATCTCTTCAATGAATAACAATCATATGAGTCGTTTTGTTAATTAGTTGCCTCTTCAAGATTTGCAATTGAAACAGTTAACGTACTGCTCGAGCTGCTGATAGACCCATCGCCCGGTTAGATACGTTTTGCAATTTCTTCAGCTATTAGACCGCCGTGGAATCTGCCGTTCTCAATAAATATTTCATTGGCATTGTTTCCGGCAGCTATGACTCCGGCAATAAAAATGCCGCCGACATTCGATTCCATTGTCTCTTCGTTAAACATAGGCTTTCCGCTTTCGATGTTGATTCCAATTCCCATCCGTCTTAAAAATCTGTGATCCGGGTGGTAGCCTGTCATAGCAAAGACGTAATCATTTTTAATAACTTGAAGCCCTTTTTCTGATGAGTAAAAGGACACTTGATCATCTTTAATTTCATTGACAACAGCTTCGAACTCCATTCTGATTATTCCTTTATTCACGAGAGATTCGAATTCAGGAAGGATCCAAGGTTTCACACTTTTTGAGTAACTGCTTCCCCGGTAGATGACTGTTACCCTTGCGTCAGATTTTACTAATTCCAAGGCTGCATCAACACTCGAATTTTTCCCGCCAATCACAACGACGTCTTTATCAAAAAAAGGATGTGCTTCTTTAAAATAATGAAATACCTTAGGCATATCTTCACCGGGAATATTCATGTAGTTCGGCTGATCATAATAACCAGTTGCCACAACACAAAAATCGGCTTGATATTTCTCTTTATCTGTTGTTATCAGAAAATTGCCGTCTTCGGTTTTCTCCACCGATTCAACCTTTTCAAAGGAATTCACCTTGATTTTTTTTCGCTTCACGACTTCACGATAATAGGTAAGCGCTTGGTTTCTGACCGGTTTCCTGTTTTCTGTAATGAAGGCTACGTTGCCGATCTCCAGCTTTTCGCTTGTACTAAAAAATGTTTGATGGGTAGGATACTGATAAATGCTGTTTGCAATATTTCCCTTTTCAATAACCAGTGAATCTATTCCCTTCGCTTGTAGTTCAATCGCTGCTGAAAGACCACACGGACCCCCGCCAACAATGATTACTTTTTCGTGCTTCATATATTCCACTCCTGTTCGCATGGGCTTTATATATTCAATATCGAAAAAAATCTCCTATCTAATGATAGGAGATTTCCATTTTGGTTGCAAATCCTAAAAAGGTTAAATCCAGCCCCTGAAACGCGAGGCTTCAGCCATTTTTCTTACTCCGACCATATATGCAGCCAGACGCATGTCGATCCGGCGGTTTTTCGCCATTTCATGAATATTGTTAAACGATTTGACCATCAATGCTTCGAGTTTTTCTTCAACTTCTTTTTCCGTCCAATAAAAGCCTTGATTGTTTTGAACCCACTCAAAGTAAGAAACCGTCACTCCTCCTGCACTTGCGAGAACATCTGGCACAAGCAGAATATCTCTATCAGAAAGGATTTTCGTTGCTTCTAACGTCGTTGGTCCATTAGCTGCCTCTACGACAATTTGTGCCCGGATCTGATGGGCATTTTCTTTCGTGATTTGATTTTCAATCGCAGCAGGCACAAGAATATCGCAATCCAATTCAAGCAAATCTTTATTGCTGATCGTATCATTGAACAGCTTTGTCACAGTGCCGAAGCTGTCTCTTCGATCAAGAAGATAATCAACATCCAAGCCGTCAGGATCATAAAGTCCGCCATACGCATCAGAAATACCGACAACCTTTGCTCCTGCTTCGTGCATAAATTTCGCTAGATAGCTGCCAGCATTGCCGAAGCCTTGGACGACGACTTTTGCTCCTTTTAGCGGTATCCCCTTTTTCTTTGCAGCTTCTTTTATACAAATGGTAACGCCTTTGGCAGTCGCAGATTCCCTGCCATGGGACCCGCCTAATACGAGCGGCTTCCCGGTAATAAATCCAGGTGAGTTAAACTCATCGATTCTTGAATATTCATCCATCATCCACGCCATAATTTGTGAATTAGTAAATACGTCCGGAGCAGGGACGTCCTTCGTAGGACCGACGATTTGGCTTATCGCGCGAACGTATCCTCTGCTCAGACGTTCCAATTCCCTAAAGGACATGTCTCTCGGATCACAAACGATCCCGCCTTTTCCACCGCCATATGGAAGATCGACGATGCCGCACTTTAAGCTCATCCAGATCGAAAGCGCTTTAACTTCTTTTTCAGTTACATTCGGGTGAAAACGAATACCGCCTTTTGTCGGCCCAACCGCATCGTTATGCTGAGCCCTGTAGCCTGTGAATATCTTCACAGAACCATCATCCATTCGAACCGGTATTTTAACCGTTAACAGTCTGAGAGGTTCTTTTAATAATTCATACATTTCATCAGGATACCCTAATTTATTTAAGGCCTTATGTATCACCGTTTGAGTAGATTTCAACACATCATCTTGATCTTCTTCTGCTTGGCCTGTGTTTTGAACGGTTACCATTAAGTTAACCTCCTAGAGCTTTCATGTTAGTCGCTTGTTTGCCTTTCAGACATTAGTATACACGTTCCGTTTGTGTATGCAAAGATGAAACCGTTGATTTTTCACAAAAAATTGAAGTGACTTTAGCTTGATGATTTAGTTCATTTCTTAGCTGTTTCGCACTGAGCAATGTGAAAAAGCCCGATACTATCGGGCCGCAAAATTTATTCGAAATCACTGAAAATGCATTTGAATCGTTTCTACTGCATTTCCATCCATGATTTTGTTTCCATATTCCTCTAGACGATAAATAGTAATCGTTGCAGGACTGCCGTACTCAGCCAGAATTGCAACAATCCGTTCGACTGGATTATCGGCGAAAAAGTCTAAGCAGAGAAAATAAATTCCATTAAACTGGTATACACTTCCTCCGTTAATTCCCATTCTGTGGAGACTCTTGGAAAGTTGAATGACGTCTTCGAATGTCTGGAATTCATATATGACGTCAGCATTTTCATCAAGTTTGACCTGCATTTCAATATAATCATCATCATAATCGTCATCATCATGATCTGTATCTTGATTTTTGGTGACAATAACAACCATTCCTTGAGCCTGGAGAGAATAAACTTCGACTGCAATTGGTCCATTCGCCTCAAAGCCGAGCTCTACATTTGCTTCATTCATCATATCTTTAAACAATTGATGGACTTTAAATGAATCCTTCCAAAGGTCGTCTTTCGTCAACCCCCGGTCAGTCAGATCATCAAGTGTAAGAAAGATTTTAATCTTATTGTAGTTCAGACGCTCAAGCCGCATAACATTCCCTCCTGCCTCTTCTAACATCCTATTGTATTATATGAAATACAAATCTATAGGTTCATAATTTTGTATTCAGTTTACACTGTGAAGGAAAGGAAGACAAGCACTATTGTTGCTTTTCTTCCCATAGATCATTTTTTTCATAAACTGGAACACACTGGATAAAATGTACTTCCGGCGGAGCTGACAGCCTTAACGGAACCTTAGATGTACCGTATCCATTGCTAATGAGAAAATCAGTGCTATTAATTTTCCCTGTTCCTCCTAATGCATACCTGGCGATGGGACCGATTCGTATTTGGCCTCCATGGGTATGTCCGCTCAATATCAGGTCGATCCCGTCGTTTGGTTCTATCTGTTGATGCACCTTCGGATTGTGGGAAATTAGCAAGGTGAAATGATTGGTATCAAGCCCTTGTATCGATTTTGGGTAATCCGGAATCCCTTCCTTTATATCGTCAATACCGACAAGATTGATTAGTTGTTTTTCTTTCTTAAAAATGCAGGATTCATTACGAAGAGCAGTAATCCCGTATTTTTTAAGGACTGAAAACAGAAAGGATTGATTTACTTCATAGTCGTTATTTCCCCATACAAAAAGAGTTTTTGCCAATGAAGAGAGCTTGTTTAAATTGTCATCGATTTGTGAATCAGGCACATTTTTTTCAGCTAGATCTCCGCCGATGATTACAAGGTCTATTTTTTCTTTTCCGATGTCATTAATGAATTCATCACTGATCTCTCGTTGATGAATATCTGATATAAAAAAGATGTTTACCTGCTTCGTAAAGTCTTTTTTATGGATCTGAAAGACATTCTTAATCAATCGATTTTCTTTGGCAAGCTTAAACATCTTTCTGTATAGAAAATAACTCACTGCAATGATGATAAGTGCAATAGCCCACAGCAGCTCCATCGCGATCAAAAACATCCACTCCTGTCTTTCGTAAAACATACAGCATTCATAAAGCCTTCGATCTATTTGCTTTCAAAATACAAGTTGATATCATATGATTCCTTCATGATGCGATATACCGTTTCTCTAGTTTCCCATTTTTGCGGCAGCGGCCATAAATCCGGGCTTTTTTGAATAATTTCACATCTTAGCTTATGGTATTCGTTTTCTGCCTTATCCTCTTTCTTATGGAAGAAAAAGGATGCGCTATACGAAAAAGCGATCGCTAAGATCCAGAATATCGAAGTGCTGTCGCTAAATAAATAATAAAGGATAGATCCGGATTGGCCGGATTTCAAGTATAAGGTGATGCAAAAAATGAAAAAGCAAACGAAACAGACGATTCTCCAACGGAGGACATGTTTTTTAAATTGCTCAAATTTTTGTTTCCTTTTTATTAACGCTTCGAGCATCTTTCTTGTAGGTTCATCTACAAACTTATCCGCATCGCTAAGAATGATCGGCATATTTTCACACCTTGTCCTATAGTCTTAGTACAATGTATGAAAAGAATCGTCTATTATGCTACTCCTGAACAGGGATCTCAAGGACCTGCCCGCTGTGTATTTCATTTCCGTTAAGATGATTATGTTCACGGATCAGTTCTTCACCATTACGGCTGTTATAATATTTCATGGATATTCTGTAAAGCGTTTCTTTCCCTTTTACCGTATGTTGAATAATATTTGTTTTTTTCTCTGCTGATTTTTTATTGGCTGCTTCCTTTTTTCCTTGGGAAGAATTACCCTTTGCATTCGTCCTATTTTGCTCAACACTTCGTGATTCCTCATTTTCCGGTAAAGATGCCTGTCTCACTTCTTCCGTGTTTTCATTAGATGAATCAGGCATCTGCATCGAACTGCGATCGCCTTTTTCCTCGTACTCGTATTCATCTAATTGATTGTTCGATGCTGGACCGACTTCAAAGAAACGTAAGCCGATCCAAACAAGAACAGGTATACAAAAAAAGATGATTGCCATAGCTGTAAGCAAAGGATACGATCCTTTTTTGTTTTGTTTATTTTCACGTAAGGATTGCCTGGTTGGAAGCCCTTGTTCGGTACCTTGTTCGGCATTTACAGTTGAATTGTCGGTTGATTCCTCAGTAATGGCAGGATTTTTATTCTGTTTTTTTCTCTCCACTCTTGACATGGTTGTCATAAAGATCCCTCCTGACATATTGAAAACGTATGTACAATGCAAGAACAAAGTCGATCATAAAATGTGCAGCCACAGGGGCGAAAAGATTGTCAGTCCATTGATAAACAAGGCCCAAAAGAAAGCTGACGCCAACTACCATAATAAATAATACGGCTTTTTCCAAATATCTGAAGTGCAAGATTGCGAACAGAATACTTGAAGCCCACAGCCCAAAATTCGTTTGGATGATCCCCCTGAATAAAATTTCTTCAGTAAAGGAAATCGTAAGAGTAAGCAAAAGCAGATGCGGAACAGATCTTTTTGCAAAAACCCGTTGATTGATGCCCCCATCGTCTAACATATGTTCCGGAAAAATGCGCATAGCTGCAAAATCGATACAAATGACGAGCACTGCTGTAGCTGCCCCGTACGTAACGATTCGCATGTCGGACAAGCTCCATAACGCAAGAAAAGAATGCAGGTCTGGAAAAAGAAAGAAGCCCAAACTGCTTGCTATTACAAGCATGATCAACTGGGTCAAGTAAAGCTGTCTTAGCAGCTCCTTGTCTGACAGCCGTGTAACGAGTTCTTTTTGTTTGTTTAACATTGTATGCCACTTTTTTTATTAAAAATATGGTTCAACTCCACTTTCCAATGCTGCATTGCCTTTTCTTCCTTTTTGCTGCTGTTGTCTTGAATAAACACGCTCTCATCGAGCCCGCAGTAGGAACAGCATCCTTTACGTTCATGCTGTCTGTGCTGCGTCTCACCAAAATAGGAAAGCAAAGAGTCCCTAAAACAATTCTTTTTTTCGATCAGCCGTACAAATGCAAATAGCTTTTGTTGCTTATACTGCTGCCGTTCTTTTACCTCATTGATAATCATATGTTCTTTTTCTTCATTTACATCGTTGTACTTGCTCAAAAGATGGAACAAATAACGGACCTTCGTTTCTGATAAATCAGCTTCAAACAAGCTCTCGATCATCATATTTTTGTTGTTCCCGCTCTCATTTTGAAACTTTAGGCCTAATTTAATTTCATTTTCAGTTAAATGATCCGTTTGAATAAGATTTATCTGCTGTTCAAGATCACCCGGTGACCGAAACAAAACTGCAAGGCTTTGTTTTCCATCACGACCGGCTCTGCCAGCCTCCTGCAAATAGGCTTCTACGGTTTGGGGCAATTGAAAGTGCAGCACATACCTGACGTTTGGTTTATCAATTCCCATTCCAAATGCGTTCGTACAGCAAATAACATCCAATTGGTCTGATAAGAACTGCTGCTGGATTAAAGCCCTTGTCTCCGTTTCCATACCTCCATGATAAAAATCGACTGAACAGCCGCATTCTTCACGAATCAAATCAGCAAGGTCTTCTGCCCACTGTCTCGTCGGACAATAAACTATGCCCGGTCCCTTCAGCCGTTTTACCAGCTTTATCGTTTTCTTTATTTTATTCTCCGCATGTTCCGTTTCTTCTATTTTAAAAGAAATGTTTGGCCTGTCTGCTGAATAAATATGATAGTTCGTGTCTTTAAGCCGTAAAAGACGAGTAATATCACTTATTGTTTCCTTGGTTGCTGTAGCAGTTAATGCCAAGCATACGGGGTCTCCCAAAACCGCCTTAATTTCCCCAAGCTTTGAATAATCCGGACGGAAATCATGCCCCCATTGAGATATGCAATGAGCTTCATCCACAACAAATAAACTGATGTTTACAGTGCACAATTTAGCAATGATCGCTTTTGATTGCAAAATTTCTGGTGTTACATAAACAAATTTATATCGTTCTAAACGATTTAACGCCATTTGCTTCTCCATTGGGGTAATCGATCCATTCAAACCAATTACCCTTTTTTCGCCTTTCATTTTCAACTGGGTAATCTGGTCCTCCATTAAAGAAAGCAACGGGGAAACAATAATAACTATTCCTTCAAGAAGATATCCGGGAAGCTGATAGCATAATGATTTTCCTCCGCCTGTAGGCAGCATCGTTATCGTATTTTTTTGCTCCAGGATGCTTTGAATCGTCTCCTTCTGCCCTTTCCGAAACGACTTATAACCCGTGTGTTCCTGCAATACTCTGTATAAATTATTCATTTTGGTTCACCTTTTGCGTTAAAGCTAATCGAATCTGAAAATAACTGAATTTCCCGTTCAGACTTTCATTTATCCGCTTAAGCTTATTCGTTCGAAGCTTTTCAGCGCATGTTGTTATGATATCTAATTCGCCTTTTGAGAGAAATGGGTCAATTGAGAAAAAAGGGTCATGAATCGCAATCTCAACAACATGATCTTCGATAGTCGCAGTCTTTAAGCTTCTTGCAGCTGCAATTTCAGATATTGTAACCCCCTGCTTTAACATGAGCAACGTTTTTCTAGAAGAAGCAGTTAAAAAATTTCTCATCGAATATTCAGAGAGCATCTCGTTTAATATTGGCGTTTCACTTTTTGAAGACGTTTGAATAATATAATGTATGACATTCCAAAATAGTGCGTAAATATACCAGTAATCTTCCCTGAACCGATTTGCCAGCTGACGATGGGTCCAGCCAACACGATGAGCGGATGTTAAAGAATACACAAAAACTTCCGCTTCTTTTTCTCCTTGTTGCAGGAGGATTTCCTCCAGCTCTTTATATAAAGCTTCTGCAAAATGATCCAAACGGCCTTGATCTTTTAAATGCTTCTTCACCCACTCTCTAATCTTGTGGTCGGAGGATATGGGGATATACGAACGTCTTTCGTTCAAATAATTAGAAAGAACCTGAATCATAAGTGACAATCTGCTCCAAAAAACTCTAGCGGCTTGATGATAATGGGCACCGTGCAGAAAACGCGGCCATGGAGATTTTATAAAGCCTGTATTTACGGACTCAATACCCTCCTTAGTTAAACTGAAGGAATCGACAGCTTCATGATGTATGATAAAATCAATTCTATGCAATTTCAAAAGCCTTTCATGAAACTCTATTGGCGATATGGCAGGAAATAAACCTCTATATTTAGCTAAAGAAAACAATTTACCATCTTGTATCGTTTGCGAGGATTTTTTTCCTTTTAATAAATGATAGATGGCGCTTCCTGACCTTTCATTTTGAAAGGCGCTGATGCAGTCCATTATGAGAAGGTCAAGATAGTCAACAGACATGAAACCACCTGCCTTATTTTAGCTTATCCTGTCTATATTTTAGCAGATTTTCGTAGAAAGATAAGGTTTATTGTCTATTCGTCTGGGAAAAGGATATAGAGATAGGTGACGAAATCACTTTTCCCTTAGGAAAATGTTGAAATAAAACAATAACACCTATAGAATAAGTAATGAAGAATGGGTTTAAAATTGATAATTTTCGAATGAAACCCTTTATTTCGATATTGAACAGCTAGGGAGGTTATAAATCATGCCGAAATATACAATTGTAGATAAAGATACCTGCATTGCATGCGGAGCTTGCGGAGCGGCAGCACCTGATATCTACGACTACGATGATGAAGGAATCGCATATGTAACACTCGATGAAAATAAAGGGGTTGTAGAGGTTCCTGAAGTTTTAGAAGAAGATATGATGGATGCTTTTGAAGGATGCCCGACGGAATCAATTAAAGTCGCGGACGAACCTTTTGAAGGAGATCCGCTTAAATACGAATAAAATAAAACTTCCATACTTGGAAGTTTTATTTTTAAACATAAAGAAGCATCCTGATCTTAAAGACCAGGATGCTTCTTTATTATTTAAAAGCTTTTCGCTGATTCATAATCCAAGGGCGCATATTTGCAAAGATAATGGCAAATAGGATTGTAATAATCAGCCCCTTAATGACATTAAAAGGTAAGATACCAGCGACTATAGCAGTTCTTAATTCATCTGACGACAAGACTGGGAAATCAAAGAACCAAGTATAAGCGGGTAAAATCAAAAAGTAATTTAATACGCTCATGACAACGGTCATAATCAGCGTACCGACAGAAAGGCTGAACAAAATCCCCTTAGTGTTCTGCAGCCTTTTATATATAAATGCGACCGGCAGAATAAACAGGACTCCGGCAATAAAATTGGCTGCCTGCCCGATCGGAACCCCGGATCCTTGAAAAATGTAATGCAATATATTTTTTATCCCTTCCACCACAATACCCGCAACAGGTCCGTATAGCAAAGTAGCGAGAATTGCAGGAACATCGCTAAAATCAATTTTTAAATAGGTTGGCAATCCTGGAAAAGGAAAATTTAACATCATCAAAACAAATGCGATACTGCTCAACATACTTGTGACGACTAATTGCCTGACATTGCTCTTATTCAATTTTTTCTCTCCTTTTCGATCAATTCCTTCGAAAAGTGGAAATGTTCCATCTGACTGCGACACTAAAACCCCGTTTATTTGTAATAAACGGGGTTGAATCGACAGCAGATCAAATAAACGTCTAAAATGTTCCATTTTAAACGAATGAACCTCCATCTTCTCCCATCCAGACTATACTGTCGGCTTCGGAATTTCACCGAATCCTGCCCGAAAAAAAAGGCTCGCGGGCTTAAAGCAATATGCTTATCACCGCCGGTAGGGACTTTCACCCTGCCCCGAAGATTGATCAATATTTTTTAATATTATATACGTTTTGTGAAAATATGTACAGAATATTGTTTAATAATCGAGTATACTGTATAAGTACTATTAGAGCGCACCTCTGATTTTCGTATTTCCGAATAAAAATGATTCTGGCATTAGGAATACGTTACGAATATTTTCTTAGTTAATAAAGTCGCCCAAGAGGTTTAACGCTTTACTGCTTTACCTAAGCATTGACACTTTGAGTGTTTCTGTGATAAATTATCAATATTTATGAAGTATAATTAGGAGGAAATCTTACAATGTTTCGAGTGCTGGTCTCTGATAAAATGAGCAACGACGGGTTAAAACCCTTATTGAATTCTGAATTAATTGAAATCGTACAGAAAAACGTATCAGAAGTCGAAGATGAATTACATACATTTCATGGGCTTTTGGTAAGAAGTGCAACCAAGGTAACTGAAGATCTCTTTCAAAAGATGACTTCATTAAAAATTGTGGCACGCGCCGGGGTCGGTGTCGACAACATTGACATAGACGAAGCGACAAAGCACGGCGTAATCGTCATTAACGCTCCTAACGGCAATACCATTTCAACTGCAGAGCATACCTTTGCAATGTTTGCTTCTTTAATGAGACATATCCCCCAAGCAAATATTTCTGTGAAATCAAAAGAATGGAACCGGACAGCGTTTGTCGGTGCTGAACTTTATGGGAAGACATTAGGAATCGTCGGAATGGGAAGAATCGGAAGCGAGATCGCTTATCGGGCGAAAGCATTCGGAATGACGGTACATGTTTTCGACCCATTCCTTACCCAAGACCGCGCAGAAAAGCTAGGAGTGACTTCAAGTACATTTGATGAACTGCTGTCTGCTGCCGACATTATTACCGTCCATACCCCTTTAACAAAGGATACGAAAGGGCTTTTAAACAGAGAAACGATTGCAAAAACGAAAAAAGGCGTTCGCCTGATAAACTGTGCCCGAGGCGGGATCATTGATGAAGAGGCTCTTTATGAAGCATTGGAAAGCGGACAAGTTGCAGGTGCTGCATTAGATGTTTTTGAGGTAGAGCCTCCAGTGGACAATAAACTAGTGGATCACCCAAATGTTGTTGCTACTCCTCATCTTGGAGCATCTACAAAAGAGGCACAGTTAAATGTAGCTGCGCAGGTATCTGAAGAGGTTCTGCAATACGCTAAAGGCCAGCCAGTTCATTCGGCTATCAATTTGCCTGCCATGAGCAAAGATGCGTTCACCAAAATCCAACCGTATCATCAACTGGCTTCAAGAATCGGAAATCTTGTCTCTCAATGTATGCGGGAACCAGTTAAAGATGTTGCGATCGAATATGAAGGGTCTATTGAAGATTTAGAAACTTCCTTTATTACAAAAAGCCTTTTAGCCAGCTTTATCAGCCAACGCGTTGATTCCACTGTGAATGAAGTTAATGTTGGTATGATCGCCAGAGAACGAGGAATCAGCTTTAGCGAAAAGTTTTCAACTGCCGACAGCGGTTACGAAAACACTATTTCTGTAAAAGTAACAGGAGATTACTCTACATTTACTCTAATGGCTACACACATTCCTCACATTGGAGGACGAATCGTTTCTATAAATGGATTTACGATAGATTTCTATCCATCTGGCCACCTCATTTATATTCATCATCGTGATATGCCGGGAATTATCGGCAATGTTGGACAGATTTTGGGAGAACATGGAGTCAACATCGCTACGATGCAGGTAGGACGAAAAGAAAAAGGCGGAGAAGCAATCATGATGCTCTCGTTTGATCGCCAATTAGAAGAAGAAATTGTCGAAAAGCTGAAAAGCATATCTGACATAGTGTCTGTTCGTTCAATCGATTTGCCTAATTAATGATTCAATTTATGAGATCCTCAGCTATATGCTGAGGATCTTTTTAAATCGGATCAGTGATGACATATAGTTTTTGATTCATATGTATCACCGTAGTTTTAAGATTGTTCATGCGCTGCAATTTTTGAACGGACATTCCGTTTTTATTCGCTACGCTAAATAACGTATCTCCTTTTTTCACCACATACATTCTCGTTGACTCGCCATGTGCCGATAGAAAAAGCTTATCACCGGGAGCGATCGCTGCAGATTTAAGCTCATTTATTTTCATTAACTCAACAACTGTTGAATGATGTTCTTTTGCAATTGACCAAAGGGTATCCCCTTTTTTCACCGTTACGTCCATCAATTTCTTATTGTTCACACTTGTTTTTGCTTGTACAGGTACAGTTTGCTCTTGAAATTGGTCTTTTTTGATCATATGTAATGGATCAACCGCAAATCGTTTGTCCGGCGTCCAGTTTCCCCGATGCACTTCAAAATGAAGGTGTGTGCCTGTCGAGATACCCGTATTTCCGATAATCCCAATGACTTCGCCCCTTTTTACCTTTTCACCTTCACGATACATGCGTTTGCTTAAATGAGCATAAACGGTTTCATAGCCGTCTTCATGCGCCAAAAAAATCACATGTCCGTATGATGAAGAGTAATATGACTTTTCTACAACCCCATCATCTACGGCACGAATTTCTTCACCTTCTGAAGCAGCGATATCAATTCCCTTATGCTTACCTTCTCTTGTCCCAAATAAATCTGTGAGCTCTCCTTTTACCGGCTGTATCCAATCCTTCCCTTTTGATTCCTCAGCTATTGCAAAAGGCGTGCGCACAACTAAACAAAGCAGAAGAATTCCAGAGATGAGAAGACTTACAGCATGACAAAATTTCAAAAAGATTCCCTCCTAATATACTCATGACAGCTTAGTATTGGGAAAATATACTTTTTTTATACATGTATTCTTTCGTTCAACGTTATTAGAGAAAAATAAAAAAGACCCTAAAAAGGGCCTTCATCAATTTATTTTAATCGGATTCGGGGCAGCTGGAACATCTATTGGCTTTGTTACATCATATGACCCGATCCTTGTTTTCGATAAATTTGTGAAAAGAACCTGTTGATAGCCGAACTCCTTCGCTGTCAGCATTATCCCCTCAAGCATCGCCAGCTCATCTGCAGGTTGTATCTGTTCTTTTGTATCAGAAAAATTTACGATAAGTTCATGTCCTTCGCTTTGAACAGATTCAATGGACAAGCCGTCCGGCATAAGCGGCTTGATTTGTTCGGCTCCGAAGGCAATTTTCATTGAATCAAATGCTTCCTCGACTGTATTAAAAGACTGCTCAGTAGGCATGAGATATCTTTCGCCTGAATCGGTTTCATACTTAAGATAAGCATTTTTTTCTTGTATTTTTTCGATTTCTTCCATTCCTCCAAGCAAGTCGCCTGCTACACTTGCATTGCCTTTAATTTGAACTCTATCATACGGGCTCCATTTCATTGTTTCTTTTAGGAGCTTTTCAAACCATTGAGATTCAGCGGAAGATGAAAGATCATCATTTTTAGATAAGAAAACTGTAACCTCTTTATTGCCGCTATCCTCTTCAATCTTCATATTATCGTAAAAAGGAGGTTTAAATAAGCCAAGATCTTTCAGCTTTAGTTTGTCATATTTCTTTATAATATCATTTATGTTTTCCGTTTCGGTCGATTTTTCGATACTTACTGGAATAACGGACGCCATAGCAGCATCCGTAAATGCAACCGTGAAATAACGCTTTGCATCCCTTGCAGGAACGATCAGTGATTTTTCATTTGTCTCTTCAGAAGACTGCTCTAGCCCAGCATCCTTTTCAATCTCTTTTTGAAAAGTTACAGCTGAATCATCAGTAGATGCTTCCTCTTTCATTTGCAAATTGCTCTCAGATGATTCGGAAGCGTTTTGATTCCCTTTAAAAAATACAGGAGCAATAAGGAAAGCGAGAAAGAGAACAGCAAATGACGCTAGAACAGGCCACACCCAATGTTTATTCTTCTTTTTCTCTTGCTTAGCCATGAGAAGCTGCTTATATACCTGTTGAGCTGAACGTTGGTCCTTAACTGTTGGAAGTTGATTTAGTAATACCTTTATCCGTTCTTCGTTCCACTCGTTCTTCTTCAAATCCCTGTTCCTCCTTCAAAAGCTCCAGATGTTTGCGAAGTGATTTTAAACCTCTATGCTGTGTTGTTTTTACTTTGCTTTCAGAGAACGTCAACGCCTCAGCCGTTTCGGATATCGAAAACCCATGGATAAATCTGAGAATAATAACCGATCTTTGGTCGATCGTACATTCATCTAATGCATTGTAAATTTCCTGCAAATTTTCATTTTGCTCAACCAATTCATCTGGAAGCTGCTGCGAGTCTTTGATTTCCTGCTTATCCCAATCGAAAGTCCCGAGCATTCGCTGCCTTAATGTTTGCTGCTTTCTAAACCAATCAATGGCGACGTGCCTTGCAATCGATAGCAGCCAGGTTTTTTCACTGCTCCTGCCTTCAAAGTTTTTATAGGATTTAAGCACTCTTATGTATACTTCTTGAACTAGATCCTCAGCTTGAGATTTATCTTTCACCATATAGAATAAAAATTGGAATATATCGTTGTGGTAGTTTTCATATATTCTTTGAAAGGTTTCTTCCAAAGGAAAAACCTCCGTTCACATTATTGTCGTATGCAACTAAAAAAAGTTACATTACAACTATATTACGCGAGTGAAAGAATTGAAAGGAAAAATCCCTTAATTTTATCTTAATATTCCAATTCCCTCCCAGGTAAAACGGTCTATGTTTCGCATGAAACAAGATTGTTC
The DNA here is from genome assembly GCF_001278705.1 of Bacillus gobiensis. Classification (GTDB taxonomy): domain Bacteria; phylum Bacillota; class Bacilli; order Bacillales; family Bacillaceae; genus Bacillus; species Bacillus gobiensis. Next base: position 1,525,611 of record NZ_CP012600.1, read on the forward strand.
GTCAAAACTAGACAAATGAAATATCCGTGAAGCATTTTCCTTCACGGATCATCATTTGTTCTTTTCAAAACCGTAAATGCGGAAGGATAAGGTGAGGCCAATCCTAGCTTTTACAGGCAGTAGTTCTACCAATTAGACTTCTTTATTGGCCTAAATCCCACTGCCCGTTAATGCGGTATGAATAAAGTGAATTGCGTTCCTTCATTTAGCTTGCTGTGAACATGAATCGTCCCATTATGGGCATTCACGATATTTTTTACGATCGCAAGACCTAAGCCTGTTCCTGCTTCCCCTCTTGTTCTGGCTTTATCCGCTTTATAAAAGCGTTCAAAAATGTACGGTAAATCGTCTTCTGAAATTCCTAATCCTGTATCGGATATTTCAATTTTCAGGCCTTCATTCAAAGTTCGGACATTCACCGACACGCATCCGCCCTTTTCTGTATGGCGAATGGCATTATCGATTAAATTCGTCAGCACCTGTTCGATTTTATCCGGATCCATTTGGAATAACCCTTGTGATAACTCCAGATTACTAGTCAAGGAAATGTCTTTCTCCTTTGCGATCCCCTGGAACTTGCGAAGAACTTTCACAAAGAACTCTTTTAGTTCAACAGATTCATATGAAAGTGCAATATGACCGGCTTCCATTCTTGCCAGATCAAGCAAATCGTTCACGAGCCGGCCCATGCGGAGCGATTCCTCATGAATCACCTTGGCGATTTCTTTTTTCTCGTTTTCTGAGCTAGCAATATCGTCAACAATCGCTTCACTATAGCCTTGAAGCATAGAGATCGGCGTTCGCAATTCATGGCTGACATTCGCAATAAAATCTTTTCTGAGCTTTTCCAACGTTCTCTCTTCTGTCATATCGCGCAATACGGCTACAGCGCCTCTCACATCCGTCTGGTTATACAGCGGGCTCATCAGTAATACCCAGCTTCTGTTCTGGAGCGTTATTTCGACTACTTGCTCTTTTTCCGTACTGACCGCTCTCTGAAACACTTCATTTGCTTCGGGAGGCAGCTCTTCGCCTTCCTTTACGTCCATATTTCTCTCGTAATACCACGACTGCAAAAAACGTTCAGCAGGTGGGTTAGTCATTAAGATCGTTCCGTCAATATTAATTGTAATGACGCCATCGGCCATACTGCTTAATATGTTGGATAAGTGCTCTTTCTCCTGATTCAATGCCGTAATATGAAATTTCAATTGCCTTCCCATTTGGTTAAAGGCAACAGCAAGCTCGCCAATTTCATCATTTGTCAGCTTCGGAATCTTCGTATGGAATTTTCCCTTAGCGAGTTCCTGGGCGCTTTCTTTCATTTTTCTAAGTGGATAGGTGACACGGCTCGATAAAAAGAAGGCAAACACGGTTGTAAGAATAATGGCAATTCCTGCGGCCAAAACAATATATCGTGTCGTATGTGCCGTCGTATCTTTCACCGCAAGAAGAGATTGGGATAAGAAAACCATCCCTTGCTGGCTGCCGGAATCATACGGAACACCTACAATCAGCCGTTCATCCTTATCTCCGCTTTCATGGTCCTTTCGTTTGCTCACTCTTTTGTGACTGGCAAGCGCCTGCTTAAGCTCGGGATCACCGTTTATTTCCTGTAATGTAATAGAGCTCGGAAGGTCTTTTTTTCCGGGAGAATACCAATATTCTTTTTCATTTTCCACAATGGCAATGCTTGTCAGCTCGTCTGCTAATTCCCAAGCAATCGATCTTGCTTGGCTCTGGTCCTCATGATTTCCAAGGATAACCGCCACTTTGTTTGCAAGCTGTGTTAATTCATTTTCTGCCTCTTCAACATGATAGTTTTCGATAAATTCAAGCAGCAGGATAGTCAAAATGAATAATACGAAGGAGACGAGGAGAAGAATGGTAATCCAAAGCTTTCCGACAACACTCTTCCAAAATTTCATTCAGCCCCGACCTCAAATTTATACCCCACTCCCCAAACGGTCACAATCTTTTTGGCTGCTTCCGGAGAAACCTTGCTCAGTTTTTCGCGAAGTCGCTTAACGTGTGTGTCGACTGTCCGTAAATCACCAAAAAAATCATACTGCCAAACTTCTTTGAGAAGCTTTTCTCTATCAAATACCTTATCCGGTGATTTAGCTAAAAAATAGAGAAGCTCGTATTCCTTCGGAGTCAGGCTGACATCAGTTCCATCAGCAGTGACTCTGTGCGCATCATGGTCAATCGACAAATGGGGAAAGACAAGAACATCCTTGGCTGTCGTTTCCGTGGTTAAATAAGAAGTTCTTGAAGATCTTCTTAGCAATGCCTTTACTCTCAATACAACTTCTCTCGGGCTAAAAGGCTTGACAATATAGTCATCGGTTCCGACTTCAAATCCTTGAACTCGATTTGCTTCCTCCCCTTTTGCCGTCAGCATAATAATCGGGGTCGCTTTCTTATCCCGGATAACCCTGCAGACTTCTATGCCATCTGTACCTGGCATCATTAGATCAAGCAATATCAGGTCGTAGTCTGTTGACAACCCTTTTTCTATTGCTTCATCACCGTTTTCAGCCTCTTCGATTTGATAGTCTTCTCTTTCTAAATACATTTTGAGAAGGCGGCGTATTCTAGCCTCATCATCGACAACGAGTATTTTTATTTCTTCTGCTTGTTCCATATGGCCGGACCTCCAGTTTCATTTACATACGTTTAGATTATCATAAAGTTCTTTTTCGATAAAAAAAGCGGCTTTTATTACGCATAGGAATGCAGCCCGGCAATGACAAGATTGACAAAAATTAAGTTAAACATAATAATTGCAAAGCCCACAACCCCGAGCCATGCTGACTTTTCGCCATGCCAGCCCCTTGATAATCGAAGGTGAAGATAGGCAGCATAAAATAAAAAAGTAATCAGGGCCCATACCTCCTTCGGATCCCAGCCCCAAAACCGCGACCACGCGAGCTGCGCCCAAATCATTGCAAAAATCAGTGCGCCCAACGTAAAGACCGGAAACCCGATTGAGACGGCTCGATATCCGATTTCATCCATGACATCCAAGTTAACCCGATTGACAAATTTCTTTAAAAACGCGCTGATACGCATTCTTATGATCACTCGAATAACCCCATATAATACAAGCCCTAGACAAAAGGACCAAATAACGGTATTTAGTTTTCTCCCGGAAAAAAGCGGCGGCACATCGACGAGAGGCTCCATTTTCCCTTCTGTTAATAACTTTCCTTCATTCGGACCGACGATCGCAGGAAGCTCATAAACCATGTTCGCCTGTTTCCCGTTTTGATCTATCCAGTTAAACTCCGCCCGGTAATCCATGATCCGGAAGGCAGAGGTGACAGCAATATATGCAAGGGTTACGACGACAAAAAACATTATCAGTTCCAGAAAAAATGTTTTCCTGTTCGAAACAGTTTGATCCGTTGAACGAAGCAAATAAATAACGCCGCTAATAAAGCTGATCGTCAGAATTCCTTGTCCGAGAGCTGCTGTTGTCACATGAATGTAGAGCCAGTTGCTTTGCAAGGAAGGGATCAGCGGAGAGACTTCACTTGGAAACATGCTCCCGTATGCAATTAACAAGAGTGATAAGGGTAATGTAAATAAACCGAGAATATACGATTGATAAATAAAATAAATAATGATAAATGCCAAAACAATCATCATTCCGAACGCAGTCGTAAATTCAAACATGTTGCTTATCGGAGCATGCCCCGAGACAATCCAGCGGGTAATAAAATAGCTAATATGGCAAAGCAAGCCTATAATCGCAAGTGCTATCGCGACAGTACCCCACCATGTTTTCTTATTGGTTTTAGCTGATTGGCTGCGAATCGTTCCTCCAAAAAAAACGGTTCCTGCTAAATATAAAAGAAATGCTGCAAATAGAAAATTACCGCTTGAAATCATCAAATCCCTCCTCTATACAATTTTAGCAGCTTTTTTTTGCAAGTGTGATTGATCTTCAGGAGGGGCTAATTCACCGTCAATCAATTGACTGATCTCCTTTTGAAGCCCATGCCAGTTCTTGTTTGTATGTCCTGCAAGCAAAATCCCGCTCTCAGAAGACCTTATCCAAATTCGCCTATGCTGCCAGTACATGCCTTGTACTACTCCAATCATGAAGATGATGCCTCCAACCGCCAAAACAGGAAGCGTTAAATCCTTTCGAACCGTTAGACCAGATACGTTTTTTGTTTCCACTCCGTCAAACTTCATTTGAAACTCATTTTCTCCTGAGGGTTCGATCGTTTCCTGAATCGCCACAAAGCTCTTCTCGCCATCCGGATGATCCGGCGTAATCATTGTAAAGACAAAGGCCGGATTGTTTGGAACCCTCGATTTTGTATCGGGCTCACCGGAGCTATTGAAATAAAAGTCAGGCAAATAGCTTGATAGCTTCACTTTGTAACCGTTACCAAGATCGTAGTTTGCTTCAGGATTTACGAGATCGACCTTGATCCTGCCAAAGGATTTGCCGTTCGATTTTTGAATGAGCTGAAACGCCATTTGATTTAGTTCACTTTCTTTAAAATCGACTTGATATAAAGCAAAAGAATCAAATTTCAACGGTTCATTTACCTTAATTTCTTCGTCTTTAATCTTGGAAAGCTCGGGAGTTTTCCCGTGGACAATAGTGTCTTCCCGATTAAAAAGCTCCACGTTCGTTTGAAAATTCTTTGCGACACTTCCATCTCCGGCTGCATTAATCGCCTCAGAAAAAATCTCTTTTTCGTTTTGGCTGTTGTAGGTTTCACGAATAAACTGGTTATTTTTTAAGTAGTACTCGCCGTCTGTTCCGGGTATGGGAAGTGTTTCTCCTTCTCTTATCCAAAGAACCTCATCCACGTATATTCCCGGAACAAATCTCAGCATCGCTCCAACCAAAAAAATAATAAGCCCAATGTGATTCACATAAGGCCCCCACCTCGAGAATCTTCCTTTTTCGGCAAACAAATTGCCGTTTTCTTCTCTTACTCTATATCTCTTCTTTTTCATAAGCTGATATAGTTTTTGGCTTAAGTCAGCTGAAAGCTCTTTATCCGTCCGGCTGAAAATCCTCTGTCTCTCCATAAAATTTTCATTCCGCACCGTTCTTTGCTTCTTTAATGCCCGATAAAGAGGAATCACGCGGTCAAGACTGCAAATTACAAGAGAAATCCCAATGGAAGCAATGAGCAGCAAGTACCACCATGAACCATAAAGGTTATGGAACCCTAAAAAATAATAGATGTCTCCAAATAGCCCATATTGCTCTTTATAATATGTATTTGCTTGTGCATTTCTAGGCAAGAACGTTTCCTGTGGAAGAAAGGATCCTATCGCTGAAGCAACAAGGGTAATTACAATCAACCAAACTCCAACCTTTACCGAGGAGAAAAAATTCCATACCTTATCAATGCTCGTTTTTTTGTAAACCTGAGAGCGCCTTGCACTTCCATCGTAGCGCATGTCTAAAAGCTTTTTTCCGTCATCAATTAATGGCTTCCCGCAAGCCTCGCAAAGTACCGTACCAAAAGGGTTAACATGTCCGCATTCACATTTCACTTCATTCATGAGCAAGCTCCTTAATCCGGCTTAATCATATTCATATAATCATAGATCATCCGCTCTGTCATTGATCCAGTGACAACCTTTACCACCTTGCCTTCAGGACTGATCAAAAACGTTGTCGGCAAAGGATTTACATCATAAGCCTCAAGTACCTGTCTGTCTTTATCGATTACAACTGGAAAATTCACTTCATAGCTTTCACGAAAGTTATTGACCGCCAGATTCGATTCCCCTACGTTGACTGCAACCACTTCTACTCCTTGATCCTTAAATTCCCGATACTGATTTGCCATATACGGGAACTCCTTTTTGCAGGGCTCACACCACGTTCCCCAGAAGTTTAAAAAGACTCCCTTCCCTTTTAAATCGTCTAGCTCTATTTCATTTCCGTCCATCGTTTGCAAGGCAAAATTGGGAGCTTTTGATCCTTCCGAAATCTTTTCTTCAGAGGCAAATACAGCATTATAAAGCGTGTATGCAAGCGTTCCCATTAACACAAGGAGAATGCCTGTCCGAATAACTAATCGTTTTCGTCCCATTATCCGTCACTCCCATCCAACGCATATCAGCTAAATTATAGCATTTTATTAAGAATAGCGGTTTTTTCTTTTTTGAAGGTTGTGTGACATCAGAAAGTGGTTTTTCCGTGCGCTGCCATGGCCCGAAGCCTCTTTACCTCATGTGGGGTTAGCTCTCTTGCATCCCCAGTACGCAATCCGTGTAAATTTAAAAATCCGTATTCTTCCCTTTTTAATTTCAAAACTTCATGGCCAATGGCTTCTAGCATTCTGCGTACCTGCCTGTTGCGCCCCTCGTGAATCGTCAGCTGAATTATGCTCGTTTGCTTTCGTTTATCCAGCGACAGCATTTTCACTTTTGCCGGAGCGGTTTTTCCGTCCTCAAGCTGAATGCCTCTTTCCAGCTTTTTCAGCGTCTCCTTCGGCGGAATTCCTTTTACTTTTGCTACATATACTTTGTCCACTTCGTATCTTGGATGCATCAAAAGATTAGCAAATTCCCCGTCATTGGTTAACAGAAGCAGACCGCTTGTGTCATAGTCCAGCCTGCCAATCGGATAGATCCTTTGCTGAACTTCTTCGAAAAAATCGGTAACTACCTTCCGTCCTTTGTCATCCTCAGAAGCAGAGATCACTCCTCTTGGTTTATATAGCAAAAAATAAACGGGTTCTTCTCTTTCAATTTTTACCCCATTTACTTCAATTCTGTCGGTACCGGTAACCTTAACACCAAGTTCATTGATCGTCTTGCCGTTAACCGTCACCTTACCTTCTTTGATTAATTCTTCTGCTTTTCGTCTCGATGCAATTCCGGCATGAGCGATTACCTTTTGCAATCTTTCCATTTTGCTCACCTCAGGGTCTATCATACGTTTTTCTATCAAAACAAACAAGTCTGGCAAGAACAAAAAGCACCTGTCTAGGCGCTCCCGAATAATATCATGACAATTACAATCGAGGCAATAATTCCTATTAAGTCCGCAAGAAGCCCCACCTTTAAGGCGTCTCCCATTTTCTGAATGCCGACAGCGCCGAAATAAACCGTCAATATATACAGAGTCGTATCTGTTGAGCCTTGCATAACAGAAGCGAGCCTTCCAATGTAAGAATCAGGCCCGTAAGTCGCGATCAAGTCCGTTGTCATGCCAAGTGCCGCTGATCCTGAAATCGGCCGGATAAAAGCGAGAGGAACAATTTCAGTCGGCACTCCAAGGCTTGCAAAAAATGGCGCCGCTAGATTCATTAGAAATTCCATTGCCCCTGATGCCCGAAAGACAGTCACGGCGACGAGCATGCCCACCAAATACGGAATGATCGAAAACGCAATTTCAATGCCTTCCTTTCCCCCGTCAACAAATGCTTCATACGTCGGGACTTTTTTATACGTGCCGTAGAGTAATATACCTGCAATCAGGATTGGGATAATAGCCAGCGACAGCAAATTGATAAAATCCATCAAAGCCCGTCCTTTCTTTTTCTCCGATGGTAAAAATACCTGTCAATTAAAATGGCACCGATTCCCGAAATCAATGTTGCAGCGATGGTAGGTCCGACTATATCAGTGGGGGCTTTCGCATCATAGCTCATACGGACAGCAATGACAGTAGTGGGAACCAATGTAATGCAAGATGTGTTTACGGCCAGAAAGGTAATCATCGACCTGCTTGCTTCATTTTTATTGCCATTCAGCTTTTTCATTTGTTCCATAGCCTTTATGCCTAAAGGAGTTGCCGCATTTCCAAGCCCAAAAAAGTTTGCCATCAAATTGGACAGGATATATCCCATCGCCGGATGGTCACTCGGAATATCTGGAAATAATCTTGAAATAAACGGCCGGAGCATCCGGCTAAAAAAAGCGAGCAAGCCTGACTGCTCAGCAATTTTCATAAGTCCCAGCCAAAATACAAGCACACTCATAAGACCAATTGAAATCGTAATCGCTTCTTTTGCCCCATTAAAAATCGCTTCGTTCACTTCATTCATCGTTCCATTAAAAAATGCAAAAACCAGTCCGACAACGGTAAGAAAAACCCATATTATATTGACCATTTTGCACCGCCAGTCAGCTGCATAAATACAGATTGAAAAGAATCGAAGAAGCTCACTTTCGGCGGGGTGTTTCGGTCATTCGGATAATAGACAGGGACTTCAGCTATCGTTTTTCCGTCAAGCTGGACCCTCATTTGTCCGACGATTTCCGGAATTTTCTCTTGGTTTTTCTCCCACGATTTATTTGGCTTTAGCAAGCTCGTTTTGATCACAACATTCTTCTTTTCCTCCTCGGTCATTAAATAAGAGATATCCCTATTAATAAATATTTTGTTTTGATAGATTTTCTTATCTACGCCTTTAATATAGCCTTTTTTCATAATTGAATAGGTCTTGTAAGTCGAAAAAGCCTTGTTAAACATAGAGATGTGGTCATTCCAATCATCAGGTGCGTCAATTGTTACCGCGATGAGGCTTGACTTATCTTTCTCGGCGGTTGAAACGAGTGTTCGTTTTGCCAGCTTTGTATAGCCTGTTTTACCGCCCGTACTGTATTCATAGAGGCCGGTCAGCAATTTGTTCTTGTTTTTCCAATACCCTTCCATTGTTTTTGCACGATAATTTTTGGTCCCGGCAACTTTTTTATAAGTTGCATTCTGCAATGCATATTTTGTCAAAACAGCCATATCGTACGCTGTTGAAAAATGATTTTCATGGTCGTCAAGGCCGTGGGGATTTTGAAAGAGTGTATTCTTCATACCTATTTGCTCTGCTTTTTGATTCATCATATAAATGAATCCGTCCAAGCTTCCCCCCACATGCTCCGCGATAGCAACGGCCGAGTCATTTCCTGAGCGAAGCATCAGTCCGTAAACTAGATCCTCAAGCTTTATCTCTTGTCCTTTCTCTAAATAAATCCTCGAGCCTTCAGCTCTTGCCGCAAGATCGCTTACCTTAACGGTCTCATTGAGCTTGCCTGACTCAATCGCAAGTATAGCAGTCATAATTTTGGTAATGCTTGCGATCCTTCTTTTTTCATGCTCGTCCTTCGCAAATAAGACCCTTCCGGAATTGGCATCTATAAGTATCGCGCTTTTGGCGCTAATTTCAAGGGAAGCCTTTGCTTTATTAGCTAGAATAAGCGGGAGAATAATAACTGAAACAAGCAGGAGCATCATGCATTTTTGATATAGGCGCACTCTCTTCACGTCCTTGTAGTCATTTGTACAAGTCTATGCGTATGATCACTAGATATGAATAATGCCTCAAAAAAGATCTGAACACGAAAAAAGGCTCGAGAGGAAATTCGTTCCCCACAAGCCGGAATATATTATACTATCTTTTTTTAAGACGATTGCACGTTCGATTCATAGCATTGCAGATTCTCCCTTATTGGAAGAAATTCATTTTCAAGATCTTCCATCACTGTTTTTAGCGAATCGGCAACCTCTTGATAGAAATGCACTGACGTATCTCCTGTATATGCCGCTCGGCTGTCTTCATACCATGCTTCTTTTTTCGGAGAAAAAAAATTTTCAATGCATTTGTAATAGATTCGCTTTAAAGTCATTTCTGCTGCCTCTTCGGGAAAAGCAGCAGATCTCAGCAGCCTTCTGCAGGCTTCATTTCCTTCCGCACAATAGACTTCGATTTTCCGCAGGTCACTGAGAAGATCAGAGCAATACTCGTAATTCATTTCACCTTTTTCGTTTTTCACACATATGGAATCAATGGTGATATGATTTAAAAAATGGCTGAGAGCCTTTGATACCCGAGATAATGATTCACTAGTAAATTCAAGCTTAGCTCTGAGCGTTGCATACGAATTCAATATCAATATCCTTCCTTTCGCCTTCTGGATATTGGCTTTTTATATCCCCGTTCTCCATGTACATTTATTTCAAGTCTGAAAAGGCTTCGTTAAAGTTTTCATAGAATAAATCCGCTTCCTTCTGTATTGAGCTGTCATCGACGTGATCGGAAAGCGGAGGAAGCTCATCGATGGATTTCAAGCCAAACTGCTCCAAAAATACAGAGGTTGTACCATATAATATGGCACGTCCTGGACCATCGGCACGGCCAACTTCACATAAAAGAGCTTTATTGACAAGGCTGTACAGTACGCGTTCAGATTTCACCCCGCGAATTTCCTCTATTTCAGCTCTGGTAATCGGCTGTTTATAAGATACGATCGCCAATACCTCTAAAGAAGCTTGGGAAAGTCCTTTTGCCGGGACTTCAACCAAGCGTTTTAAATAGGGTGCAAATTCTTTTTTTGTCGACAGCATATAAATATCGCCGTATTCAACAAGTTCAAGACCTCTGTCTTCCTGTTGATAGTATTCTTTCATGTCGGCCATTATGCTTTCAAGTTGGGGTTGATCGATCTCAAGCACCTTAGCCAATTGCTGGCTGTTAAGCCCCTCATCTCCTGCAGCGTAAAGCAGTGCTTCTATGATGGCTTTCCAATTAACGATTTCAAGTGTCATAAATGGTATCACTCCCTGTTATAAAAATATCTGAAAAATTATGCTTTTGTTCAATTCGAATCTGTTGATTTTTCATCAATTCTAAAACAGCCAAAAAAGTGACGACCATATGATCCTTTTGTTCGTGAGGAAAGAGCTCTTCGAATTTGATTCGTTTCTTTGAAACTTTCAAAAAATCCATGATTTGGTTCATACGATCCTCTATAGGAATCTCTTGTCGCGAAATCGTTGTTTCTTCAGGCTTATTTAGCTTTTTTCGATTCATCATTTTTTGAAAAGCACCAAGCATGTCATAAACAGATACGGATAATTTCTCATTTTTCATTTCTGCTTCCTTGGCATATTCACTTAGATCACTCGGAGGCTTTGAAAATGCGTTTTGACGATCTTCTTCGCGCTCTTTTAACGATTTCGCAGCGTTTTTATATTTTTTATACTCAATCAGCTTTTCGATTAATTCTTCTCGCGGATCTTCTTCTTCAGAAAATTCATCGTCAAACAGCTCTTCTTCTTGCTTTGGCAAGAGCATTTTGCTTTTTATGCTTAAAAGGGTAGCTGCCATCACCAGATATTCGCTGGCGATGTCGAGTTCAAGCACTTGCATGGCATGGACATATAACAAATACTGCTCGGTAATTTCCGCAACGGGAATATCGTATATTTCAATTTCTAAATTATTGATTAAATGGAGCAAAAGATCCAAAGGTCCTTCAAATGCATCAATTTTCACGTGGTATTCCATTTTTTTAGCCTCACCATTTCAAAAAACATTACAGCCATTTCATCGGCTAACCTTTAGTATAATTCACCTACTTAGCCTCGTCCAATATTTCTTGAAAGGACATCGTACGTTCGATATTTTGAATTGCCTAAAAAATGGGGAATCGCCCATACCCATTTGGTCAAACACACATATGATACCAGTGTAAATGCAAAAACTGATGAAAAGGAGGCCATATCATGGGAGATAAAGGCTTTAATTACGGTGGCGGATTTTCATTAATCGTAGTGTTGTTTATTCTGCTAATTATTGTTGGCGCTGCTTGGCTGTACTAAATTTATCCCGAGCGTTCAATCCAGAACGCTCCTTGCTTCTTTCTTCCTTTTTGCTGCTTATGTTACACTTGGAATGAAAGGGGAGTAAGTAAAGATTGTACCCAGACGCTTATATTGATTATCTTTATGAATTTCATGTCACAAGAGATTATTTTGAATGCCATGAAATTCTTGAAGAATATTGGAAAGAAGACCCGCCAGAAACTCGAAAGATCTATTGGGTCGGTTTTATTCAAATGGCAGTTGCCTTTTATCATTATCGAAGAAAAAATTTCACCGGCGCCAAAAAGTTAATAGACAAAACCATTGCTGTTTTTGAAATAGAAAAAAATGCTATTTACGCGCTAGGAATCGATTGCGAGGAGCTCCTTAAGCAACTGTGTGCAGTTTCAAAGAAAATAGTTGCAAATGTCCCTTATCAAAGTATCAGCCTGCCATTCTCTGACCCTCAAATCACCAGTCTCTACCTGAGCAGAGGAGACGGCAAAAATCATGATGCGGTGACTAGTTATTTGATTCACAAGCATTTCATGAGAGATCGCTCTGACGTCATTAATGAACGAATGCTGCAGCTGGAAAAACGAAAAAAAAGCAGGGGCTGATGCGAAGCCTCTGCTTTTTTATTATGATATAAAATTTTTGATATTTATTGACAATGATTAAAAAACCCTTTTGTTAATTCATTGGGAGTCAGCGTATTCACTTGGAATTGCTGCTGGATGGCTTCGACCATTTGCTTTCCTATACCTTGATACCGGTAGGAAGGATTGACACTGATGTGCTGGATAATAATTTCTTCATCTTTTTTTTCTATGCCGATCGCACCGACGATGTCTTCTCCTTCTTTCCATAAGAAAAGCTGATGGTCAGGATTCTCTTCGTAATTACGAATCGTTTGCTGCAGCTGTTTAATATCTTTTTCATTTGGCATGAATGACAACAGCCCCATCGCAATTTTAGAAAAAGATTTTTTATATCGAATTAACATAAAAACCCCTCTATATAACCAGATTGTCTTATGAAGCAAAGCTCTGAAGGCTTCATAACACATTATATACATATTCAAAACGTTTTTAAACTGTTTTAGGGGAATTAATCGAAAACACGGATCAAATTAGCCATTTCAACTGCAGAAATTGCTGCTTCAGCACCTTTATTGCCGGCTTTTGTCCCAGCCCTTTCAATTGCCTGCTCAATCGTTTCAACTGTCAGGACGCCGAATATAACAGGTATACCTGTATCTAAAGAACTTTTAGAAATTCCTTTTGCAGCTTCATTGCATACATAATCATAATGCGAGGTGGAGCCGCGAATGACTGTCCCAAGCGTGATTACAGCATCATACTTATCTGATTCTGCCATTTTTTTCGCGATCATTGGAATTTCAAAAGCGCCCGGCACCCATGCAACATCAATATCTTCTTTTTTTACACCGTGCCTAAGGAGCGTATCTTCAGCACCGCTTAATAATTTGCTGGTAATAAACTCGTTAAACCTTGCGACAACAATACCGATTTTTAAATCTGTGCCGATTAATTGACCTTGTAATGTATTCATGTTAGTTCCTCATTTCCTTTCAATTAAAAATGAAGCAAGTGCCCCATTTTTTCTACTTTTGTTTTTAGGTACGCTTCGTTATCTGACGTGCTTTTAATTTCGATCGGAACCCTCTTCTCAACAGTAATTCCGTGTTCGGTTAAGCTCTTCACTTTGTCCGGGTTATTCGTTAAGAGATTTATACGAGCCAATCCAAGATCTTTTAATACTTGAGCTCCCAACCCGTAATTTCTTTGATCAGGAAGAAATCCAAGCTCTTCATTCGCCTGAACAGTATCCAAGCCCATTTCCTGAAGCTTATAGGCTCTCATCTTATTCAAAAGACCTATGCCTCTTCCTTCCTGTCTCAAGTATAGTAGGACTCCGCTTCCTGCTTTTTGTATTTCTCTAAGCGCCGCATGAAGCTGGGGGCCGCAATCGCATCGTCCCGATAAAAATACATCACCAGTCAGGCATTCGGAATGAACACGAACTAATGGCGCCTGTTCATTTGCAGGGTCTCCAGCCACTAAAGCGATGATTTCTTTATCATCCAGAGCATTTGAATAGCCGAACGCTTTAAATGAGCCAAAATCAGTCGGCAGGTTGATCTCAACTTCCCTCGTAACAAGCTTTTCCTTTTCATAACGATAGGCAATAAAGTCCTTAATTGAGATCATTTTCAAGCCGAATTTTTTTGCAATCTCTGTCAGCTCGGGAACACGCGCCATCGTGCCGTCATCGTTCATAATCTCACAAATAACGGCGGCAGGCTGTGACCCGCAGGATTTTGCCAAATCGACAGCAGCTTCCGTATGACCGGGTCTCTCTAGTACGCCATTTTCTTTTGCAATCAGTGGAAACACGTGGCCAGGCCGGTTATAGTCTTCCGCTTTTGTACCCTCTTGAATCAATGATTGGATCGTTAATGAACGTTCATGTGCACTAATTCCTGTATGGGTATTGCGGTGGTCAATGCTGACTGTAAATGCTGTTTGGAGAGAGTCTTTGTTTTCACGTGTCATCGGATCGAGCTTCAGCTTTTCTGCGATCTGAGCGCTGACCGGAGCACAAATCAACCCTCTTCCATGGACAGCCATAAAATTTATGACCTCAGGAGTCGCAAACTCTGCGAGAGCGATAAAATCTCCTTCGTTTTCTCTATTCTCATCGTCTGTTACAATAATGATTTCGCCTTGTTTTAAGGAGGCGATAGCTTCTTCTACTGTATGAAACATCTTAACAATCCTCCCTGTCTTTAAAACCCGTATTTCCTCAGTGCTTCTTCAGTTAATGAAAATTGTCCTCTTGAATCGCTTTTTCCATGAACAAATTTGTACACATATTTCCCGATGATGTCGCATTCCAGATTCACATAATCACCCGTACTCACATTTTTTAGAGACGTATGATCCATCGTGTGCGGAATGATGCTCACTGTAACAGTTGTTTCAGAAAGCTCAAATATAGTCAAACTGATACCGTTTATTGCAATTGATCCTTTGACTATCAGACTTTGTGAAGCCTCTTTTGGTATTTCCAAGCGAATTAAAACCGATCCGTCTCTCGGTTCCGTGGCGATCACCCTGCCAATGCCATCAACGTGTCCGGATACCAAATGGCCGCCAAATCGTCCATCCGCAGGCATCGCTCTCTCAAGATTGACGAGAGAACCGTTTTTCAAAAATCCGAGTGCCGTAGACTCCATCGTCGCCTCCATAACATGCGCTGAAAAGCTGTGTCTGTCAAATTCGGTAACTGTTAAGCATACTCCGTCCACTGCGATGCTGTCGCCGAGCTGCACACCCTCTATTACCTTCTTGCATTCAATGGTTATTGTTTTCACTTTTTTTGATCCTGTGAATCGAATCACTTTCCCAACGTCTTCTACGAGTCCAGTAAACATACGCACCAGCCTTTTATTCAATTTTAGCCATTTGGGAAGTTCTCAACTGACGGCGCAGCGATTAATTTGAAATCCCTGCCTATTTTTGAAATGGAATGAATAGTTAATAAGGGGACGTCTTTCATAGATTGAAATCCAACATCAGAGAATAAACCGGGAGAGGATTTTCCTCCGATTAATTTAGGGGCGTAATAAATGATGAGCTGCTGATAAAGCTGATCTTTCAGAAAGCTGCTGTGGACTTTCGAGCCGCCTTCCACAAACACTGAGTAAATTCCTTCACTTGCCAGCGTTCTCAATACTTCGCGAACCGAAGGCTGTTGTGATGATGACTGAAATACTCGGATTCCTTCACTCTTCAAAAAATTTACCTTTTCAGCATTGGCTTGGTTTGTGGTAAAAATCCAAGTTTCGGCTTCACGATCATTAAGAACCTTTGAATGTATGGGAATCTTTAACGAACTGTCCAGCACAACTCTTACGGGCTGCTTTTGTACATTCGGCAGGCGCGCAGTTAAGCTCGGATCATCCTGAATGACCGTGTTCACTCCTACCAGAATGGATTGATGACTGCTTCTGTATAGGTGTACATCCTTCCGTGCTTCTTCACCTGTGATCCACTTACTTTCTCCGGATTCAACCGCTGTTTTACCATCTAAACTAACCGCTGATTTCAGAGTGACAAAAGGCAAGCCCGTTCGCAAGGAATGAAACAGCATCGTGTTTAATTTGTCGCATTCTTCTTTTAGAATCCCTTCTGTCACGGCAATCCCGGCGTCTTGCAGCCTTTTTATACCCTTTCCATTCACAATCGGGTTGGGATCCTTGGAACCAATTACGACTTGCTTGACCCTTGAGCTAATGATCAACTCGGTGCATGGCGGAGTTTTCCCATGATGATTGCATGGTTCAAGCGTCACATACAATGTAGAACCTTCTGCAGCAGATCCCGCCATCGTAAGGGCGTTTACCTCGGCATGCGGTTCGCCATACATGAGATGAGCGCCTAATCCAACCACTTGGTTATTTTTCACAACAACGGCTCCGACCAAAGGGTTTTTTCCAGTTTGTCCTTCGGCGGTTTTTGCTAAATCAATGGCTGTTTGCATAAATTGCTTATCCATCTTTATCCCCCTTTCTTTTGCAAATGGAAACGCAAAAAAAACCTCGAAACGCAAAAATCCCGGGGTTTTGTAAAATTAGAATGCAGAAATAAGCCATACTTTTTTCAAATTTAAAAAAGCATGGTACTTTCATCCTTCTCCCATCCAGACTTTCACTGTCGGCTCCAGCTTTTCACTGAATCAACCGTTAGCAGATGCTAACGGGTCACGGGCTCTAAAGCAATAGCTTTATTACCGTCGGTCGGGATTTTCACCCAGCCCCGAAGGATACATCATATGAATTTGTCCTTATTCGACATTCTACAGTCATTGCAGGAAAATTGCAACGAAACTGTTTAATTATTTATTTACTTTAACGATTTTGATCAATCCGTCTATCCGGTTTGACTTACTGAAATATGCTTTGACATGATCTCCTTTGGTTACAGAATCGTTTCCACTCAATTTTTCTTCGTTAAAAATAATTTTCGTTCCGTTTTTATCAACTCCATAATAGTCTGTTCCATCTTTTTTCGTAATTTCATATTCATAGATCGTATATTTTTCATCGTCTGATGACAGGGTTTGGCTCAATGCAGTCGGCACTTCCTCAATACCAATATCATTCACGTATAAATACACACTAAAAAGAATTCCGCACAAGAGAATAAGGACTGATAATTTCAAAACAATCTTGCCCATAATCAACACCTCCATCCTTAAACTTCTACTTTCATATAATTCCTTTATTCTAGCAAAATGAAACCAATCTTTTTATGTAATAGACGGAATTCGACGTTATTAGGTTTCTTTTTTAGTGCACGCTTTCACACTTCTAAATAAATGATACGCTAAAAAATTCGGATTATGGGATATACGCAGTTAAATAATCCAAATTGCCTAGATTACGTCCAACAAAGAATAAACCTGCTACAGGCAGCAGGCTCTGTCATTTGTTGTTCATATTAAGTTTACACCTTGTTAGCGATCAATAGTGACGGTCTTTCCTCATAAAACAAATGTAGATAGTGAAGAGCTCTCGTGCATCCCACATATAAGAGCTTTGTATGAAAGGAGTCTTTCGGATAGTGTTCTTGTGTTACCCCTGCAAGTAGGACCGCGTCAAATTCCAGGCCCTTTGACAAATAAATTGGTAAAACAGAGATTCCCCCTTGATATGAACGATCTTTCGCACGGATAAATGTCGCCTCAATCCCATTTTTCGTTAAGTTTTCATAGATTTTTTCACACTGTTCCTCTGTACGGCCAATAATCGACATCGTTTGCACCTGGTTTTCAGCCATCTCCTGAGTCCACTTTACGATTTCTTTGTGCTGCTCTAGAGCCTCCGTCTTTTGGGTTCTAACCTGCTCTCCGCTTCGGAACACAGGCAAGGCTACTGCCGGCCTTGGCTCTAGATGCATGAGAATGCTATTGGCAAATTCGATAATTTCCATTGTAGACCGATAGCTTTTTTCGATTTGAAAAAGAGCAGTATTATCTTCTCCTAGCACTTCTTTAAAACGCTGCCACTCTTCAATTCCTTGATTGCCGTAGATTCCTTGTGCCAAATCTCCTAATATTGTAAATGAATGTTTTCTCGTTCGAGCTTTTATAACAGCCAATTGGAACGGAGAAAAATCCTGAGCTTCATCAATAACGACGTGATCGAACCTTCCTTCCTTATCTATGCCGTTTAGATAATGTGTTATATATAGTAAAGGTGCCAAGTCCTCTTGTTCAACCTGACCCTTTTGAAGCTTGTGAAAAGAGGATTCTTCATGCCGGAATTGCTTTTTCAACACACGCCCGTAGAGACTTCGCGCGCTTGCTTTTGGCCAATCGTTCATAAACGAACGCAAACGCTGCATTGCCTTCTTTTTCACCTCTTGTCTTTCTCGCCCTCCAAACATTTTCAGCTCAATTTCGATCCAACGCTTCAGCCTTGCCTGCATTCGCGAACGCTTGATTGCGAGAGGAGAATGCTTGCCGTCAGTTTTCAACCACTCTATCAGCTTTTCCTTTTCGTATACGGCTCCTTCCCATGGAGAAAAATCTTTTTTCGGAAGACAGGAGGCTTCAAATTCTTTCAGCATTTCATCAATCTGATCCCGAAATGCCAATGAGCCCTTAAATCCGGCGATTTGATCCAACTTTCTAACGTTCTCGGATTTCTCTTCAAATCGTTTTTTCAGGGATTCTTGCTGATCTGTTAATGTTATCCTTTCTCCAATACTTATGATCGCCCAATCAGAAAAAGTCGTTTGTTTGATATGACCAACTCCCAATTCTGGAAGAACGTGAGAAATATAGTCAAGAAACATCGAGTTTGGTGCAAAAATAATCATTCGCTCCGGCTGCATTTGCTCACGATATTCATAAAGCAGGTAAGCAAGCCGATGAAGAGCAACTGTTGTTTTTCCGCTCCCCGCCACACCTTGAATAATCAAAGCTTTGTCGTTTGGATGGCGGATGATGGCATTTTGCTCTGCTTGAATCGTCGAAACAATATCTTTTAGCTTGTTATCCTTTTGTTCGCCGAGCTTGTACAAGAGAAATTCATCACCGCCATTCAATTCTTCCCCTTTGACATAGCTATCAACAACTCGGATCAGATTTTTTTGACGAATGACAATATTCCTTTTTAAATGAATCGTTCCATCCACTATTCCGTCTGGCGATTGGTAAAACACGTAATCTTCGCTGCCGGAAAACGCGTAAAAGAGGGTTGATACCGGCGCCCTCCAATCGATCACAAGCAATTTCCCTGTTTTTTCCTCTTGAACCCCGACTTTGCCAATATACGTTTCAACAGCTCCCTTGCTCCCGTCTTCCTGAAAATCGAGTCGCCCAAAATACGGTTCTTCCAATGATTTTTTTAGCTGCTCACGCTGACGTTCTCGATTGTCCTCTAGAACCTGCTCTGTAAAGTCATTTCCATAATATCGGGGAATGTTTTCGAGCCTTTCATAGTACTCTTGAATTTTCGCCAGTTTTTCTGACAACTTTTTCTCCTCTTCTTTGTATAGGTCTATTTTTTCTTCTGACAATTCAATAACCTCCTTAAATAGCAGTTTTTTCAAATGCAACTCCTATTTTGCAGGTATTTCCCAAAAAAATATAGACTTTTTCTTTTTCATTTGGTAAGCTTTATATTATACAAGTGCCAAAAAATATTTTACATAATATGGAATATTAATCACCAACAAATGTTGGTGATTTTTTAGTTTCGCGAAAAGCACCAAAAAAGACTGCCGATGATTCTCTGACAGTCTCTAGGGCAAATATGATCGTTTTTTTAAAACCAAGACTAGCGAGCGCTAGTCTTGGTTTGACTTTCTAAGAATAAAAACAGATGGTTCAGTTACAATAAAACGGACTAGCCTTCTAAAACTCTTACTTCTTTCATTACATCACCGTTTTTCATGCTTGTCGCATGTTCAAGCCCGCTGGTAACTTGTCCAAAAACGGTATGAACGCCATTTAGATGGGGTTGTGATTCATGCACGATGAAAAACTGGGAACTTCCTGTGTCTTTACCTGCGTGAGCCATAGATAATGAACCTGGAATATGAGTTCTTGGATTGTTTTCCGTTTCACATTTAATCGTGTATCCAGCTCCGCCTGTTCCGTTACCGTTAGGGTCTCCACCTTGGCTTACGAAACCTGGGATCACACGGTGAAATGTCAGACCGTCATAAAATTTGGAATTCGCTAGTTTTTCAAAGTTTGCAACAGTGTTTGGAGCATCGTTATTATATAATTCAAATTCAATTTTATTTCCATTTTCCAATAAAAAGTAGCCTGTTTTCATTTAATTATATCTCTCCTATGTAAATTTTTTATTTTACGGCTGATTTCATAACATTCAGGGCTATTATAACACACTTGCCAAAAGTCTACACAAGCGGAAGACGAAAATGAAACCTCGTTTCCCGTTTTACCGTCTATAAGGTGGAATCTATTTTTTCAGATGATCGATTCCATTGAAAAGCGGCAAGTCAAAGGGAAGCAGAAGCTGCTTTTATTTCACCCTAGGAGGTCAACGTAATGAAAAAGAGGATGGCCGGAATCATATTGGCTGTATTATTGATTGGTGTTCCACAAATCAGCATGGCTGATGCTGCTGTAGGCGATTTTACAGTCACTCTCGGCGAGGATTTAACAAAGGAGCAGCAGCAGACGATTTTAAACGAAATGAATGCACCTGAAAATGCAACCATTATTAAAGTATCCAATGAAGAAGAGCATAAATACCTCGGAGATTATATTTCAAAAGGGCAAATTGGGACAAGAGCACTTTCATCATCTTCTATTACAATCGAAAAGAGCGGATCTGGACTTGAAGTTAAAACGAAAAACATCAGCACGATAACGGATGAAATGTATTTAAACGCCCTTATGACAGCTGGCGTAAAGGATGCAACCGTTTATGTCACCGCGCCGTTTGAGGTGTCTGGAACAGCGGCTTTAACCGGATTAATAAAAGCCTATGAGCTTTCATCAGACAAAGCCATTCCAGAGGATGTAAAAAAGGTGGCCAATGAAGAGCTTGTAACGACATCAGAACTGGGTAAAAGCATTGGGGAGGAAAACGCTTCTGCTCTCATGGCAAAAATAAAAGAAGAGGTCGCGAAAAACGGGGTCCCCGAAAACGAGCAAGAGCTGCGCGATATCGTGAATCGCTCTGCGAATGAATTAGGAGTTACAATTACCGAAGAGCAAATGAATTCTCTCATTTCCCTATTCAACAACATGAAAAATGTCAACATTGATTGGAATCAAGTAGGAGATCAGCTTAACCAAGCGAAAGACAAAATTTCAAAATTTCTTGATTCAGAGGAAGGCCAAGGCATCCTTCAAAGTATAAAAGACTTTTTTGTTGCATTATGGAACGCTATCGTCTCCATTTTTACCGGTGGCGGGAGCGAAAATAATGCAGACGGTGCTCCAGCTGTCAGATATCATAAGAATGCATAGAAATAAGCTGCTGACTTTTGTCAGCAGCTTTTCTTATTCTACCCTTAAAAAAATAGATGAGATCGCGTTTATTTTTGCTCGACGATCGATTTATAAGGCAGATCTAAGTGAATAAGATCTTCAAACGTTTCTCTTTTTATGACCAGCTGATCTTTTCCATCCTCGACAAATACAACAGCAGGTCTCGGAATTCTATTATAATTATTCGCCATACTGTAGCCATAAGCGCCTGTGCAAAATACTGCAAGAAGATCGCCTGCTTCTGTTTCCGGGAGATCAATGTCCCAAATCAGCATATCTCCGCTTTCGCATAGTTTGCCTGCTACAGAGGCTTTTTTATTATGTGAAGCGTTCATTTTATTGGCAATCGCAGCCTCATATTTGGCTTGATAAAGGGCTGGCCTGATATTATCGGACATTCCTCCGTTTACAGCGACATATTCTCTTAATCCTGGGACCACCTTTTTTGATCCGATTTGGTAAAGTGTCGTACCTGCATCTCCGACTAATGACCTTCCGGGCTCAATCCATATTTCCGGAACACGGAAGCTGTAGCGATCCGCATTGGTTTTCACCGCTTGGATCATGTGCTTCACATACTCCCCTGGGGGAAGCGGCTCATCTTCTTTCGTATAACGAATGCCAAATCCTCCTCCTAAATTAAGTACTTTGGGCTCAAACCCGTAGGACTCTCTCCACTCTGCCAATTTTGCAAATATTTTATCTGCTGCAAGCACAAACCCTGTAGCATCAAATATTTGTGACCCGATATGACAATGAATGCCTAAAAGATTGAAAGCATCAGATGCCAGCACATTCTTCGCGGCTTGTTCAGCCTGTCCATTGTGCAGATCGAATCCAAACTTCGAATCCTCTTGTCCAGTCGTTATATAGTCATGCGTATGTGCTTCAACTCCAGGCGTCACCCGCAATAGGACAGAAACTGTTTTGCCGTGCTCCCGAGCCGCCTTTTCCAGCTGTGAGATTTCATGAAAATTGTCAACAACAATACAGCCTACGTCATGACTGAGCGCCATGCTTAATTCTTCATAGCTTTTGTTGTTCCCGTGGAAGTGTATGCGCTCCGACGGAAATCCTGCTGCTACAGCCGTATACAGCTCTCCGCCAGAAACAACGTCCAGGGAGAGGCCTTCTTCTTTTGCAATTTGTACCATTGCAATGGAGGAAAACGCCTTGCTGGCATAAGCTACTTGAGCTGAAATACGTGCTTCTTCGAATGCTTTTTTAAAGCTTCTTGCCCTGTCCCTGACAAGCGCAATGTCATAAATATAAAGCGGTGTGCCGTATTTTTTTGCTAATTCCGTTGTATCTATACCGCCGATTTCAAGATGTCCTAAATCGTTATGTCTGGAAGTGCCGTGTAAAAACAATGTACATTCCCTCTTTCCCTTTCATGGCAAAGGACGGCTTTCTTAGAGCCGTCCAACTCATTCAGCCTATTAGTTAAAAATACAATATCACAATCTTTCGGCTTCTTCAATTCGATTCTGAATCCGTAGGCTGCCGTGTTCGGTTTTGAGGATGTACAATACTGGGGCGGATCTTTGCACCAGGTACTGAAGTTCTGATAAAAATCTGCCATAATGCCTTCCCATTAAACGGGATTAACGGCCATAAATAAGGAGTTTGCAGAGACTTAAAGCTGGCCAAAATGATGATCGCAGCTGTAATGCCGATAATTAAGCCATTGATCCGGAAGATAGCTACCATAGCCAGAATGACTAGTCTGGCGATTTTGTTTGCCAAGCTTAGTTCATAGCTTGGAGTGGTATATGTACCGATCGTAGCAAGAGAAGCATAAAGGATAACCTCCGGTAAAAAAAGACCTACATCGATGGCGATTTGGCCGATCAACACGGCTGCGATCAAGCCCATGGCTGTAGATAACGAGGTTGGAGTATGAATCGATGCCATTCGTAGAAATTCTATACCGAATTCAGCCAGAAAAATTTGAAAAATAACAGGAATATTGGTTTCTTCATTCGGACCGATAAACTTCAAATTCTCCGGCAAAAGACCCGGCTCCAATACAAAAAGGAGCCATAAAGGCAATAGCAGCGTCGAAGCGAGAATGCCAAGGAACCTGATCCACCTTAAAAATGTACCGACAGCTGGTGTTTGTCTATATTCTTCAGCATGCTGAACGTGATGGAAAATTGTTGTCGGCGTAATGATTACGCTTGGGGAAGTATCTACAATAACAATAACATGTCCTTCCAGCAAATGTGCTGCAGCCACATCGGCACGTTCTGTATAACGAACCATCGGATAGGGATTGTATCCTTGATTAACAATAAATTCTTCAATCGTTTTATCACCCATTGATAATCCATCTATTTTAATATTCTTTATTTCTTTCATGATAATTTGGACTAAATCAGGATCCGATATATCCTCTATGTAACAAACACATACATCCGCCTTTGATCGCTCGCCTACTTTCAACATTTTATAGCGTAGACGTTCATCTCTGATTCTTCTTCTTATCAGGGAAGTGTTAACAACGATATTTTCGACAAAGCCGTCTCTTGCCCCTCGTACGACCTTTTCGGTATCAGGCTCTTCCGGAGACCGGCCCGGATAACTTCTTACATCTATAATAAAGGCAAATTCAGTTCCTTCGACGATGACCGCCACAAGACCGGACAGTACTTGGTCAACAGATTCATCAAGCGTTTTTACTTTTGATACCTGCTGATTTAGCAGGCGATTTTCTAT
Organism: Bacillus gobiensis; assembly: GCF_001278705.1. GTDB lineage: Bacteria > Bacillota > Bacilli > Bacillales > Bacillaceae > Bacillus > Bacillus gobiensis. The sequence goes on from NZ_CP012600.1 coordinate 1,549,468, forward strand.
TATACGCTCTGCTTCATCAGGGTCATGATCTTTGTCATTCAGGTTAATCAGTTCTCTCATAAGATGGATAATCGTTAGCGTATCGCATAATCCATTCACGTAGTAAAGCTGGATTTCATGACCAAGAACAGTAAATTTATGGACTCCGAGATCAAAGCTTTCCCCCATTCCTACTCGCCTTTTAAAAAACGCCTCGTTTTCCGATGGATTAGAAAAAACCCGCACCTTTTTTTCATCCTTCTTGTTCTGCATGAAATCCACTCCTTTCTAATATCAGTTCAATTGCCTTCATAGTGATTGGCGATCCTTTCTTCAAATCATCTCTCCTGCTCATTTTTCCAATATCTCCTATCCCAACGATTAGCGGCAGATCCAATTGATCCAATCCATATACTGTATCTCCGTTTAAGCGTTTAACTTCAATCTCTTTCGTCCCATCTTTATCGACTCCAAATTCGGTTAGTTCACCGTCGCCGTCGATACAAACATCGACCTTCGTCCATTCAGCCTGGTGTGTCTTTGCTGCAACGGCTAGAACACCAAGCACTTCGATTAAGGGATGCTTAGACACATACGAAAGAGCTGTTTCACCAGGACCTTCACCGACAAGCCCGGAATCGTCAAACATGATAAACACAGGTTCTCTGGGAGCTCTTAATATGAACTTAACCAGCTCCTCTCCTCTAAGAGCACTAGGATTTCCTTTCGACGCTGAAACGCAATATCCGCCTGTTTTTTCCGCAATGTATTCAATCGTTTTAGAAGCGTAATCATCTCCGTCAGTTACTAAAATTACTCTGCGTTTCTCAGACATCCTCTTTATCCTTTCGGTTTAAATATTAGAGAGACAAGGAAAGCAAACAAGATGGCAGAAGAAATTCCGGCAGAGGTCAATTCAAAAATCCCCATGCCAATCCCTATAAATCCGTGCTCATGAGCTTGATGCATTGCGCCATGCAACAATGAATGTCCAAAGCTAAGGATGGGAACCGTGGCTCCCGCTCCGGCGAATTCGATAAAATTATCATAAATATCAAAGCCATCCAATATTGAGCCTGTTACGACAAAAATAGACATCACATGGGCGGGTGTCAGCTTCACAACGTCCAGCAAAAGCTGGCCGATAATGCAGATGGCTCCGCCAACTACAAAGGCGATTACATACTCCATCCTATACACTTCCTTCCGCGCGTTCAAAAACGACTCCATGAGCAATCGTCGGTATCGTTTCTTTTTGCTGAATCATCGTTGGGCTAAGCAGCGCTCCTGTTGCAACCACCAGGATTCTGTTTAAGTTTCCGGCTTCAAGTTCTTTAAAGAGGTGCCCATACGTAACAACGGCTGAGCATGCACATCCGCTTCCGCCTGCTTGAACATTTTGATCTGGTGAATAAATCATTAGCCCGCAATCATCATGCTTGGTGCCTACCGTTATCCCGTCTTCTTTTAACAGATCCTTTAATATCGGGCTTCCGACTCCCGATAAATCCCCTGTCACAATTAAATCGTAATCATCAACCGTGCGATTCAAATCCTTTAAATGCTGTGCAATAGTATCCGCAGCTGCCGGTGCCATGGCAGAACCCATATCAAATGGATCAGAAATTCCTAAATCAGCTACCTTT